>NZ_LDRU01000040.1 GCF_001476285.1 Microbacterium testaceum | reverse complement strand
GCCATGGCATCCGCCCCCTTCGTCGTCTCCGCGCCCGCACCCCGGGCCCGAGCAGCCCCCGTTGAGCGTCCAAAACACGCCGTAATCGGGGCGGCCGTTACGGCGTGTCTTGGACACTCGACCGGTCCCGGCGGGCCGTGGGACGCGGGCGCGATCCCGTCCGGGGGCGCGTCGCGACGGCAGAGGGGCGGATGCCAGTGGCATCCGCCCCTCCCGGGTTCAGCGTGTCAGCGACTCAGCGCAGCGCGTCGACCACCGCGTTCAGGGTCGCGGACGGGCGCATGACCTTCTCGACGAGCGCGGTGTCGGGGCGGTAGTAGCCGCCGATCTCCGCGTGGTGGCCCTGCACCGCGTTGAGCTCGGACACGATGGTCTGCTCCTCGACCGCGAGCTTCTCGGCGACCGGCGCGAAGACCGCGGCGAGGTCGGCATCCTTCGTCTGCTTCGCCAGCTCCTGCGCCCAGTACAGCGCGAGGTAGAAGTGGCTGCCGCGGTTGTCGATCGTGCCGAGGGCACGGCCGGGCGACTTGTCGTTCTCGAGGAACGTGCCGGTCGCGGCATCCAGGGTCTCGGCGAGGACGCGAGCGCGCTCGTTGCCCGTGGTGTCGGCGAGGTGCTCGAGAGACGCCGCGAGGGCGAAGAACTCACCGAGCGAGTCCCAACGGAGGTAGTCCTCCTGCACGAGCTGCTGCACGTGCTTGGGAGCCGAACCGCCGGCGCCCGTCTCGAACAGGCCACCGCCGGCGAGCAGCGGGACGATCGAGAGCATCTTGGCGCTCGTGCCCACCTCGAGGATCGGGAACAGGTCGGTGAGGTAGTCGCGCAGCACGTTGCCCGTGACCGAGATCGTGTCCTCGCCGCGGCGGATGCGCTCGAGCGAGTACTTGGTGGCCTCGGCGGGGGCGAGGATCTCGATCGTGAGCCCCTCGGTGTCGTGGTCGGCGAGGTACTCGTTGACCTTGGCGATGAGGTTGCGGTCGTGCGCGCGGTTCTCGTCGAGCCAGAACACGGCGGGCGCGCCGGTCGCGCGGGCGCGGGTCACGGCGAGCTTCACCCAGTCGCGCACGGCCACGTCCTTGGTCTGCGTCGCGCGCCAGATGTCGCCCGCGTTCACCTCGTGCTCGAGCAGCACGTCGCCGTTCGAGGCGACGACCTGCACGCGGCCGGGCGCGGCGATCTCGAAGGTCTTGTCGTGGCTGCCGTACTCCTCGGCGGCCTGGGCCATGAGCCCGACGTTCGGCACCGAACCGATCGTGGCCGGGTCGAGCGGGCCGTTGGCGATGACATCCTCGATCGTCGCCTGGTAGACCCCGGCGTACGAGGAGTCGGGGATGACGGCGAGGGTGTCGTCCTCTCCCCCGTCGACGCCCCACAGCTTGCCGCCGTTGCGCACGAGGGCCGGCATCGAGGCATCCACGATCACGTCGGACGGAACGTGCAGGTTGGTGATGCCCTTGTCACTGTTGACGTACGACAGGCGGGGGCCGGATGCCAGGGCGTCGCGGATCTCGGAAGCAATGGCGTCGCCACCGTCGACGTTCGCCAGACCCGCGAGGATCGAGCCGAGACCGTCGTTGGGCGTGAGACCGGCAGCAGCGAGGGCGTCGCCGTGGCGGTCGAACACGTCGGCGAAGAACGCCTTCACGACGTGACCGAAGATGATCGGGTCGCTGACCTTCATCATCGTGGCCTTGAGGTGCACCGAGTAGAGCACGTCGTCGGCCTTCGCCTGCTCGAGCGTGTCGGCGAGGAACGCGTCGAGGGCCGCGGCCGAGAGGAAGGTGGCATCCACGATCTCACCCTGGAGGACCTTCAGGCCCTCCTTGAGCGTGGTGACGGTGCCGTCGGCGGCGACGTGCTGGATCGACAGGACGTCGTCGTCGGCGATCACGACCGACTTCTCGTTCGAGAAGAAGTCGTCGTGGCCCATCGTGGCGACGCGGGTCTTCGAGCCTTCGCCGAACGGCTTGTTGCGATGCGGGTGCTTCTTCGCGTAGTTCTTCACCGCGAGCGGGGCGCGGCGGTCGCTGTTGCCCTCGCGCAGCACGGGGTTTACCGCGGAACCCTTGATGCGGTCGTAGCGCGCGCGCACGTCTTTGTCTTCGACGCTCGTCGCCTCGTCCGGGTAGTCGGGGATGTCGTAGCCCTGCGACTGGAGCTCGGCGATCGCGGCCTTCAGCTGCGGGATGGATGCCGAGATGTTCGGCAGCTTGATGATGTTCGCCTCGGGCAGCGTCGCGAGACCGCCGAGCTCGGCGAGCGCGTCGCCCACCTGCTGCTCGGGGGTGAGGCGCTGGGGGAAGGCCGCGAGGATGCGGCCGGCGAGCGAGATGTCGCGGGTCTCGACGTCGACCCCCGCCTGCTTCGTGACAGCCTGCACGATGGGCAGGAACGACGCGGTGGCGAGAGCCGGCGCCTCGTCGGTGTACGTGTAGATGATGGTGGAATCGGGCACGTCAGATCTCTCCGTAGAGGCGGCCAGGGTGTGGTTTCAGCCTATCGCACGTCGGCAAAGTCTCTTGATGTCAAGATAATTCGGTGGTCGTCGCGACGGCCCCTTGCGGGTTTCGTCCGTGACTATGCGGCATCCCGAAGGTTGCACACCCCCGTCGGGCCGATAGCCTGGGCGCATGGCCGACCTTCGTCTCGTCGAACTGTCCGCCGCCACGATCGTGGCGGTCAACACGCTGTCGTTGAAGCCCGGACAGGAACAGTTCCTGGCCCCGGTGAGCTACGGCATCGCCGCCACCGTCATGAACCCCTCGACGTCGTGGCAGCGCGTGGTGCTCGACGGCGACGAGGTCGTGGGCTTCGTCAGCGCCAACTTCGATCCCGACGCGCACGAAGAGCACTTCCGCTCCGTCCTGTGGCGCATCAACGTCGACGCGGACGAGCAGGGCCGCGGCGTCGGCAGCTACGCGATCGCCGCGGTGCTCGCCGAGGCGCGCGAGCGCGGCATGGACCACGTCGACGTCATCTACGAACCGGGCGTCGGTGGCCCCGAGGCCTTCTTCCAGCGCGTGGGCTTCCAGCCCGTCGGCGAGACCGAGTACGGCGAGGTCATCGCGCGCGTCAGCGTCTGACGCGCGGCGCGTGGGCTGATCAACAGAATCGGATTCGGGCAGCGGATTCGGCTCAGATCCGCTCGCTCGTCCGAATCCGCTGCACCGTTCCGATTCGGTGACGGTGGGGCCTTCCCTCCACAAACGCGAACTTCCCCAACCCGTGCACCGTTGACCGCTGTTGCCACGCGGCGCGACGCTCGCGCGGGCAGGGTGAAGCGATGGACATCGCGAAGTGGGTGGCAGAGCACGGCGGCATCGTGCATCGGCAGCAGATTCTGGATGCCGGTGTCCCCGCGAGTCGTCTGCGCACAGCCATCACGCGGGGCGAGGTCGACCGGGTGCGGCGTTACTGGGTCGCCTCGACGAACGCTCCGGCCGCCCTCGTGCAGGCCGCGCGGTCGTCGGCACGGCTCGCGTGCGTCAGCGCCGCAGCGTTCCGCGGGTGGTGGATCCCCCCGGGCGTCGGCGATTCGCTCCATGTCACCGTGAAGGCCGACGGGCGCCCTCCGGGAGAGGGTGTCGTCGCGCATTGGTCGTCGCCGCTCGTCCCGCTGCCGCCGCATCAGCTCGTCGAGTCGATGCTCGACAGCCTCGAGCACGTGGCAAGCTGCCTATCGTTCGAACAGGCCCTGGTCGTGTGGGAGTCGGCGTTGCGCCGCGAACGGTTACACCCGGACGTCATCGCCAACGTCCACTGGCGCTCGCCCGTGGCGCGCCGACTCGCCTCCGTCTCGCGGGGGGAGTCCGACTCTGGGCTCGAGACGATCTTCGTCGTTCGTCTCTCTCCGTGGGGCGTAGCGATCCGCCAGCAGGTGTTGATTGCGGGACATCACGTCGATGTCCTGATCGGCGATCGACTCGTCGTCCAGCTCGACGGCTTCGCCTTCCACTCGACCCCCAAAGACCGACAGCGCGACCTCGACCACGATCGAGAGCTCATTGCGCGCGGGTACACGGTCTTGCGCTTCACCTATCGCGACGTCGTTACGGACTGGCCAGCCGTCGAGAGGGTCATCGCGACAGCTCTCGCCCAGGGCCTTCATGTAGCGGCGTGAGTGCAGCTCGGAGCAGGCCGGGTGGCGCGAGGCGACCGGAACCACGAGCAGATTCGGATCGGCGCACCGGAATCGGACCGCGGGTGCCCCGGCATCCGAGGTTGTTGCGCAGGTCCGAATCCGTTGCGGTTACGCACAGCCCTCCACGGAGCCACCCCCAAACCCCGGATGCCACCCCCCACCGTGACGGCGGGAGCGTGGCATCCGCGGGTCGGAGAGAGGTCAGACCAGAGACTCGCGCCAGGCGGCGTGGAGCTGGGCGAACTTGCCCGTGCCGGCGATGAGGGCGGCGGGAGTGTCGTCCTCGATGATGCGGCCGTGCTCCATCACCAGCACGCGATCGGCGATCGCGACCGTCGAGAGGCGGTGCGCGATGATGATCGCGGTGCGATCGGCGAGCAGGGTCTGCAGCGCATCCTGGATCTGGCGCTCACTCGGGATGTCGAGCGACGCGGTCGCCTCGTCGAGGATCAGCACCGCGGGGTTCGCGAGGAACGCCCGGGCGAAGGAGATGAGCTGCCGCTGCCCGGCCGAGACACGGCCTCCGCGCTTGTTCACGTCGGTGTCGTAGCCGTCGGGCAGCTTCTCGATGAAGCTGTCGGCACCCACCGCGCGCGCCGCGGTGCGGATCTCGTCCATCGTCGCGTCGGGCTTTCCGAGCGCGATGTTGTCGGCCACGGTTCCGCTGAAGAGGTACGCCTCCTGCGTGACCATGACGATCGCGCGGCGCAGGTCCTTCGGGTGCAGGCGGCGGAGATCGACGTCGTCGAGGGTGACCGCGCCCGCCGTGGGGTCGTAGAAGCGCGACACGAGCTTGGCCAGCGTCGACTTGCCCGCGCCGGTCGTGCCGACGAGGGCGATCGTCTGCCCCGCCGGGATATCGAGCGAGAAGTTCGGCAGGATGACGCGGTCGTCGCTGTAGCCGAAGGTGACCTCGTCGAAGCGGACGTGGCCCTGAGCTTCCCACAGATCGACCGGGTCGGTCGGGTCGGGAACGGTGGGCTCCTCCTCCAGCACGCCCGACACCTTCTCGAGCGCGGCCGTCGCCGACTGATACGAGTTCAGGAAGAACGCGACCTCCTGAAGCGGCGAGAAGAAGTTGCGGACGTACAGCACGGCCGCCGTCAGCACACCGATCTCGAGGGGTCCCGCGATCACGCGGCCGCCGCCCCACAGCAGCACGACCGCCACCGACACCGCGGCGACCGCCATGATGCCGGGCTCGAACGTGCCGAAGAGACGGATCGAGCGCATGTTCACGTCGCGGTAGTCGCCGGCGAGCTTGCCGAACTCCTCGTCGTTGCGGGGCTCTTTGCGGAACGCCTTGACGGCGCGGATCCCCGTCATCGTCTCGACGAACTTCACGATGACCTGCGCGCTGATCACACGGGACTCGCGGTAGATCACCTGCGAGCGACGGTAGAACCAGCGCATGAGCAGGTACATCGGGATGCCCATGACCGTCAGGATGAGCCCCGACTGCCAGTCGATGAGGAACAGAGCGACCAGCGTGAAGAGACCGTAGAGCACACCGGACACGAGTTCGTTGAGGCCGCCGTCCAGCAGCTCGCGGATGGTGTCGAGGTCGCTCGTCTGGCGCGAGATGATGCGCCCCGAGGTGTAGGACTCGTGGAACTCGAGGCTCAGCTTCTGCGTGTGCAGGAAGATGCGCTTGCGCAGATCCAGCATCACCGCCTGGGTCAGCCGCGCGGCGACCACGACGTACCAGCCGATCAGGACGGCCCCGCCGACACCCGCCAGAAGGTAGATGCCCACGACGCCGATGGTCGGCATCCAATCGGCTCGATCGATCACCGCGGGCAGCGCGTTGTCGATGCCGTACGCGATCAGTGCGGGGCCGGCGACGCGGAGCGCGGTCGACACCACGAGGACGGCCGCCGCGAGGACGAGCTGCCACCGCAGGGGCGACACGAGCGAGCCGAGCAGACGCAGCGAGCGCTGACGGATCGCGCGGCTCTCGTCGCGCGTGTAGTCGGAGCGGTCTTCGCCGCTGGTTCCGGAGACGGTCGCGGTGCTCATCGGGTCGCCTCCTTCTCGGTCAGGGTGTCGTCGTCATGTGCGCGGATCACGTCGATCGCGCCGGTGCGCGCTTCGCGTTCCGCCTCTTCGAGGCTCGAGATGACGTACCGGTAGTGCTCGCTCTCGCGGAGCAGGTCGGAGTGAGCGCCGACGGCGGTCACTCGGCCGTTCTCGAGGAGCGCGACCCGGTCGGCGAGCGTCACCGTCGAGGGACGGTGCGCCACGACGAGGGCCGTCGTCTCGCTGAGCACCTCGCGGAGGGCGTCTTCGACGAGGGCCTCGGTGTCGACGTCGAGCGCCGACAGAGGGTCGTCGAGCACCAGCACGGCCGGTCGCGCCGCGACGGCGCGCGCGAGAGCGAGCCGCTGGCGCTGCCCGCCGGACAGGCTCAGCCCCTCTTCGCCGATGACGGTGTCGAGGCCGTCGGGAAGGTCGAAGACGAAGTGCGCCTGCGCGACCTGCAGCGCCTCTCGCAGGATGCGGTCGGCTTCGGCCGAGCCCGGCTCGAGGTCTTCGCGACCCAGCAGCACGTTCTCGCGCACCGTCTGCGAGAACAGCGTCGCGTCTTCGAACGCCATGCCCACGTGCCGGCGCAGTTCGGCGAGGGTCAGTTCGCGCACGTCGACGCCGTCGAGCAGCACGCGTCCACCCGTGACGTCGTACAGGCGCCCGGGCAGGGTCGTGAGCGTCGTCTTGCCGGAGCCCGTGAGACCGACGAGAGCCATCGTCTCGCCGGGACGCAGCACCAGATCGACGCCGTCGATGAGATCGGGCTCGGTGGCAGCGGCATCCTGATACCGGAAGTGCACGCCCTCGAAGGTGAGCTCGCCCCGGGGCTCCGCGATCGTGCGCGGGTTCTCGGGATCGACGATCGTGTTCTGCTCGTCGAACACCTCGAAGATGCGGTCGGTCGCGGTACGGGCGTCGAGGAGGAACGAGAAGAGGAATCCGATCGACTCCATCGGCCAGCGCAGCACCGTCGCCATCGCGAAGAACGCGACGAGCTCGGCGACCTGGAGCTGCCCGAGCTGGTTCAGCACGATGCCCGCGCCCAGGCACACCGCGAAGGCGATGTCGGGCAGGAGCACCAGGAAGAACCAGATCCAGCCCACGGCGCGCGCCTTGTCGATCTCGGTCTCGCGCAGCGACTCGGCCTGTCGGGTGAACTTCTGCAGGGCGTGACGCCCCCGGCCGAAGGCCTTCAGGACACGGATGCCGTGGACGCTCTCTTCCACCGAGGTGGCGAGGTCGCCCGCCTGGTCCTGGCTCTGACGGGTCAGGGCGCCGTAGCGCTTCTCGAAGCGGAAGCCGACGTAGATGACGGGGGCCGACGTGATGAGGAACAGGGCACCGAGCAACCAGTGCCAACGGAAGAGCAGGACCGCTCCGATCGCGATGGTCAGCAGGTTGACCACGAGCAGGATCACGCCGAAGGCGAGCCAACGGCGGAGCATGCTGATGTCCTGCATCATGCGCGACAGCAACTGGCCCGACTGCCAGCGGTCGTGGAACGCGACGGGCAGGCGCTGCAGGCGCGAGTAGAAGGACTGGCGCAGGTCGTACTCGACCTTCGTCGCCGGTGCGAGGACGAACCAGCGGCGCAGCCACACCATCGCCGCCTCGGCGAGTCCGAGCGCGAGCACGGCGACCGACCCCCACACGAGGGCGGTGGGGTCGAGCGAGGCGATGGGTCCGGCGACGATCTGCTCGAGCACCAGCGGGATCGCCAGCGCCAGCAGGCTCGCGATGAGGGCCGTGACCGCGCCCGCGATGAGGCGCGGGATGACGGGACGCGCGATGGGCAGAAGCCGAGCGAGAGCGCGCGGGGTGGACAGGTGCGGGCGAGGCGAAGCGGAAGTCATGATCCTCAAGGGGTCGAAGCGAGCGCCGGGATCGGGCGCGGAAAGGGGATGCCGAGGGCACCGGCACTCAGCCGGGACGGGCGCGGTGGGCGGCGCTCGAGCGCCGGCGAGAGGCCCTAGTGGCGCCCGTGAGGACGCGCGGAAAAGACGGAGGGCGCAGCGACACGGGCGACGGGGGCGTCGATGTGGTCCATGGCATCCTCCTTGAGATGAGCGGAAGCTGCCCGGGGGTGTGACAGCCCTTCAGGATATCCCCGTGAGAAGACGGAGGGCAAGAGTCGGATCGGGGCGAGCACACGAGAGCGACCGCGCGACCGCCCCTCGCCTCACCCCGCCTCGCGCTCCAGCAGACGCCGCTTGACGTCGGTCCCCCACGCGAATCCCCCCATCGTGCCGTCGCCGCGCAGAACGCGGTGGCAGGGCACGAAGAGGGCCGGAGCGTTGCGGGCGCAGATGGATGCCGCCGCACGCACGGCCGCGGGAGAGCCGAGCGCCGCGGCGAAGCCGGTGTAGGTCAGCGGCGCTCCCGGCGTGATGCGACGCAGGGCGTCCCACCCCGCTTGCTGAAGGGGCGTCCCGAACTGGCGGACCTCGACCGCGTCGATCGCGGTGAGCTCTCCGTCGTAGTACGCGCGTACCGCGTCGGCCGCGGCGGTGGTGCCTTCGACGACCTCGTCGGGCCGACGGTCCGGCCGAAGACGGGCGAGCACCGCCTCCGCGTCGGAGGTCCACCCCGAGACGAGGACGCGTCCGTCGGCGTCGACGAGGATCGCGAAGGGGCCGTCGGGCGTGTCGAGGAACTGCAGGGTCGAGGTGCTCATCGGCGGGGCTCGCTTTCGAGTGCGGTGGGGAGAGACGCGGAGGCGGTGGGGAGGGACGCGGATCGGCGGTGCGATCTCTCGGGGGCAGGCGGACGGCGGGTGACGGCTTTCCCGGGCCGTCGGACCGCGGCGGCCGCCGCCGTTTCGGCACCCGACAGCCGCCACGCCTGGGTGACAGGTGCGGCGTACCAGTAGTGAGCCATGGCGTAGCTGCGCCAGGGAGCCAGCCGCGCGGACCACTCCGTGAAGCCGGCCGGGTCGGACGGCAGGCCCAGGGCCGCCGCCCCCGCTCGCGCCGCGACGTCGCCGGGGAGGAGGACGTCGGGATCGCCGAGGACCCGCATGCGGACGTAGTCGGCCGTCCACGGGCCCACCCCGCGGAGGGCGAGGAGCCGCTCGCGCTGCTCGACGCCGTCATCGCCCGGTCCGAGCGTGAGAGAGCCGTCCGCCAGGGCTTCGGCGACGCCCACGATCGCCCGCATGCGGGCACCGGGACCGCGCAGCACCTCGAGTCCTCGATCGGCGATCGCCGCGGCATCCGGGAACAGGGTCAGCGGCTCGGGACCGATCGTGACCGACTCGCCGAGCTCGGCGGTCAGCCGCCCCTGCATCGTGCGGGCGGAGGCCACGCTGATCTGCTGGCCGATCATCGCGCGCAGGAGCATCTCGCCCGCGTCGATCGCGCCGGGGACGCGGACCCCGGGGATCGCCGCCACGGCGGCGGCGAGCTCGGGATGCCGGGACAGCTCGGTGTCGACGGCCAGCGGATCGGCGTCGAGATCGAAGAGGCGACGCACGCGCGCGATGAGCGTGCCCAGGTCGGCGAGGGCGGTGAGGCGCGCGCGCAGGCGCAGCCGGCCGTCGTCGGCGAGGCGCACCTCGAACCACCCGGGCCCGCCGGGCAGGCGCACGACCCGGGCGAAGGACCGGTCGTCTCCGACCTCGACGCCCGGGATCGCGTGGGCGCGCATCCACCCGAAGAGGCCCGTGGTGTCGATCGGTCCGCGGACGGGGAGGGCGAGATCGATCTCTCCCGCGGAGGCCTCCGCCCCGGACGCCCGCGAGCGCCGTGCGCGCAGTTCGCGCGGCGGCATGCCGAACACCTCTCCGATCGTCTCGGTGAACTGACGGATGCTGGAGAACCCGGCGGAGAAGGCGACATCGGCCGACGAGAGGTCGGTGCCGACCAGCAGCGCACGGGCGGTGTGCGCGCGATGCGCGCGAGCCAGGGCGAGAGGCCCCGCCCCGAGCTCGGTGGTGAGGACGCGCGTGAGGTGGCGCGGCGAGTACCCGAGCCGCCGCGCAAGGCCCGGCACCCCCTCGCGATCGACCACGCCGTCGGCGATCAGGCGCATGGCACGGGCGACGACGTCGCCGCGCACGTCCCACAGCGGCGACCCCGGGGCGGCCTCGGGCAGACACCTCTTGCATGCGCGATAGCCCGCTTCGTGCGCCGCGGCCGAGGTGGCGTAGAAGGTGACGTTCGCTTCTCTCGGCGTCCGTGCGGGGCAGCTCGGTCGGCAGTAGATGCCCGTCGACCGCACGGCCGTGACGAACTGCCCGTCGAAGCGCCGGTCGCGCGACTGGATCGCGCGGTAGCGCTCGGCGAAGCCCGGAGCGGTCGGAACGGGGAGGGTCATGGCATCCACCCTGCCACCGACCTCCGACATCGGCTGGCGGAAATCGGACACGAGCGTGGGGCTGAGCTCGAGCGTCCACGACACGCCGCATCCCCCGGCCCGACACGGCGTGCCGCGGACACTCGGCGAGCGACGACGCGGGGCCGGATGCCGATCCGTCAGGCGACCCGCGCGGTCTCGCGCAGGATTACCAGGCCGCCCCAGATCGTCAGGGCCAGCACCAGCACGACGAAGCCGAGGAACACCGGCACCAGCGGGAGGGCGAGGAGCGCGATGCCGACGGCCAGCGGCGGCACGGTCATCCCGGCGAAGGCGAGGAGGAAGACGCCCGAGGTGATCTCGCCGCGGGTACGGGGGTCGGCGAGCGACCCGGCCGTGGCGAGAGCGCCGCGGAAGAGCAGCCCGACGCCGGCTCCCGCGATGATGCCGCCGCTCACGAACAGGATGCCGGAGGTAGAGAGGTCCGCCGCGCCCAGCATGAGGAGCCCGGCGATCATCGCCACCAGCCCGAGGCGCAATTGGGTGCGAATGGAGCGGCCCGCGAACACGACCTGCGACACGGCGGCGGCACCGAAAACCGAGAACGACACCGCACCGGCGACGAGGTGATCCGTGACGCCGAGCCGCCCGGCCAGGAACGTCGGGGCCACCGAGCCGAAGAGCCCCGTGACCGCGAAGGCCGCGGTCCCGGCAGCCCAGTAGGCGCGCCGTCCGTCCGCGGGGATGCGGACCCGCTGCGGCCGGTACCGGAAGGAGCGGTCGACCTCGACCGTCTCGGGAACGAAGACGTAGGCGAGGCCGAGCGCGAGGAACCCGACGAAGAAGACGATGTACGGCAGCACGAGCGGCGCCGGGCTGAACTCGGCGAAGAGGCCCCCGATCAGCGGACCGAGGGCCAGGCCGCCCATGTTCGCGACACCCGCGACCGTGGCGGCGAAACCCGGGGATGCCGGATGTGACAGGCGCCGCAGATCGGCGAGATGCGCGGTGGCCGAGGCCGTCAGGAGTCCGATGCCGAGCCCGGCGACGAGGCGGGCGGCGACGACACTCGCGGCGTCGGCGCTCAGCACGAAAACCAGGGCCGCGACGATCTCGAGCACCGTGGCCGCGAGGATGAGCGGGCGACGACCGAGGCGATCACTGAGATGCCCGGCCAGGTACAGCGACACCATGACGCCGATCGAGTACGCGGCGAACATCACCGTGATGAGGAACGTGGGGAAGCCGTCGCGCGCCTGGTACAGCGCGTAGAGCGGCGTCGGCACCGTGTTGAAGGCCATGAGCGCGAGGAACGTGGCGGCCGTGACCCAGAACCCGGTCCGGTGCGAGAGACGCGCGGTGGTCGCCGGAACGGCCACCGGAACGACGATCGAGGAAGTCATGTGCTCAGGATGCCGCGGGCGTGACATCGAGGGAAACGAACGTTTTCGATGCTGATGATCGATCAGCTCTATCATTGCGCCATGGAGACGCGCCTGCTCGAATACCTCGTCACGGTCGCCGACGAGCGCAATGTCACGGCCGCCGCCGCCCGCCTGTTCGCCGCGCAGTCGACGGTGTCGGCGGGTCTCGCAAGCCTCGAGCGCGACCTGGGCGTGCGTCTGTTCGAGCGCTCCACGAAGGCTGTCCGCCCGACGCCCGCCGGCGAGGCGCTCCTCCCCCTCGCCCGCGCGCTGCTCGCCGATCTCGACGCGCTGCGGGGAGTGGCATCCGAGTCGGGGACCGGCGTCCGCGGCCTCGTGCGCATCGGCACCTTCGCCGGCCTGCGGGTCATCGACCTCCCGCGGATCCTCGCCCGCCTCCGTCGCACGCACCCGCTGGTCGATGTCCGGGTCACGGTCTCGGCCACCGGCTCGCGGGGGCTCTTCGACGACCTCGATCGCGACCGGCTGGATCTGGCGCTGACGGCTCTGCCCTCGGCATCCGGTGCCGTCTCGCGACCGCTCGGTTCTTTCCCCTACGTCGCCGTGCTGCCCGAGGCGCACCCGCTCGCCCTTGCCGACGGGCCGATCGCCCTCGCCGAACTCACAGGCGACGACTGGATCGACGTGCTCCCGGGATTCGGCAACCGCGTGCAGCTCGACGGCGAGCTGGAGCGCCGTCGGATGGCCCGGCACATCGTGGCCGAGGTCGGCGAACTGGCGACGGTCCCCGAGTACGTCGCCGCCGGGCTCGGAGTCGCGGTGATCCCCGACGTGGTGCCGACGACCGGATGCCGCGTCCGCCCGGTCGCGGACGACCTCCCGCCGTGGATCGTCTCGCTGACGGTCGCCGCCGCAGCCGTGCGCCGCCGGCACGTGCAGGCGGTGGTGGAGGCGATCCACGCGTCGGGGTGACCCCGGTGAGCGGATGCCACCGCGGCGCCGACCCACGCGAGGTCGACGCCGCGGTCAGGCACCGCCGGCGCTCAGCGCTCCGCGACCGCGAACCCGCCCGAGGGCAGGACCACCGTGATCTCGCCGTCGAACGACGCCGTGCGCAGAAGCACGCCGCGGGCGTCGTAGACGCGCACCGTCCCGCCGCCCGTGACGGTCGTCCGCTGCGCACCGGGCGCGCTCGACTGCACGAGCTCGCTGCGGCTTCCGGCGCCCTCGAGGACGAGGCGCGACACGAACGGCCGCACGATGAGTCCGTCGAGCATCAGATCGCCGCGCTGGGCGGTGACGTTCAGCTCCGTCCGGCGCTCGGACACGGGCGCGGTGAGAGCGCGCGGCAGCAGCGCACCCGGGGTCGGTGAGATGCTCTGCGCGGGGCCGGTGATCTTCAGTGCCCCGTTCCCGCGCCATCGCGAGAGCGACTGCTCCCCCGGCTGCGAGAACACGACCGGCTCGACCCAGCGCTTCGTGTCTGCGGAGCCGATGTCCCACGTCGCGCTCTGCCCGGGCTGCAGAGTGAGAGCGTCGCCCGACCAGCTCGACTCGCCCGTCCACGACGTCGGCGTCGACACGGTGCCGTCGGTGGAGCTGGCATCCTCCGCCTGGACGAACGTCAGGCCGACGCGGTCGGTGACGGACGTGAGGGCCGTCGCACGCGCGGCCACCTCGGGGTGCGCGTCGAGGGCGAGCGCGGTCAAGAGCCCGTGGATGGTCGACTCCGCGCCGCTGTTCCGGTTCACGGTCCCGTCGGGCTGCAGGCCGTCGAAGGTCACACCGGTCGACGGGTCGTACATCCGCGCTCCGGCATGGTTCGCGCCGAAGAACCACGCGGCTTGCAGTCCCGCGAGCTCGGCGAATGCCGATGATCCGGTCGTGTCGGCCAGCGCGAGCAGGGACTGCACACGCGAGTCCGCACCGTACGCGATCTGGACGCGATCGGTGGGGCTCGGGAACCAGCCGTTGTCCGGCCCTCCCGCTGTCAGCAGCGTGGTGGTGAAGCTGGTGGCATCCGTGATCGCCGGGGCGACGAGCGCATCGTCGCCGAAGAGGTCTCCCGCCTCGGCGAGGGCCGCGGGCATCTGCGAGCCCCACGCGTGCCACATCGCGGGCGACTGCGCCCACGGCAGGATCGCGCCGTACGGCCACTGACGGGTGTTCCCGGATGCCATCGCCGCGACGCCCTCGGCGAGCTGTCGCGCCGCGGTGGCCGAGGTGTCGTCACCGGCCCGGACGGCCGCGGTCAGTCCGAGGACGGCCTCGGCCGAGGCATCCGCCCCGTCGACGATGAGCCACGCGGGCACGCGCACGCCGTCGGCCTCGGTGTACTGGCCGTACTTCGACAGCACGTCGCGTTCGATCGCGCCGCGCGACAGGGCCAGCCGCTCCTTGAGGAAGGCGGCGAAGTCGGGGTCGTCGTCGACGAAGGCCGCATACCCCTCCCCCAGCGCCCAGACCGTGCGTGCCGTCCAATAGCTCGGGCCCGAGTCGGACGGGTCGGGCAGCTCGACGGGCTCGGCGGACGGGTTGAGCTCGCCGTCCGGCTGCATCCAGAGCACGACGTTGCCGGCCGAGGGTCCGTCCGTCGTCTGGTGGTACGCGACCGTCCGCAACAGCTCGTAGGCCTTGTGCCGGCTGTCTGCGTCGCCGGTCTGCTTCCAGTGCCGGAGGTAGACGACGGCGGCGCGGGTGTTGTCGTCGGCGTTGTACGCGCCCTGGCCCCAGTGACCGGTCGCGGCGTCGAGCGGACCTCCACCGACACGCTCGAAAGTGCCGCCGTCACGGGCATCGGCGTATGTCCACGGCGCGAGGAGGGTGGGCTCCTCGGCCTGACGGTAGGTCGAATGACCTTCGACGCCCGCGGGAGGGGTGGCCTCGTCGAGCAGGAAGTCGAGATGGGCGAGGTTCGTCAGCGGCGCGGCCGGGGCGGCCTCGGCCGTGGCGGTGGACGAGGTCGCGAGGGCCGACGCCGGGCCCGCCGTGATCGGCACCGCCAGGGCGACGGCTGCGAGGGCCGCCGTGATGCGCGCACTCCATCGTGCGTTCATGGGAGGGGGATCCTTTCGATGGGGGGGGTGTCCTTCCACCCGAACCCGAGCCGTCAGGGCGTCGAGCGCGGGCGGGGGTTCGGTCCGCACCGCGCCCGAGCCGTCACGGCGTCGGGCGCGGCGCGGGTCTCAGTCCGTGCGCTCGAGCAGGGCGACGCCGATCTTCGAGTCGGCCATGCCGTAGAACACGAAGTGGCGGCCGTCGATCTCCTCGATCGCGGTCGGGAAGACGACGTTGGGCACGATGCCGCTGCGCTCGTCGTCGGTCTCGGGGGCCAGCAGCGGCTCGGGCGTCCGCGCGATCACGCGGCGGGGGTCGTCGGCATCCAGGATCAGGGCTCCCGCCGCGTAGTTGACCTTCTGCTGCTGCGAGAACGCGCTGTCGATCACGCCGGTCACCCCGTGGTGCAGCACGAGCCACCCCTCGGGGATGCGCAGCGGCGGCGGGCCGCCACCGATCTTCACCTCTTCGAAGGGGAACTCCGGTCCCGCGACGAAGTGATGCTGCTCCCACAGCGCGAGGTTCGCGAGGTCCTCGCGGACGGATGCCACGGGCACGTAGCTGATCCAGATCGACTGCCGCTCGTCCTCGACGCCGGCCGGCACCCGCACGCCCTGTCCGGGCTTGGTCTCGCCGAGGTCCCACATCGGTCGGTGCAGCACGGCGAACGCCTCGCTGCCGTCGGGGGCCGTGACCGTCTCGGGGAAGAAGACCGTGTCCTTGTTGTGGAACAGGTTGAGGTCCATGTCGAGGTCGTCCTGGTACCGGAAGAGCACCGGGCCGAGCCGCCGCCAGTCCCGCAGGTCCTCGGAGACCGCGACGGCGGTGCGCGGGCCGAGCGGTCCGTAGGCGACGTACGTCATGACGTGCAGGCCCAGGGCCTCCACCCACGTCGTACGAGGGTCCTCGGTGCCGGCGTTGTCGGCGCCGCGCTCCCACCCGCGGTCGGGCTGGAGCACCACGCCCTCGCGTTCGACGGCGACGGGCACACCGTCCTCGACGACGACGCGGGCGAGGCCCACGCGCGAGACGTTGCCCTCGGCGACCAGGCGCGGCAGCAGGTACAGCTCGCCGTCCGGGCCGCGGCCCGAGGCCGGGTTGAGGACGCCCTCGGCTTCGTCGGCGTTCCCGGGCTCGGGGGTCATCACCACACCCACACGTGTGAGGCGGTAGGGGACGGGGGATTCGGGGGTCATTGTCATCCTTTCACTCCGGATCCGAGGTCGTTGGAGGTGAAGTAGCGCTGGAAGATCAGGAACAGCGCCACGGCGGGGGCGGCGAGCACGACGGCGCCGGCCATCATCGCGCCGAAGGGATTGGTCGTGGATGCCGCGATCGTGGAGATGAAGTTCGCGAGCGACACCGCGAGCGGCTGCATCGCGGCGTCCTTCGTGATGAGGAAGGGCCACAGGAACTCGTTCCACGGACCGATGAAGGTCAGCAGCACCGCGGTCAGCAGCGCCGGACGCACGAGCGGCAGCGCGACGCTCCACAGCAGCCGGAACTCATTGGCCCCGTCGATCCGGGCGGCGTCGAACAGCTCTCTGGGGAGCTGCAGGAAGTACTGCCGGAAGATCACGACCGCCGTGGAGTTGATGAAGAACGGCAGGATCATGCCGAGGTAGCTGTCGCTCAGCCCGTAGTCGCGGGCGATCATGACGTACAGCGGGATCATCAGCAGCTGGAACGGGATCACCTGAACCAGCAGCACGAGGGCGAACGTCGCAGACCGGCCGCGCCACTTCAGCACCGCGAGCGCGTACCCAGCGAGTACGCCGAACACGATGGTGCCGAGGATCACTCCCCCGGTGAAGATCCCCGAGTTGACGAGGCCCTTCAACAGGTTGATGCGTCCGTCGATCGCCGTGTAGTTCTCGAGCGTCAGGTTCGACGGGTGGGGGAACGCGCCCGCGATCGAGGTGTCGGGGTTCGTCTGCAGCGAGCCGACGACCATGTAGAAGAAGGGGAACAGGAACGCCAGGGCGCCGAGCGTCAGGACGCCGTAGGTCACGACCTTGGACCTCATGATTCCTCCCTTCCCACGAACCGGCGCTGGAGCGCCGCGATGATCAGCACGAAGACGATCAGCACCACCCCGATGGCCGCGGCGACGTCGGGGTTCTGCTGCTCGATGCCCTTCTGGTAGATCAGCAGCACGGGTGAGGTCGACGCTCCGTTGGGGCCGCCGCCGTTGGTGAGCAGGTACGGCTCGGTGAAGAGGTTCGCGCCCGTGATCGTGGCGAGCAGCACGACGAGGAACGTCGCCGGGCGCACGCCCGGGACGGTCACCGAGAAGAACTGCCGGAGGCGTCCGCCACCGTCGACCGCGACCGATTCATACAACTCGCGCTGCACGTTCTGGAGCGCCGCGAGGTAGAGCAGGATGTAGAACCCGAGCCCCTTCCACGTCACGAACAGCGCGATCGTCGGCATCGCCAGCGCCGAGTTGACCAGCCACGACGGGTTCGGCGCGAGCGGCCCGAGGGCGTTGTTGATCAGCCCGTCGTTCGAGAACAGGAAGAGCCACACCGCGACCACGGCGACGGATGCCGTGACGTAGGGCACGTAGAACGCGACCCGGAAGAACGCCCGGGCGCGCACGACGCGGTCCAGCGCCGTGGCCAGCACGATCGAGAGCACGACCGTCAGCGGGACGTTGATGAGCAGGAAGATCCCGACGTTGCCGAACGACCGCCATACGGCGGGATCGCTGAGCGCCGTGACGTAGTTGTCGAGGCCGACGAACGGCCGGTCGACGTTCGCGCCCGGGGCGGCGAAGAAGTAGTCGTGGAACGACATCCACACCGCGAACACGATCGGGTAGGCGAAGACGACCGCGATGAAGATCAGGTACGGAGCGGAGAACAGGATGCCGAGCGGCTGCGCCCCGAGGAGGCGGCGCCGCTTCTTCCCGGCATCCCCCGCTCCCCCCGCACGACCGGACCGGCCGGGGTCGCCCCCGGTCCGCCCGGGCCTGCGGGTGAGATCGACGGTCATGTCACTTCCCCGCCGCGAGCTGGTCGATCTGGGTCTGGGCGTTGGACAGGAAGGTGTTCACGTCCTCTTCGCCGAAGATGACCGACTTGGAGTACTCGTCACGGAACGCCTGCCAGATCTCGACCGAGCTGGTGACGTTCGGCACCTCGACGGTGCGCGCGGCCTGGTCGCCGAACTGCTGGTACGCCGGGTTGGCGCTGAAGTAGTCGGCGTACGTGGTGGTCAGGTCGGTGCGCAGCGGCATCTGCCCGGTCTCCTCGAGCCACTTCCCGTCCTGCTCCTGGCTGGTGGCGAACTTCAACACCTCCCACGCGGTGCCCTTGTTCTGGCACGCGGTGAACAGGCCGACGTTCTTCGCGTCGCTGAAGGTCCACGTCTGGTCGGCCGCAGTGCCCTTCTCCGTCGGCACGGGCACGGCACCCCAGTTGACCTTGTCCTTATAGACCGAAACGGCCCACGGCCCGACGATCGCCATCGCGGCCTTGCCGTCGGCGAACGCGTCGCCCTGGTACTGCTCGTTGCCGGCGAGCTTGTCGGCGTAGATGGTGCGCCAGAAGTTCGCGACGGCCTCACCGTCGGCGTCGTTGAAGGTGGCCTTGCCGTCCTCGACGAGCTGCTTCCCGCCGGTCTGCGCGGCGTACAGCGGGTAGAAGTCGAACCACGACTGGAAGAACTCGCTCGTGGGCGCCGGGTTGATGGCGTAGTCCGAGACGCCCGCCGCCTTCAGCTTCTGCGAGGTGGCGAGGAACTCGTCGTACGTCGACAGCTGCGGGTTCTCGGCGTCGAGGCCGGCCTTCGCGAACAGGTCCTTGTTGTAGAAGATCATGACCGGGTTGCTCTTCCACGGCAGCTGGTAGAAGCCGCCGTCGTCGGAGCGGTACTGGTCGGCGAGGTCGCCGCTGCGGTCTTTGATGTACTGCTCGCCGTCGGGGAAGTCCGACAGGTTCACGAGGCCGCCCTGGCGCTGGAACCCGGGCACCGCCGCGGGCGAGGTGTTGAACACCAGGCACGGGGCGTTGCCCGCGGTGATCGCCGCGCCGATGACCTCTTCGCTGGAAGACCCGGCGGGGATCTCCTGCGCGGTGATCTGCTCGTCGGGGTGGTCGGCGTTCCAGGCCTCCACCATCTGCTGGCCCCACGCGATCTCCGCGGCGTTGTTCGAGTACCAGATGGTGATGGGGCCCTTGGCATCCATCCCGGATGCTCCCCCGCCGCCTCCGCTGCACGCGGAGAGGGCGAGGATGCCGGTGGCGGCTACTGCTGTGGCGAGAATGCGTCGTCGCATGTCTTCCTCCTTGTGGGGCGGGCGGGGGCCCGCGGGTGTCAGCTTCGGGTCGGCGGCGCGGTGGAGTCGCGCACCTGCAGGCCGGGGTCGGCGAGGGCCAGCGCCTCGGGCTCTCCCCCCGCGATCGCCTGGAGCAGAGCGCGGGCCGCGGCCGCTCCCCAGCCCCGCGCGTCGGTGGAGACGCTCGTGAGGGCGGGGAAAAGGTGCCGGCCGAGTTCGGTGTCGTCGAACCCGGTGATCGAGAGGTCGCGGGGCACCGACAGGCCGCGGCGCTGCGCCGTGCCGAGCCCCGCGACAGCCATGTTGTCGTTCGAGTACACGATCGCCGTGGGCGGGACCTCGGCGTCGAGCAGGGCGGTGGTGGCCCGCGCCCCGTCAGCGGCGCTGAAGTCGGTCTCGACGACACGGACCCGGATGCCACGCGCCTGCGCCGCGGCTTCGAACGCCGCGGCGCGGTGGCGTCCGTGCAGCATCGCGAAGGGCCCCGCGACGTGGGCGATGTCGGTGTGGCCGAGGTCGGCGAGATGGTCGACGGCGAGGCGGATTCCGGCGCCGTCGTCGACCGAGACGGAGGTGAAGGGGCTGTCGACGTCGGGGACGCCGAGGGTGACGGCCGCGATGCCGAGGCTCGCGACGAGGTCGATCCGCGGATCGTCGGCCCGGAGGTCGGAGAGGATCACGCCGTCGACGCGACGGTCGGCCGCGAGTCCGCGGTAGGTCTCCTCCTCGTGGCGGCCGGGGGTGGCGGCCGCGAGCACGAGCACCTGGCCCGAGACGGAGAACTCGTCCTCGACGCCCGCGATGAACGACGGGAAGAACGGGTCGGCGGCGATGACGTCGGGGCTGCGGCCGATGACGAGGCCGCACGCGAAGGCTCGGCCGACGCTGAGCGACCGCGCTCGCAGGCTCGGGCTCCAGCCCATTTCGGCGGCGACGGAGAGGATGCGGTCACGCGTGTCGGGGGCCACGCCGGCGCGGCCGTTCAGCGCGAACGACACGAGGCCCTTGCTGACCCCGGCGCGCCGCGCAACGTCGGCGATCGTGGGTCGCGTCTCGTTCGTCATGGTGCACCTCGCTGTGGCATCCGTCGATCTAAACCGGTTCAGTGATGGTAAGCCTAAACCGGTTCAGGTCCGGCGTCAAGATCCGCGGTGGGAGCGTTCCTCGACGGGTCGACGTGCGGGTTCGGGGCGCGTTTCTCCGCGTGGGGCGTGAGATTCCCCGCCCCCAACGCCATTTCGCGCCCCGAACTCCGGCCGCCATCGGGGACGCGCGCAACCCCTCCCCGATGTCGGAGGCCCTCGATAGCGTGAGGACATGAGCGAACGCGAGTACGACCTGATCGTCATCGGAGCCGGCCCCGTCGGTGAGAACGTCGCCGACCGCGCGGTGCAGGCGGGGCTCACCGCCGTGATCGTCGAATCCGAGCTCGTCGGCGGCGAGTGCTCGTACTGGGCGTGCATGCCCTCGAAGGCGCTGCTGCGCAGCGGCGCCGCGCTCCGCGCCGCGCGCGACGTCGACGGCGCGAAGCAGGCCGTCACCGGCGACCTCGACGTCGCCGCTGTCCTTCGTCGCCGCGACACGATGACGAGCGACTGGAACGACTCCGGCCAGGTCGAGTGGCTGCAGGGCGCGGGCATCGACCTCGTTCGCGGGCACGGACGCCTCACCGGCGAGAAGACGGTCCAGGTCACCGCCGACGACGGCACGACGACCGACCTCGTCGCCCGCCACGCGGTCGCGGTGTGCACGGGTTCCGCCGCACTGCTCCCCGACATCCCGGGCCTCGCCGACATCGAACCGTGGACGAGCCGCGAGGCGACCGCGGTCCAGAGCGTCCCGGCCTCGCTCGCCATCCTCGGCGGCGGCGTCGTCGGTGCCGAGATGGCGACGGCGTTTGCGAGCCTCGGCGCCCAGGTCACGATCATCGCGCGCTCGGGGCTGCTGGGCGGCACCGAGCCGTTCGCCGGCGAGCTGGTCGCGGACTCCCTCCGCTCGCGCGGCGTCACGGTGAAGACGGGCGTGGATGCCACGGCCGCCCGCCGCGACGACGACGGCCGGCGTGTGCTCGAGCTGTCCGACGGCACCACCGTCACCGCCGACGAGCTTCTCGTCGCGACGGGCCGCGTCCCCCGCACGACCGACCTCGGCCTCGAGACCGTCGGGCTGGAAGAGGGGTCGTGGCTCGATGTCGACGACACGCTCCTCGTGCGCGGCTTCGACTGGCTGTACGCCGTCGGCGACGTCAACCACCGTGCGCTCCTCACCCACCAGGGCAAGTACCAGGCTCGCGCTGCCGGCGACGTCATCGCCGCGCGGGCGCAGGGTGGCGAGGTCGACGACGCCCCGTGGGGCGCTCACGTCGCCACCGCCGACCACGACGCCGTGCCACAGGTGACGTTCACCGATCCCGAGGTGGCATCCGTCGGTCTCACCGCCGCCAGCGCCGAGAAGCGCGGGCTGAACGTGAAGGTGCTCGACTACGACCTGGCACACGTCGCGGGCTCCAGCGAGCAGTCCGACGCGTACGTCGGCAAAGCGCGCGCGATCGTCGACCTCGACCGTGGCGTCCTCGTCGGCGCGACGTTCGTCGGCCCCGACATCGCGGAACTTCTGCACTCCGCGACGATCGCCGTCGTCGGCGAAGTCCCGATCAAGCGGCTCTGGCACGCCGTGCCCTCGTATCCCACGGTCAGCGAGGTCTGGCTCCGCCTGCTCGAGACGTTCGGTCGCGACTCCGCGTAATCTGGCGCAATGCCCCGTTCCGTCGCCCTCATCCGCGGGGTCGGTGGACCCACGGCCCTGAAGATGCCGCTGCTGCGCGAGGTGCTGGCATCCGCGGGTCTCGGTGAGGTCGAGACGCTGCAGGTGGCGGGGAACGTCGTGCTCGACGACGGTGGCCGCTCCTCCGACGAGATCGCCGGGACGGTTCGGGATGCGGTCCGTTCCGCGTTCGGCCACGACCTTCCGGTGATCGTTCGCTCGCACACCGAGCTGGCGGACGCGCATGCGCGGAATCCGTTCGCCGACGCCTCGGAGGGACGCTGGGTTCAGACGGTGTTCCTCGACGCCGCACCGGTTGTCGCGCTGGCGGTGCCCGATGGCATCCCCGAAGAGGCCGTGCTCGACGGCCGCGAGGTGTTCGTGCGGTATCCCGAGGGCATCGGCGGGTCGAAGCTGCAGGCCGGTTGGTTCGAGAAGCGCCTCGGCGTCACGGGTACCGCCCGCAACGCGAACACGATCGCGAAGCTCATCGCGCTGAGCGCCTGAGCCGCGCGACCCGCACCCGATCACAGCGCCCTTCGCCCCCGCGCCGAGGGCCGCATCCACGCCCAAGCGAGCGCCCGCACCCGCGCCGCTCGCGCTCGCACCGGCATCGGCGCCTTCCCCACCCATAAACGCGATCCACGCACATAAACACGAGCACCACGCGTTTATGCGAGCAAACAGCGTTTATGCCGCGGCATCCCGCCCCCGCGGCACCCACCGCACGCCGCACAAACACCGCCGCCCCCGCAACCGAAGTCGCGGGGGCGGCGGGAACAGTGCGGCTCAGTGGAAGAAGTGCCGCTCGCCCGTGAAGAACATCGTGACGCCGGCGGCTCGCGCGGCGTCGACGACCTCGGCATCCCGCACCGAACCGCCGGGCTGGATGATCGCCGAGATCCCGGCGTCGATCAGCACCTGCGGGCCGTCGGCGAAGGGGAAGAACGCATCGGATGCCGCGATCGAACCGTGAGCGCGGTCGCCGGCGCGCTCGACCGCGAGGCGGCACGAGTCGACGCGGTTGACCTGGCCCATGCCGATGCCCACGGTGGCCGAGCCCTGGGCGAGCACGATCGCGTTCGACTTCACGGCGCGGCACGCTTTCCACGCGAAGATGAGGCTCTCCATCTCGGCGGGGCGCTCGCCCGAGACGAGCTCCCAGTCCTTCGCGACCGACTCGATGTCGTCGGGGAAGCGGTCGGCATCCTGCAGCAGCAGGCCGCCCGAGACGAGGCGCACGTCCATGCGCTCCTGCTGCCAGTCGGTGGGCAGCTGCAGCACGCGGAGGTTCTTCTTGAGCTTGAACACCTCGAGCGCCTCGGGCTCGAAGTCGGGCGCGATGATCACCTCGGTGAAGATGTCGCGCAGGTTCTCCGCCATCTTGAGCGTCACCGTGCGGTTGGCCGCGATCACGCCGCCGAACGCCGAGACGGGGTCGCACTCGTGCGCGCGCAGGTGTGCCGAGGCGATGGGGTCGAGGGCGTTCGGGGCGGCGACAGCGATGCCGCAGGGGTTCGCGTGCTTGATGATCGCGACGGCCGGCTTGACCATGTCGAAGGCGGCGCGCAGGGCGGCGTCGGCGTCGACGTAGTTGTTGTACGACATCTCCTTGCCCTGCAGCTGTGTCGCCTGGGCGATGCCGTGACCGCCGACGCGCGTGTAGATCGCGGCGCGCTGGTGCGAGTTCTCGCCGTAACGCAGCGTCGAGAGGCGCTCGGCCTGGATCGTCAGGTGCGCCGGGAGGTCGATGTCGTCGCCGAGCGTCCCCTCGGCGAACCACGTCGACACCGCCGTGTCGTAGGCGGCGGTGTGCGAGAACGCGCGCGCGGCAAGCTCGCGACGCTGCACCAGCGAGGTCCCGCCGTCGCTCTGCAGGGCCGAGATGATCGCGGGGTACGACTCGGGCGACACGACGATCGCGACGTTCGCGTGGTTCTTCGCCGAGGCGCGCACCATCGCGGGGCCGCCGATGTCGATCTGCTCCACGACGTCGTCGCCCTCGGCTCCGGATGCCACGGTCTCGACGAACGGGTACAGGTTCACGACGACGAGCTCGAACGGCAGGATGCCGAGCTCGTCGAGCTGCGCTTCGTGGCCCTCCAAGCGCAGGTCGGCGAGGAGTCCCGCGTGCACGTTCGGGTGCAGGGTCTTCACGCGACCGTCGAGCGACTCGGGGAAGCCGGTCACCGCCGAGACGTCGGTGACGTCGTAACCGGCCTCGCGCAGCAGCGTCGCCGAGCCGCCGGTCGAGACGATCTCGACCCCGGCCGCCGCGAGAGCGGCCCCGAGCTCGAGAAGGCCGGTCTTGTCGCTCACCGACACCAGCGCGCGGCGGATCGGAACGATGTCGCGGGGACGGTAGTCGGCGGGGTCGTGGCGGGGTCCGGCCATGGCTGCGGCTCCTGTGTCTCGTGCGGTTCGAAGAGCGGGCGACCGCCCGCGGGGATCAGGGGGTGCGGGATGCCGCGGCGGCGAGGTCGAGCTCGCCCTCGGCGATACGGCGGACGACGTCGATCAGCAGACGTCGCTCGACGGGCTTGATGCGCTCGTGCAGGGCGGCTTCGTCGTCGCCGGGGAGGACCGGGATGCGTTCCTGGGCGAGGATCGGCCCGGTGTCGACGCCGGAGTCCACGACGATGACGCTGGCGCCCGTCTGGTCCACGCCCGCGGCGAGAGCGTCGCGAACACCGTGAGCGCCCGGGAACTCGGGCAGGTACGCGGGGTGCGTGTTGATGATGCGCGGTTCCCACGCGGCGACGAGGTCGGCGGGCAGCAGACGCATCATCCCGCTCAGCACGACGAGGTCGGGGTTCCACACCGCCAACTGCGCTCCGAGCTCGGCGCCCCACTCCTCGCGCGTCGCGAAAGCGCCGAAGGGAACGAGGAACGTGGGGATGCCGAAGTGCTCGGCGTGCGCGAAGCCGTCGGCCTCGCGATCCGCACCGACCGCGACCACGCGCGCCGGGAAGTCGGGGGCGGCAGCCGCCTCGAGCAGGGCGCGGAGGTTGGAGCCGGTGCCGGAGATGAGAACGGCGACCGTGAGCACGGAGGCCAGTCTACGCAGGTGCGTCCGGGCCCGCCGAGCGCGTGACGCTCAGCCCCGACCCGCCGAACCGTCGTCGTCGGGCTTCGCCCACGCCGCGCGGATGCGCGCGCGCACCTCGTCGTCGCTGAGCTCGCCCGCCGGGTCCGTCTCGCCGGGGGCGCGATACGAACTCGGCCAGACGTCGTGGGCGATTCCCGTGCCGGGCGCCGACACGGTGGGGGCGGGCCCGGTGGCGTGCTCGTCGCGGTCGAACGGTGCGTGCGCGCGCGGGCTGAACGAGAACGCGGGCACCTCGTCGCGCGCCTCGTCCTGCAGGCGCAGCGTGACCTCGTCGGCGGCCGTCGGACCGAAGCGCGGGCTCAGCAGCAGGATCGCGAGGCCGACCAGCACCTCGAGACAGAGGGCGAGGGCGAGCGGGCCCGGCTCCGGGCCCGTGTGGGCCAGACGCCCGGGACCGATCGCTCCCGTCGACGCCACCGCGATGAGCGCACCCACCCCGCCGGTGAGCGCCGCGACGACGATCGCGAGGACCAGACGCGGGCCGACCGGTTCGGGGTCGGTGGTCAGTGGCATCCGGGATCGAAGGATCCACCCGGTCAAGGCGCCAATACCGACGGGGAGCAGCACCAGCAGGAGCAGCCACGGCGAGGTCGTGTCGGGGATCGCCCCGAGCACCGGGATGCCGGGGAGTGCGCCGACCTGCGTGGCTGCGGGGGTGACGGCGGTGTCGGTGCCGACCGCGAACCCCGGACCTGCGATGAACGCCACCGCCCACAGGACGAGCGTCGGGAGGTACATGAGCTGGCAGAGCGCGATGACGGTGGCGCCGATGGCATCCGCGTTGCTCGCCTGGTAGATGCCGATGACCTGGGTCGAGCGGGCGATGAGTCCCGCGACGACGACGACCCCGCCGGCACCGACGAGTCCCAGCGTCGTGAGGGCGAGGCCCCGCAGAGCGAGCGGCGGCACGCTCCCCCATGCTCCCGGCAGGCGCGCCAGCTGACCGCGCAGCGCGTCGATCGGCCCGTCGTCGCCGACGCGCCAGGCCCCGACCACGGCGCCGAGGAGGGAAGGAACGAAGAACAGCAGCGAGGGCAGCAGGATCGCCAGCCAGGTCTCGGATGCCACGAGCGCGGCGTTGCCGGTCAACGCGACGACACTCGCGATCGCGGCGAAGACCAGCGAGCCCGAGAGCCATCCCGTGATCCCGGCCCCGGCTTCCGCGGCGCGAACGCCCGAGCGCGCGGCGAAGAGCGCGGTGAACGCGGCGAACGCCAGCGGAGCGAGCGACAGGGTGAAGCTCGCGAGCGAGGGGTCGATGCCGGTGGCAGCGAGGTAGGTGTCGGGGAGGGTCACCGCGAGCGGCACGAGGTGCCCGAGGTGCCAGATGGCGGCCGTTGCGGGCCACAGCGCACTCCAGTCGGGGCTGCCGAGACCGGCCACCCAGAGCAGGGCGAGCGGGGCGAGCACGACGGCGATACCGCCCGCGGCGGCCAGGACGGCGTCGAGAGCGGCCAGAAGGGCGACGAGAAGGCGATGCATGGGCGTGAGAGACCCTACCCGCGCTCCCCCAGCGCTCCCCTCAGGCGCGGCGGCGAGCGCCCGAGACGAGGTCGCGCAAGGTTCCGAGCAGGCGGCGCCGAGAGGGCCTTGACCCCGTCGAAGGGTCCGCCCCCGGCGCCCGACCGGAGGCTTCGACAGGTTCAGCCACCTCCGCCGTCGCAGCGCTGCGCGCCGTCGCCCACCGCTCCCACACCACGGTCGCCAACCGCGGGTCAGCACCGATCGGAGCGGTGGTGAGATCCGCGTCCGCTTTCTCGATCACACGCGAGAAATGCCCCGGCGCGAGGACGTAGCTCGCCGCGACGGTGCGGCGACCGGCCTCGCGCGCCTCGTTCACGGCATCCGGGATCCGGGGTTCGGATGCCGCGGCGTACGCCGTCACGACGGGACCGGCGATGCCGGCCTCCGTCATCAGCTCGGCCATACGCTCGACGTCCACGACCGCGCCGGGGCGTGTGGAGCCCGCGGCGGCGAGCACCACGGTATCGTCCGCGCGGGCACCGATCGCGCGGACGCGGTCCACGAGGATCTCGGCGAGCACGGGGTGCGGGCCGAGCGCGGGAGCCACGGGAAGCCCGTCCGCCGCCTCCACGAGGTCGACCTCGGTGTGATAGCCCGTCGACAGCAGCAGCGGCACGATGACGATGTCGTCCGTGCGCTCGCGCGCTGCCGCGACGACGTCCGTGACGTAGGGCCCGTGCACGTCGACGTAGGCCTCGTGCACCTCGACGCCCGCGGGCGCGGTCTCGCGCAGCACCTCGAGCAGTTCGCGCACGACGACGCGCCCCTCCTCGAATCTCGTGCCGTGCGCACAGGCGATGAGTACAGCGGTCATGCGTCCTCCTCGTCGATCACGTCGAGCCGGTAGCCGCGCTTGTACACGGTGCGGATGAGGTCGAGCCCGCCCAGCGCCTCGCGCGTACGGGCGACAGCGACCTCGACGGCGTGCCCGCTCGACTCCGCGCTCGACAGCGCCGCGATGAGGTCGGCGCGCGAGACCACCGCCCCGGGCTGGCGGCCGAGCGCGCGCAGGATCTCGACGCCCGTGCGGGGCAGGGGCGTGAAGACGCCGTCGAGCACGATCCCGGACGACCGGATGCCGAGGCGCCCCGCCGTGGTGGGGATGAGCGGAGCGTCCGCCCCGCCGTAGTACGTGACGACCGCGCGCACGAGGGCTCCGAGTCGACCGCGGTCGGGGATGAGCGGGGGGATCCCCGCCTCGATCAGGGGGCCGGCGGTGATGGGGCCGACGGCGGCGACCAGGACGTGCCCGCGGGCGGCACGGGATGCCACCCCGTCGAGCGCGTCGGCCCGCTCGGCCGCGAGGATCCATTCGCGTGCCGCGGGAGCCGAGGTGAACAGGACGGCGTCGATCTCTCCGCGCGCGACCTGCTGCGTCGACGCCGCGACGACCTCGGGATCGGGCGGCGGACCCCAGCGGTAGATGGTGAGGCTCGTCACACGCGCCCCCGCGGCTTCGAAGGCCTCGTCGAGGCCGTCGGCCCCCGAGCCGTGATGCTGGACCGCGACGTGCAGCCCCTCGATCCCCTCGGCGACGAGGAAGTCGCGCAGCTCAGCCGCCGTCTCGCTCTCGGCGACCCAGTCGGCCTCGAATCCCGCCTGCTGGATCGCGCCGCGGGCCTTGGGTCCGCGCGCGACGATCCGCGCGGCGTCGAGCACCGGGGCGAGAGCGTCGTGGAGTCCCGCCTCGTCCGCCGTCTCCATCCACGCACGGAAGCCCACGCCCGTCGTGGCGACGACGACGTCCGGCGGGTCGTCGACCAGGCTGCGGGTCTGCGCGATGAGCTCCTCGTCGTCGACGTGCGGGACGATCGTGAGCGCGGGCGCCACGCGCACCCGGGCGCCGTGGCGTTCGAGCGCGGCGGACAGCTCCCCCGACCGCCGGTCGACGGGAAGCAGCACGGTGCATCCCTGGAGCACCGTGCTGATCGTCCGCGCGGGTGTGGTCACCCGATCCCCTCGCTCTGGGCGACCGCCACCGGGAGCAGCAGGTCGGGCCGGGCGACCTCGCCGAACACGAGGACCGCGGGGTTGGCGAGACGGTGGGTCTCGGCATCCTGGATCGCCGTGGCGAGCGTCGTGCGGATCGTGCGCTGGGCGGGCGTGTGGCCGTTCTCAACGAAGGCGACGGGGCGGTCCTCGGGAGCGCCCGCGGCGCGGGCCGCCGCGACGAACCGCGGCAGGGCGCTCACCCCCATGAGGGCGACGACGGTGGCGGTGTCGTCGCGGAGCGCCGCGAGGGTCGCTTCGCTCGGGGACTCCTGACCGTTCACAACGTGCAGGGTACCGGCCACGCCGCGATGGGTCACGGGGATTCCCGCGGCGGACGGGACGGCGATCGAGCTGGAGATCCCCGGGACGACCTCGACGGGGATGCCGGCCGCCCGGCACGCGATGACCTCTTCACCGCCGCGTCCGTAGACGAACGGGTCGCCGCCCTTGAGGCGCACGACGCGCAGGCCCTTCGCGGCGCGGTCGACGAGGATCGCGTTGATCTCGTCCTGCGGGACCGGGTGGTGCTGCGGGCGCTTGCCCACGTCGATGAGCTCGACGTCGTCGCCGATCTCGGCGAGCACCCCGGTGGGGCCGAGGCGGTCGTGCACGACGACGTCGGCCTCGGCCAGCAGCGCGCGGGCGCGCACGGTCATCAGGTCGACCGGGCCAGGACCGCCGCCGACGAGCGCCACGCTCCCCACGAGCGGGCGACGTCGGCGGCGGAGCGGAAGGGCGCCTTCGGCGAGGCGCTGGGCGATGGCGTCGCGCACGGCGACGGTGCGGCGCGGATCGACACCCGCGGTCGAGACGACGCCGACCATGACGTCGCCGCTCGTCGTCTCGGCGGCGAGGCGCGCGGTGCCCTTGCCCCCGTGTCCGGCGTTGACGCACCACACGCGGCGCGCCTCGGCCGCGGCGACGACGGACGCGTCCACGGATGCCGAACCCGTGGCCGTGTGGCAGAACCAGGCGTCGTCGAGGTCCGCGGCCGCAAACGGGCGCGCGTGCCACTCGATGTCGCCGGAAGCGGCGAGCGCGGTCAGCCCGTCGGTCGCGACCGGCGCGACGAGGCGCACCCGGGCGCCCGCGGCGCGGAGCCGGGCGATCCGCCGCTCGGCGACGGTGCCTCCGCCGACGCACACGACGAGGCGATCGGTGAGGTCGAGTCCTGCGAGAGCGATCATCGGGGGTCCTTTCCTGCGCCGACGGAATCATCCGCGGGGGCGAGCTTGACGAACACGACGCCGTCGGTCACCGCGACCGGGTGCACCCGGACGCTCAACGGTTCCTTGCCCTGCGTGTCGAGGCACGCGCCGGTGCGCAGGTCGAAGACCTGCTTGTACATGGGCGATGCCACGGTGGGCACTCCCCCGCGGTCGCCGACGATCCCGCGCGACAGGATCGCCGCCCCGCTGAACGGGTCGATCTGGTCGGTCGCGAAGAGTCGGCCGTCGTAGGTGCGGAACAGCGCGATCTGGCGCCCGTCGACGAGGGCGGCCGCCCCGCGCTCGACGAGCAGGTCGTCGACGCGGCAGATGCGGGTCCAACCGGGGACGGATGCCGCGGGCGCGGGCACGGCGGTCGCCTCGGGCGTTGCGGCGGCGGGGGTCTCGGCATCCGGAGTCATGGCATCCGTCCTCGTCGCGTTCACGATCGTCACGAGCGCACCGCCAGCGTCGTGCCGCCGATGAACACCGCGCCCGAGGTGCGCTCCTCGGCCGTGGCGGGACGGGGCTGACCGCGCTCGCTCACGTAGGCGAGCGTGGGGTCGGCCGTGTCGGGGGCGTTGACGAAGCTCTGGAACCGCTTGAGCTTCTCGGGGTCGGCAAGGGTCGCGGCCCACTCGTCCTCGTAGTTGTCGATGTGGGCGGCCATCGCCCGGTCGAGGTCTTCAGCGATGCCGAGCGTGTCGTCGAACACGACACCCTTCAGCGCCTCGAGGCCGCCCTCGTAGTCCTCCATCCAGGGCGCGGTGCGCTGCAGCCGGTCGGCGGTGCGGATGTAGAACATCAGGAAGCGGTCGATCGCGCGCAGCAGGCCCTCGTCGTCGAGACCCTCGGCGAAGAGCACCGCGTGGCGCGGGGTGAAGCCGCCGTTGCCGCCGACGTACATGTTCCAGCCGGCCTCGGTCGCGATGACGCCGACGTCCTTGCCGCGGGCCTCGGCGCACTCGCGCGCGCAGCCCGAGACGCCGAACTTGATCTTGTGCGGCGAGCGCAGGCCCCGGTAGCGCAGCTCGAGCTGCACGGCCATGCCGACCGAGTCCTGCACGCCGTAGCGGCACCACGTCTGCCCCACACACGACTTCACCGTGCGCAGCGACTTGCCGTACGCCTGCCCCGACTCGAAGCCTGCGTCGACGAGGCGCTTCCAGATCGCGGGGAGCTGTTCGAGCCGGGCGCCGAACATGTCGATGCGCTGGCCGCCGGTGATCTTCGTGTACAGCCCGAAGTCGCGCGCGACCTCGCCGATCACGACGAGCCCCTCGGGCGTGATCTCACCGCCCGCGATGCGCGGGACGACGCTGTACGTGCCGTCGCGCTGGATGTTGGCCATGACGTGGTCGTTGGTGTCCTGCATCGTCGCGAGCTCGCCGTCGAGCACGTGCTCCGCGTACAGGCTCGCGAGGATGCTCGCGAGAGCCGGCTTGCAGATGTCGCACCCGCGGCCGGTGCCGAAGCGCTCGACGATCGAGGTGAAGGTTCGAAGCCCCGAGATGCGGACGGCGTCGAAGAGCTGCGCGCGGGTGAACGCGAAGTGCTCGCACAGGCCGTTCGACACTTCTTTTCCGGATGCCGCCAGCTCGGTCTGAACGAGCTTCTTGACGAGGGTGAAGCACGAACCGCACGCCGCCCCGGCCTTCGTGCAGGCCTTGACCTCGGCGGCATCCGCGCAGTCGTGCTCGGTCACGGCCCCGCGGACCGTACCGGCGGTCACGCCGTTGCACGAGCAGACGATCGCGTCGTCGGGGAGGTCGCCCTGTGGGGCCGGGGCGAGGTCGCTCGGCATGAGATACGCCGCCGGGTCGCCCCCGAGCGCGTGGCCGACGAGCGGACGGAGCGACGTGTAGGCCGAGGCGTCGCCGACCAGGATGCCGCCGAGCAGCGTCTGGGCATCGTCGCTCAGCACGAGCTTCTTGTAGACGCCCGACACCGGGTCGGCGTAGGTGACGTCGAGGGCGTTCGGGGTCTCGGCGAACGCGTCGCCGAAGCTGGCGACCTCAACGCCCGAGAGCTTGAGCTTGGCCGAGGTGTCGAAGCCGTCGAAGGCGGCCTCTCCCCCGAGCAGGCGGGTCGCGGCGACCTCGGCCATCGCGTAGCCCGGGGCGACGAGGCCGATGCACTGTCCGTCGAAGCTCGCGACCTCGCCGATCGCGAGGATCGAGGGGTCGGAGGTGTCGCAGCCCGCGTCGATCACGACACCGCCGCGCGCGTCGACCGCGAGCTCCGCGGCGCGGGCCAGCTCGTCGCGGGGACGCACACCGACCGTGAACACGACGATGTCGACGGCCTCCCAGGTACCGTCGCGCAGCTCGAGTCCGACCACGGCGCCGGACTTGTCGGCATCCACCCGGGTCGTCACCGACTGGGTGCGCACCTCGATGCCGCGCGCCTCGATGAGCCTCTGCAGCGCCTTCGCGCCGCCCAGGTCGAGCTGCGCCGACATGAGCCGCTCGTTCGACTGCAGCACGAAGGGCGAGACGCCCTCGGCCTGGAGCGCACCGGCAGCTTCGAGGCCCAGCAGGCCGCCGCCGACGACCGCGCCGCGCAGGGGGCGGCCGAGCTGTGCGGAACGCTGGGCGATCCAGGCGCGCATGCCCGCGACATCGTCGAGCGTGCGGTAGACGAAGCATCCGCGGTGGTCGAAGCCGTCGAGCGCGAGGCGCGCGGCGTACGAGCCGGTGGCGAGCACGAGACGGTCGTAGTCGTAGGTGGACCCGGCCGCGGTGGTGACGGTGCGCGCCGCGCGGTCGATGGTGGTGACGCGCGCGTCGGTTTCGACACGCACCCGCTCGTGGTCGAGCACCGCGGGGTCGAGCGTGAGGTCGTCGGGGGTCTTGCCGCTGAAGATCCCGGTCAGGCCGACGCGGTCGTAGGGCCCGCGCGCCTCGTCGCCGAGCACGGTGATCGACCAGCGGCCGTCGGTGTCGCGGCTGGTGAGGCTCTCGACGAAGCGGTGCGCCACCATCCCGGCACCCACGACCACGACGGATCCGGATGACGCGGGGTGGAGCATGCCGTCACCGTACGCGGCGGACTTTGCCGACGCGTCTGCGGCGTGTTTCGTTCCGGTTGCGGGGTTCGAGCGGGCCATGCCCCGACGCTAAGCAGCCGAGGTTTCCCCCGCCGTCGCCCCGGCGTTACCCCCGGCGAACGTTTCTCTCACGCGGGGCTGTCGTTCGTGTGAGGTTTTGCCGGCGGCATCCGCCCCGCCCTGCAACCCGCAAACCCCGCTCGTGCCGGGTGATCCTCATCGAGTGTCCAAAACACCCGGACAAATTTTCAGAACGTCCGGGTGTCTTGGACACTCAGCGGCCCGTGCGGACCCCTCGCACGAAGCGTTACTCGACGGGCTCGAGCACGAACACCTCGATGCGCCGCTCGGTCTTCTTCTGGTACTCGTCGTAGTCGGGCCAGACCTCGGTCGCGTAGCCCCACCACTCGTCGCGCTCGGCCCCCTCGGCCTGGTGCGCGTCGTACTCCTTCTTCACGTCGCCGTCCTGCAGGGCGACGCGCGGGTTCTTCACGAGGTTGTAGAACCAGGCGGGGTGCTCGGGAGCGCCGCCCTTGGACGCCACGACCGCGTACTTTCCGTCGTGCTCGACCCGCATCAGCGCGGTCTTGCGGAGCCCTCCGGTTTTGGCCCCGACCGTGGTGAGGACGATGATGGGTACGCCCCTCAGCTCGGCGGCTTCCCGGCCTCCCGAGGCCTCGAACGCTTCGGCCTGCTGGCGGGCCCACTCGCTGGTGCTGGGCAGATACTCTCCTGAGAGCGACATGTCTCCCACGATACGTCGGCGTCTTCCCCTCCGGTCTAGCCCCTTCCCCCTTTTTCTGGAGCCTTCATGAGCGCTTCTGCTCCCGAGACCACGGCCGCCCCCGAACCGAAGAACGGCCTCGACCGGTTCTTCGAGATCACCGCCCGCGGTTCGACCGTCGGCGCCGAGGTCCGCGGCGGCGTGGTCACGTTCGTGACGATGGCGTACATCGTCATCCTGAACCCGATCATCCTGTCGGGGACCCCGGACGTCTCCGGCAACGCCCTCGGCTTCCCCCAGGTCGCGGCCACCACCGCCCTCACCGCCGGCGTCATGACGATGCTGTTCGGTCTCGTCACCCGCCTGCCGTTCGCTTTCGCCGCGGGCCTGGGCATCAACTCGTTCCTCGCGGTCGGCATCGTCGGCGGGGTCACCTGGCCCGAGGCCATGGGGCTCGTCGTCATCAACGGCCTCATCATCGTGTTGCTCGCCGTCACCGGGCTTCGTCGCATGATCTTCGAGGCCGTGCCGCTGGCCCTGAAGACCGCGATCACCGTCGGCATCGGTCTCTTCATCGCGTTCATCGGCTTCGTCGACAGCGGCCTGGTCACCTCGACCGGGCTCAGCTCGCCGCCGGTGGGCCTCGGTGTCGAGGGCTCGATCGCGACGATCCCGACCACGCTGTTCGTGCTGACGCTTGTCATCACCGCCGTGCTGCTGGTGCGCAAGGTCAAGGCGGCACTTCTCATCGGTCTGCTCTCGGGCACGATCATCGCGGTGATCGTCGAGGCGGTCGCGCACCTCGGCGCCCGCTCCGACGTCAACCCGGGCGGCTGGAGCCTGAGCGTCCCGACGCTCCCTGCACAGCTCGTGAGCCTCCCCGACCTGTCGCTGGTCGGCCAGGTGGACCTCGTCGGCTCCTTCGGCCGCATCGGCGTCCTCGCCGCCCTGATGCTCGTCTTCACGCTCGTCTTCACGAACTTCTTCGACGCGATGGGCACGATGACCGGCCTCTCCCGCGAAGCCGGTCTCGCCGCTCCCGACGGCACGTTCCCCCGCCTGCGCTCCGCCCTGGTGATCGAGGGCATCGGCGCGGTGGCGGGTGGAGCGACCTCGTCGTCGTCGAACACCGTGTTCATCGAGTCGGGCTCGGGCATCGGCGAGGGCGCTCGCACGGGCCTCGCGAACGTCGTCACCGGCGGCCTGTTCCTGCTCGCGATGTTCTTCACCCCGCTGACCAGCATCGTTCCGACCGAGATCGCCGCCGCGGCCCTGGTCATCGTCGGCGCTCTGATGATGGCGCAGATCCGCCACGTCGACCTCAGCGACATGTCCGTGCTCATCCCGGTGTTCCTCACGGTGACCGTGATGCCCTTGACCTACTCGATCGCGAACGGCATCGGTGCGGGCTTCGTCAGCTGGGTGCTCATCCAGGCACTGTCGGGCCGCGCCCGCCGAGTCAGCCCGCTCCTGTGGATCGTGGCCGCGGGCTTCGTCGTCTTCTTCGCCCGCGGGCCGGTGGAGGCGCTGCTCGGCTGAGCCCCGTGCGTTGGTGGGGCCCGGATGCCACGGCATCCGGGCCCCTCCCCGTTCCGCGAGCATGTCGCCCGCCCGCCCACCGCGGCTCCGCCGCGACGACGTCGAGTGTCCAAGACACGCCGCAAAGTCGCCCCGTATAACGGCGTGTTCTGGACACTCGACGGCGCCGACAGGCGCGCAGACGCGCCGCGGCGGCAACGCGAAAGGGCCCGGATGCCATGGCATCCGGGCCCTCAGAACGAAACGTCAGAGCGCTTCGATGATCTCGCGCATCAGGGCGGCGGTCTCGGACGGCGTCTTGCCGACCTTCACGCCGGCGGCCTCGAGGGCCTCCTTCTTCGCCTGAGCGGTACCGGCGGAGCCGGAGACGATGGCGCCGGCGTGGCCCATGGTCTTGCCCTCGGGGGCGGTGAAGCCGGCGACGTAGCCGACGACGGGCTTCGTGACGTTGGCCTCGATGAAGGCGGCGGCGCGCTCCTCGGCGTCGCCACCGATCTCACCGATCATGACGATGGCCTTGGTCTCGGGGTCGGCCTCGAACGCGGCGAGCGCGTCGATGTGCGTGGTGCCGATGACCGGGTCGCCGCCGATGCCGATGGCGGTCGAGAAGCCGAGGTCGCGCAGCTCGAACATCATCTGGTAGGTCAGGGTGCCCGACTTCGACACGAGGCCGATGGGGCCCTTGCCGGTGATGTTCGCGGGGGTGATGCCCACGAGCGCCTCGCCGGGCGTGATGATGCCGGGGCAGTTCGGGCCGATGATGCGGGTCTTCTCGCCCTTCGACTTCGCGTACGCCCAGGCCTCGGCGGTGTCGCCGACGGGCACACCCTCGGTGATGACGACGAGGAGGGGGATCTCGGCGTCGATGGCCTCGACCATCGCGTCCTTCGTGAAGGCCGGGGGCACGAACGCGATCGACACGTCGGCGCCGGTCTCGCGCATGGCCTCTTCGACCGAGGCGAAGACGGGGAGCTCGACGTCGTTGCCCGACGCGTCCTTGTGGGTGACGGTCGTGCCGGCCTTGCGGGCGTTCACGCCGCCGACGACCTGGGTGCCGGCCTTGAGCATGAGGGCGGTGTGCTTGGTGCCTTCGCCTCCGGTGATGCCCTGGACGATGACCTTGGAGTCCTTGTTGAGGTAGATCGACATTTCTCTGTCCCTATCCCTTACGCGTTGGCCAGTTCGGCGGCCTTGTCGGCGCCCTCGTCCATACCGGCGGCGAGGGTGACGAGCGGGTGGTTGGCGGCGGCGAGGATCTCGCGGCCCTCCTCGACCTGGTTGCCGTCGAGGCGGACGACGAGCGGCTTGGTCGCGGTGTCGCCCAGGATCTCGAGGGCCTTCACGATGCCCTCCGCCACGGCGACGCACGAGGTGATGCCACCGAAGACGTTGACGAAGACGCTCTTGACCTGCTCGTCGCCGAGGATGACGTCGAGGCCGGCGGCCATGACCGTCGCCGAGGCGCCGCCGCCGATGTCGAGGAAGTTGGCGGGCTTGACGCCGCCGTGCTTCTCACCGGCGTACGCGACGACGTCGAGGGTCGACATGACCAGACCCGCGCCGTTGCCGATGATGCCGACCTGGCCGTCGAGCTTGACGTAGTTGAGGTCGTGCTGCTTGGCCTTCGCCTCGAGCGGGTCGGCGGCGTCCTTGTCTTCGAGCGCCTCGTGGTCGGGGTGGCGGAAGCCGGCGTTCTCGTCGAGCGAGACCTTGCCGTCGAGGGCGATGATGTCGCCGTCCTCGCTCTGGATGAGGGGGTTCACCTCGACGAGCGTGGCGTCCTCGCCCTTGTAGACGTTGAAGAGCTTGACGAAGACGTCGGCGACCTTGGGCGCGAGCTCCTCGTCGAACTTGGCGGCGCGAGCGATCTCGAGCGCCTTCTCGGGCGTGATGCCCTCGATCGGGTCGACCTCGATGCGCGCGAGGGCTTCGGGACGCTCGACGGCGAGCTCCTCGATCTCCATGCCGCCCTCGACGCTGGAGAGCGAGAGGTACGAGCGGTTCGAGCGGTCGAGCAGCACCGAGAAGTAGAACTCCTTGGCGATGCGAGCGCCGGCCGCGACCATGACGCGCTTGACGACGTGGCCCTTGATGTCGAGGCCGAGGATGGCCTGGGCCGCCTCGTATGCCTCTTCGGGGGTCTTGGCGACCTTCACGCCGCCGGCCTTGCCGCGGCCTCCGGTCTTGACCTGAGCCTTGACGACGACGACGCCACCGAGCTTCTCTGCGGCCGCCTTCGCCTCCTCAGGGGTGTCGGCGATGATGCCGGCGAGCACCGGCACCTCGTACTTCTCAAAAAGATCACGTGCCTGGTACTCGTAGAGATCCACGGACAATCCTTCGCTGGGCGATCGGTGGTGGGAGGAGGCAAAAGTCTCTCGATATCAAGAGATCTGCGCCAATCGACAAGCCTACTAGACAGGTCCGCCGCCCCCGACCCCAGCCCGTCAGAACGGAGGGGGTCCCGGATGCCGGGACCCCCTCCGGTCGCTGCGCAACAGGCTCAGGAGTCGCGGCGCGGCGCAGCCCCGAGGCGGATGCGGCGCACGTTGACCCAGTAGAAGATCGGCGTCAGCACCACGACGATGGCCGACATCGCGATGACGATGACGAGCGTCTGGTGCTGACCGAGCAGCGCGACGATGAGGTAGCCGAGGCTGGACGCGAGCGCCATGATGAAGCTGTTGAGCCAAAGACGGCCTTTGCTGGGCTGAGCGGCGGGGGTGGACATGGGTTCTCCTCTGGGTGGGTGGCGTCGGTTCGCGGTGGCGAGGTCCGACGGTCGGGGCGGGACGTGCAGGTTCAGCGCGGAGTGAAGGCAGCGAGCAGCCGATCGGGATGCCGGTCGAGGTAACGCCCGCTGAGCCTGGTCGACACGACGGCGGCGACGACGGCCACCACCAGTGCCGCGACGAGCACCGCTTGTACGGGAAGAAACGCCTGGGCGAGAGAGCTCAGCCACCCGGCCAGGAGCACGAGGCCGATGGCGGCACCGGACGCGCCGAGTGCACGCACCGCCAGCGTGCTGCGGTCCCCTTGCGGGGTCTCCTGGTCGTACGGGTTGCGCGAACTCGAGACCGCACCGACGGCGAACGAGAGGGCCAGGGCCGCGAGCGCGGAGATCAGCGCGGTCGGAACCTGATCGGCGGTTCCGCTCGCGATCCCGAGACCGATCGTGAGCGCGGCCGCCGCGGGAACGAGGAACAGCGAGACCGCCAGCATCTTCCCGCGAAGCACGGAGGCGAGCGAGGCGCCGGTCTGCACCGTCAGTTCGACCCCGCGCCCGTCCCAGGCGAAGAGGTTGAGCAGCACGCCCGACCCCATGGCCACGGTTCCGATGGCGACAGCGAACGGGAGCCCCGTCGTGTGCACCTGCGCCGCGGCGAACATCACGCCGACGGCGGGGCCGACGATCAGGAACTGCGCGGCCCGCGGCGCCCGGAAGAAGTAGTAGCGCAACTGCTGGCTCGCCGCCCCCAGGGCCGCACCGGCCGAGAACGGGCGCAGCACCGGCGGCACGAGCGACAGCACCCGCGCCGACCGGCGGCGGGGGGATGCCACGGCACGAGCGGTGTGGCCCTTCACATGCCGGCGCAGGGCGACGCCCCAGAGCACGAGGGCGAGCGCGATGGTCACGATCACGACGCCGAACCGCGCGAGCGCACCGGGCAGATCGCCCGTGTCGAGCACGTAGCCGACGGCCGCTGCCGCGCCCGGGGGCGTCCAGGTGAGGACGGTGAGGAAGATCGCCCCCGCGTCCTCGGCCGCACCGAGGATCGGAGCGAACACGTGCGGCAGGACGTAGATCGAGACCACCACGAGGCTCGAGAGGATCACGGCCACGTCACGTCCGCGACGTGCCGACAGCGCCTCCGCGAACAGTGCGCGCACGGCGTACGACGTCGCCACGCACATCACGGTGAACAACAGCCCCGCCGCGACGGCCGCGAGCCTGCTGGGCAGGTCGACATGGATCTGCGCGACGCCGCCGATGGCGGTCAGGAACGTCGCCGCCGCCATCGGCGAGAACAGTCCACCGAGGAGCAGCCCGCTCACCTGCTGCGTCCTGCTGAGCGGGTATTGCTCGAGCACCGTGGGATCGATGATGTTCGCGATCGGCAGGGGCGTGGTGATGGGGAGGACGACCCACCCCACGAAGAGCGCCACGAACAGCAGGAGCACGAGAAGGTCGCCGAAGGCCTCGACCCCGGAGTCGAGGGCCGCCACGAGCGCACCGCCGCACAGCCCCGCGAGGATGCCGAGCGCCCAGCCGAGCGCGAAGGTGGCGATGCCGAGAGCGGAGGCGCGCGCGCCCCCGATCTGGATCGCGAGCCTCAGGCGGGCGAGGACGAGAGCCATGCGAGATCCCCCTCCGCGAGGTCGCGGCCGCCGACGATGTCGACGAACGCATCCTCCAACGAACCGTTCGGCGCGAGTTCTGCCACCGTGCCCTCGGCGACGAGGGTGCCCTTGGCGATGATGGCCACGCGGTCGCACAGCTTCTGGACCACGTCGAGCACGTGGCTCGAGAAGACGACGGTGCCGCCGCCCTGACGGAAGCGCTGCAGCATCTGCTCCATCACCTGCGTGTTGACCGGGTCCAACGCACCGAAGGGTTCGTCGAGGATCAGCACGCGCGGGCTGTGCAGCATCGCCACGGCGAGGCCGACGCGCTTGGTCATTCCGAGCGAGAAGTCGGCGATGGGACGCCCGGCGTCGGCTTCCAGGTCGAGCACGCGAAGCAGATCGTCGCCGCGGCTGCGAATGTCGGCGGATGCCATTCCGCGCAGCATCCCCGCGTAGTCGAGCATTTCCCGTGCGGTGAGACGTCCGAACAAGGGCGGGTTGTCGGCGACATATCCGAGAAGGGCCTTGGCGCGCCGCGGGTTGGGCCACACCGAGACTCCGGCGACCTCGATCGTGCCGGCATCCGGCTCGAGAAGACCGGTGATCATCCGAATCGAGGTGGTCTTGCCCGCGCCGTTCGGGCCGGCGATGCCGTAGAACGACCCCTGCGGAATGGTCAGGTTCAGACCGTCGACGCTCGTGACGTCACCAAACTTCTTGACCACTCCCGCAACCTGAATAGCGCCTGTCATATCGCTGAGAATAGGGGAAGAAAAGGTTGCGATTGTGACGAGCTGCTAAATCAGTTTCGTCTTTGTTCGATGCGCGCGACCTGCGATCGAAAACGCACGGGTCGACTAGATCCAGCCCCGCTCCCGCGCGTGGATCGTCGCCTGCTGGCGGCTCGCCAGACCGAGCTTCCCGAGCACCGACGAGACGTGGTTGCGCACGGTGCCGGCCGACAGGTGCAGCGCCGACGCGATCTCGGCCACCGTTTCTCCTCGCGCCCCCGCGCGCAGCACGTCCAGCTCGCGGTCGGTCAGCGGGCTGCGCTCGTCGCTCAGGGCGTCGGCGGCGATCTCGGGGTCGACATAGCGTCGCCCGGCGGCGACCTCGCGGATGACCGCGGCAACGTCATCCGCCGGCCGTGATTTCGGCAGGAAGCCGTCGACCCCCGCACCGAGCGCGCGCCGCAGCACACCGGGCCGCGCGTGACGCGTGACGATCACGCACCGCGACGGCACACGCCGCAGGATCCGCGCGGCCGTGTCGACACCGTCGAGCCCGGGCATCTCGAGGTCGAGCAGGCACACGTCGGGACGCAACCGCTCGGCCTCGACGATCGCGCTCTCGCCGTCGCGGCACTCCCCCACGACCTCGAGATCGGGTTCGAGGCGCAGGAGCGCGGCGAGTGCCGTGCGGATCATGTCTTCGTCATCGGCGATGAGCACGCGGATCATGCCGGCACCTCCTCGGGCACGCGAACGGTGATGCGGAAGAGATCGCCCGCGTGGGCGGCATCCACTGTTCCGCCGACGCGGCGGACGCGCTCGGCGATTCCCGAGAGCCCGGCGCCGTCTCCGACCGGAGACGCGGCGGCGCGCGCGTCGTTCTCGACGGTCAGCACCCACGAGCCCTGGTGTCGAGCGAGGGAGAGGGATGCCGACACCCCACCGCCGTGCTTGAGCACATTCGTCGTCGACTCGCGGATCACCGGACCCAGCACGTCGGCCGGGGCTCGACCGGCCTCGGTGTCGACGAGTAGCTCGACGGTGAGACCCGCCGCGCGGAGCAGGTCGGCGGCGTTGGCGAGCTCATCGGGAAGGGGAACCCCGCGGAACCGCGCGGCGAGGTCGCGGGTGCCGCGCCGCGCATCGTCGACGCTGGCCCGAGCGGCGCGCACCTGCTCGACGGCCGCCTCCGGATCGCGCCCCATCATCTTCTCGGCGAGCTCGAGCTGGAGCGCGATCACCTGGAGGTGGTGCCCCTGCAGGTCGTGCAGGTCGCTTGCCAGGCGCAGGCGTTCCTGAGCGGCGGCGAGACGACCCTCAGCGCGACGGGCGCGATCGAGCTCGCGCACGATGTCCCACCACCACAGCGACGTCGCGGTCAGGGGCGGCAGCATCGCGATGAAGATGCCCATCCCGACGATCTGCGCGACGTATCCGTCCGGGTTGAGGCGTGTGGCCTCGATGATCCACGCGGCGATGATCACGACGGTCAGCAGCACGACGAGACGGAGCCGGATACCCGCGCGCCACCGCACGAGACACAGCGTCTGAGCGACGAGCACGGTGCCGAGCAGCAGGGAGCCCGCGGCCGCTCCGGCGAGCACGGCCGACACCGACCCGGCGAGCACCCACGGCCAGACCGGACGCCGCGCGCCGACGTCACGGTCGTCGAGCGGCTCGCGCCGGTAGTGCACGAGCAGGAGGATCGCGGATGCCACCGACCCGGCCGCCCCGACGACGTAGAGCGCCGTGATCCACGCGGGCTCGTTCAGGATCAGCACGAGGGCCCAGACGACCAGGCCGAAGACGTGCAGCATCATGATCGAGACGACCGTGTACCACCACGTCACGCGGACGTCGCGGGCGTACGCGGCAGCGGGGGAAGTGCTCACCCCGGCCACTGTACGGCCGTGACATTCGTCATGGGTGGGGCGGAACATCCTCCGGATTCACCGTGACACCGTGACACTGCCGTCGGAGGGCCGCTCTCGCTGGGATGGAATCACCGCGGAACACGCCGCGGGCTCATCCCCCGGGAGCATCCATGTCGAACCCCGTCTCCGATCTCGTCCTCGGTTTCCAGAACCTCGTCGCCGAGGTTCCCGACCTCGTCCAGCCGCTCGTCGTGGCCCTGGCCGGCGCCGTGCCCTTCATCGAGGGTGAGGGGGCCGCCGCGATCGGCATCATCGGCGGCATCCACCCGATCGTCGCGGCTCTCGCCGGAGCCGTCGGCAACCTGATCTGCGTCGCGGTCGTCGTCCTGGCGACCTCGCGCGTGCGCACGGCCGTGACCACTCGCCGAGGAGGTTCGGCGAAGCCCGCCACCGCTCGCCGCGAGAAGTTCGAGCGTGCCTACCACCGCTACGGAACGCCGGGCGTGAGCCTGCTCGGCCCCCTCCTGCTGCCCACGCAGTTCACGGCCGCGGCCCTCACCTCGACCGGAGTCCCGCCGATGCGCGTGCTCGCGTGGCAGGCCGCGGCGATCGCCCTGTGGACGACGGTGATCACGCTGATCATCACGGGAGTCATCCGTGCGGTCGCGTGAATCGGGCCTCACGAGCGAGCGTTGTCGCCGCTCATCGCCGCAAGTAATAGTATCTGCGTATGCACGTAGATACGGATGCCGATGACCTCACCCCCGAGAATGGGTACGTCGAGGTTGCAGTCGAGGTGTTCCGGTTGCTGGCCGACGCCACCCGCATCCGGATCGTCCTCGCGCTGCGGGCGGGCGAACTACCGGTGAACGCGATCGCCGAGACGGTCGGACGCAGCCCCGCAGCGGTCTCGCAGCACCTGGCGAAGCTGCGGTGGGGCAAGCTCGTGCGCATCCGCCAGGACGGCAACCGGGTCTTCTATCGACTGACGGACGAGCACGCGATGCGCTTGGTGATCGAGGCGCTCCGCCAAGCCGAGCACGCGGTCGACGAGCGCCCCGGACACCACGCGTGATCCACGTCCTGCGCAACAGCACCTACCGCGCCTTGTTCAGCGCACAGGTGCTCGCCCTGCTCGGCACCGGGCTGCTCACGGTGGCTCTCGGGCTCCTTGCGTTCGATCTGGCCGGAGATTCCGCCGGGGTCGTGCTCGGAACCGCCTTGACGATCAAGATGGTCGCCTATGTCGGTGTCGCGCCACTCATGGCCGCCCTGGTCGACCGGATGCCACGCAAGCTCGTCCTCGTCGGAGCCGACATCGTGCGGCTCGCCATCGCTCTGAGCCTGCCCCTCGTGACCGAGACGTGGCAGATCTACGTGCTCGTCTTCGTGCTGCAGTCCGCGTCGGCGACCTTCACCCCGGCGTTCCAGGCGCTCATTCCCGGCGTTCTGCCCGAGCCGCGTGACTACACCCGCGCTCTCTCGCTCTCTCGACTGGCGTACGACCTCGAAGCGTTGGTGAGCCCCGGCATCGCTGCGGCGCTGCTGACGGTGATGCCCTCCTCGCACCTCTTCACCGGGACGGCACTGGGGTTCGCCTGTTCCGCATCGCTCGTGCTCATCGCTCGCCTGCCCGCGCAGAACACCGACGCCGCGGCACCCACCACGTTCTGGCAGCGTCTGCGGACCGGCATCCGTGTCTTCCTGCGCACGCCCACGCTGCGATTCGTCCTGGCGACGAACGTCGTCGTGGCGGCCGGCACGGCGCTGGTTCTGGTGAACTCGGTCGTTTACGCGCGCGGAGTGTTCGCCCTCGACGACGCCGCGCTCACCCTCGCCCTGGCGTGCTTCGGCGGCGGGTCGCTTCTCGTCGCGTTCGTCGTGCCGCGACTCGTCGAGCGGTTCGGCGTCCTCCGCACGATGAGCGCGGGCGCGGGGGTCATCACCGTGGCGCTGGCCGCCGCCACCGCCGTGCTCGCCCTGCTGCCCGCAACCACCGCAGGCTGGGCCGCCCTTCTCGCGACGTGGGCGACTCTCGGCATCGGGACGTCACTGGTGAACACCCCGTCATCGCGCCTGCTCGCGGACGCCTCGACGGATGCCGACCGCACCCTCGTCTACACCGCCCAGTTCGCGCTCTCGCACGCGTGCTTCCTGGTCACCTATCCCCTCGCCGGCTGGCTCGGCGGTGCGGCCGTTCTCGCCCCACCGCTCGCACTCCTCGCCATCGCGGGCGCGGCGCTGATCCCGGCCCTGGCGCTCGGTCGGCGCGCGGCGCGAATCGCCCCGCCGGTCACCACACCGACGGGCGCACCCCCGGGCTGACGGGGCGCGGAGCCCACGGCATCCGCGCCCCGCCTGCGTCAGAGCTTCGCCTGCAGCTGCTCCATCTCGGCGATCTCGGCCATCTGCGCCTCGACGATGCTCTTCGCGAGGGCGACGGCGTCGGGGTTCGAGCCGTCCTCGATCTCTTCCTGGGCCATGTCGACGGCACCGCGATGGTGCTGGATCATCTGCGACAGGAACAGTTGCGCCGCCTCGTCACCCGAGGCGTTCTCGAGCGCGCGCATGTCGTCGTCGCTCATCATGCCGTCGCCGTGATGCATGGCATCCGTGTCCGGCGAATCGATCCCCCAGTCGTCGAGCCACCCTGTCATCTTGTCGATCTCGGGCTGCTGCGCGGCGGTGATCGTCTCGGCGAGTGCCGTCACGCGCTCGTCGATGCCGTCCTTCGACAGCAGGGTGTCGGACATCTCGATCGCTTGCGCGTGGTGCGGGATCATCATGCTCGCGAACATGACATCGGCGTCATTGGCGTCGGTGGTCGCCGGGGGCGCGGCGCTGCCGCCGTGGTCCATGCCAGGCATGTCGTCGTGCGACGGTGCCGCGCCGCTGCAGCCGGCGAGCAGGAGGACGGTTGTCAGGGTGAGGGCGGCGGTCGCCGCGAAAGGGTTCTTCATGGGGTTCTCTCTGGTCGGTGATGCCGCTCGACGGTCGTCGAGCCGGTGCGGTGCCCACGCCAAGCGGGCCGGCGCACCATCACGTGCGACGGATGCAGAGAACAGCGAGATCGGGTGGTGGCAGCGGGTGCGCGACGAGAGACCATCGCGCGGGTCCGGCGGAGAGCAGGAGCGGCCGCGCGAGCCGGAGCCGGAGCCCCGCCCCGGCGGCGAAGACGATGACGGCACCGAGCAGGGCCAGCACGCACGCCATCCACGCCATCGAGTGATCGGCGGAAGGGCTTGCCGCGTCGATCGGCGAGAGCGCCATCGAGTCGTGGTCGCTCCGATGCGCGGGAGAGGATGCCATGGCCGCGACGCCGTGGACCGTCGGGCCGCCGTGGCCGGTCGAGGCACCCGGGCCGGTCGACACGGAATGCGCGGTTGAGGCGGAGTGGCCGATTGCGGTCCCGTGGCCGGCGAACGCGTGCATCGCGAGGAGTCCGGCGATGACGGCGACCGTCAGAACCACGACGAGAGCGACGGCGCGCGGCCGCCGAGCATGCTCGGCCACGGTGACCAACGACATATCCACCCCCTCGAGAGATCCAGGCTACCGACGACCCCGGACATGCGAGCGGGGCCACCTGATCGTCGACCGAGAAGGAGGTGACGCAATTCGGTCGGCGTCGGATTCCGACGCCGCAGTCCAGCCGCGTGCCGAGACATCACGCCCGTAGGGACGACCGGGCGGCGCTTGCGGCGCCGCTCCCCTCGGGCGACGCCGCTCTCGCGAGCAGGAAGGATGCCACGGTCTCGGTCAACCGCTGCGCGAACTCATCCGAGTCGACGCGGCGGGCCGGGGCGGCGTGGTCGGGAAGCCCGATGCTGAGGTGGTGGGTCGCGACGGCCTCGACGACGTCGCCGGCCCAGTACAGGTCGTCCGTGGTCACCGCGATCCCGAAGCGATCGCAGACGCGCGAGAGAGCGTCGGTGACGGTTCGCTGCACGACCGAGCCCGAGGTGTGACCGCGTCCGGCTGCGGCCGGATAGTCGTCGGCGGCGCGGATGATGGCGCGCAGCAGCGTCGCCTCTCTGGTGAGGATCGTCAGGCGGGCATCGATCAGATGCGCGATGGCGTCGACCAGATCGCCGCCCTGCTCCGCGGCATCCGCGAGCGACTCCGCCATGTCGGCGTCGATGCGATCGAGTTCGCGTGCCGAGACGGCCAGCAACAGCGCCTCTTTACTCCCGACGCGGCCGTAGATCGTGCCCACCGCGACACCCGCGAGCGTGCTCACCTCCGCAACCGTGAACCCCGTCGCCCCGCGCTGCACGAGCAGGGCGACCGTGGCATCCAGTACTCGCTCGAGCGAGGCGCGACTGCGCTCCTGCGTCGCGGGAGGCAGCGTCGCCTCCGCTGACTGCGCTCTCACGCGAGACTCCATGTCGGCTTGCCCTTTCGTCAGGTCGAGGCTACCGTGAGAAATCCGAATGCGTATTCAGCTTCGGATTCCAGAGATGGCTTCGCTCGCCAGCGGCCGCTCCGGAAGCCATCCGCTCAGAGAGGAGCACGGCATGCCCGCCGCGAAGAAAGTCCTGATCGTCGGAGCCGGCCTCGGCGGGCTCTGCGCTGCCACCGCCCTGGCCCAGATCGGCGCAGAAGTCGACATCATCGACATCAAGCCCGACAACAGCGTTCCCGGCGTCGGCTTCGGACTCCGCCTGAACGGCCTCCGTGCCATACGTGAGATCGGCCTCCTCGAGCGCTGCCTCGAGATGGGCCAGCAGTCCCCCGCGATCGACCTCTACGACCCCGACGGCCGCCTGCTCAGCACCATGAGCTACGGCACCGAAGACGAGGGTCTGCCCGGGTGCGTCACCATGTCGCGGATCGGCTTCCTCGAGATCGCCACCGATCGCGCGCTCGAGGTGGGCTGCACCATCCGTCTCGCGACGACCGTCGCCGACCTGCAGCAGCACGACGACGGGGTGACTGTCACCTTCAACACCGGCGACAGCGCCGAGTACGACCTCGTCGTCGGCTACGACGGCATCAACTCGCAGATCCGCCACGAGTACTTCGGCGCGCAGTACGACCCGAAGCCCGTCGGCGGTGTCGCCTGGCGATGCGCCCTGCCCAATCGTCGTCGCCTGACCCAGCCCATCATCTGCCAGGGCTACGGCGGCAAGATCATGCTGACCCCGCTGTCGGCCGAGACGATGTACATGGTCCTGACGGTCGCGGAGCAGGGGCGTCCGCGCTACGACCCGGCCGAGATGCCGAGGATCATGCACGACCGCGCTCTCGCACTCATGGGCGGGGCGGAGTGGCTCAGCGACGCGCTCGACGACGTGCTGCACTCCGAGAGCGTGGCGTACACGCCGTACTCCACGGTCTGGGTGCCCTACCCGTGGTTCCGCGGGCGCGTGATGATCCTGGGCGACGCGGCACACGCGATGACGCCGTACCTCGGTTCGGGAGCGGCCATGAGCATCGAGGACGGGGTCGTGCTCGCCCAGGAGCTCGCGAAGGACCAGTCCCTCCTCGATGCGCAGCTCGCCGTGATGCGACGGCGACTCCCGCGGGTGCGGGCAGTGCACGACCGCTCGATCGAGTCGATGAACGAAGAGTTCGATTCGGTGACGCCCGAGACGTTCCGGCGCCGCATCGAGTTCCTCGCCCACGACGAGCCCATCGCGAACGAGTACGCGAACCGGCTCCTGAGAATGCCCATCTGACCGGTCGAGGAGAGAATCCCATGTCCCTTACCCACGAAACCTCCCAGACCGTCCGCTCCGTGCACGTCGACGCGAGCGCCGTCAGCGCGTGGAAGCCCCTCAATGGGGTCGGCGGCATCCCGGGCCCCGCCACCGGATTCGAGCAGTTCCCCGACCTGACGCCGATCTGGCGCGAGGCGGGAGTGAGCGTCGTCCGCTCGTTCGACTGGATGTCACGGCTCGACACCCGCGACAATCCGACGAGCCTCTTCCCCGACTGGGCCGCCGACCCCGACGATCCGGCGAGCTACAACTTCACCGCGACCGACGAGTGGGTCGAAGCCGTGCACGCGATCGGCGCCGAGGTGCTCTTCACGGTGGCCAGCTCGATCCCGAAGAACAAGCTGCCCGCCGAAGACATCGAGGTCTACGGCAGAGTCGTCGAGCACGTCGTCCGCCACTACGCGCAGGGGTGGGCGGGCGGCCCCGCCAAGCCGATCCGGATGTTCGAGTTCGGCGATCAGCCCGACCTCGGCCCGCTGCACTTCGCGGGTCGCCCGGAGGAGTTCTACGACATGTACGCGGCGTTCTGCGCCGCGGTCCAGCGCGTCGACGACACGCTGATCATCGGGGGCCCGGCCGTGGCCTTCCCTCTGAACGCGGATGCCGCCTACAGGGAGGGCTTCCTCGCCTACGTCCGCGAGCATGGTCTGCCGCTCGACTTCTTCTCGTTCCTGTGGTTCACCGATTCCAGCCGCGACCCGCTGAACTTCGGCTACGTCGCCGACGATCTTCGTCGCCTGCTGGACGAGTACGGATTCACGAAGACCGAGCTGATGCTCTGCTACTGGAACTACCTCTCGATCCCGACGAGTTCGGCCCCCTCCGATGAGAAGGGTGCGTTCCAGGTGGCGACGGCGATCGCCCTGCAGGACACGGCGATCGACAGCGCTTTCTTCTTCCGCGCCGACAGCGGACGGGATCCGCACTACGGCATGGTCGATCCCGCCGGCGTCTACGGCGCCGACGGACCCGATGAGCGCGCCCGCGCGCTGATCCTCGCCGGTAGAACGATGACGGGTCAGCGGCTCGCGGTGACCGGCGGCGACACCTCCGGCTTCGCCTGCGCGGCGGGCCGCGACGGCGACACCGTCCGCGTGCTGGTCGCGAACTTCGTCGCCCCCGCCTCAGCGCTGGAGAAGAGGGAGAGCGACACGTTCACGTTCCGCATCCCGATCGGAGAGCAGCGCATCGAGTTGAGCCTCGACCTGCCCCCGCAGCGGGCGGAGCTGGCATCCGCCGGTGTCACCTCGGCGCACGTCTCGATCGCCAACCTGCCGTGGGCCGGCCGGACCGTCTCGCTCACGCAGACCGCGCTGAGCGGCGAGACGTCCGAGCCCCGTGAGGCGCGGGTATCCGAGACGGGTGACCTCGAGCTCGATCTCGCGATCACTCCGCAGTCCGCGGTCCTCCTCGAGGTCACGGCGTAAGGCCACCACGTCCGCGAGCGATCTCAGCGCCAGAATCCCACGTGCGGCTGAGCCGCCTCGTCCTCCAGGTGCGGGCCCGACACCTCGACGGGGCGGGTCCCGTGCGCGAAGACGGTGCGCGACGGGAGGTCGAGCGAGGCGCCGTCGTCCTCGGGTCCGGCCAGGGCGATGAGCCCCGTCCCCGACAGCGCGTAGACCACGCGGCCGATCCCCGCCCAGAAGACCGCGCCGCAGCACATCGCGCAGGGTTCGCACGAGGTGAAGAGAGTGGATGCCGGCAACTCGGCGGCATCCACCTCGGTCCACGCGCGGCGCACGAGGTTCGTCTCGGCGTGACCGGTGACATCACGGTCGGTGAGGACGGTGTTCTCGGCTTCAAGGACACGGCCGTCAGCGGTCACGAGGAGCGCACCGAACGGGTGGTTGCCGTGATCGCGGGCGAGCTGGGAGAGCTCGATCGCTCGGCGGAGATGGGCGAGGTCGGTCGCGTCGAGGGTGTCGGCCATGAGTCGATGATGGCGCGCTCCGACGCGCGATCGAAAGAACGACGACTGCCTCCTGCCCGACGGACGAAGGAAACGTCCGGTTCGGGCAGTTAGTCTCGACGCATGACCTGCTCCCGCCCGACGTTCGCCGAGATCTCCGAGTGGGTCGCCGACTATGAGAAGCACGACCACGTCGCCCACGCGACCGTGCACGTCCTCCCTCAGGAAGACCCCGAGCACCTCGAGTCGGGAATCGTCGCGGTCCACCTGAATCACGGCCCCGCCTCGATCTACCTCAACGTCGACTGCGACCGGAAGTGGACGGCCGCCCTCACGGAGCGGTCCGGCGAGTTCCCGCTCTCGGGCGGGCACCTCATCGCTCTCGGCGAGGAGCTGTTGACGACCGGGCGACTCTGCGAGTACCTGCAATCGCGGACGGCCTGAGTGGAGATCGAGCCGGGAATCTACGAGCACTTCAAAGGCCAGCGCTACGAGGTGTTCGGAATCGCGAGGCACTCCGAAACCGAGGAGGTCTTCGTCTCGTACCGCAAGCTGTACGACGACTACTCGTACTGGGTGCGTCCCGTCGACATGTTCACCGGTGACGTCGAGCGCGACGGGTATTCCGGCCCCCGATTCCGGCGGATCGCCTAGCGGCTGCCCCGGCCTCGCGACCGAGAGCCGTGGCAGCCGCGCGCCGTCACACGCTCGTCCGCTGCGGGCCGGTCATCGACGACTCCCCCGTCGAGCCCTGCGCCGTGCTCGGAAGCGCCTCGGGCACGAACCGCCGCCGGAACGGCGCCGCCAGGGTCGGCAGCACACTGCGTCGGTGCACGATCAGGGCGACGACGGCGATCGCGATCTGCACTCCCGAGAGGACGTAGCGTCCCCCGGTGTCGGTGACGAAGAACTGCACCGCAAAGATCGCCGCGAGCGACGCCGCCGACCACCAGTGGAAACGCAGCGCCATGATGATCGCCACGCCCATGACCGTCTGCGAACCGGTGAGCACGAACTCCTCGATCTGACGCGCGTCGAGGGGAAGATCTCCCCCGCCGCCGCCGAAGAAGTGCGCGAGCGGCAGCGACCCGACGAGCAGGCTCCACTGGTTGATCTTCGACGCGATGAGCGTGCCGATCGCGGCCGCTCCCATGCCGCGCAGCGCGAACATCACGGCGATGATGAACTCGGGAGCTTCGGATGCCAAGGGCGCCAGCCACTGCACGAGGAAGTAGCTGTCGATCCCCAGCGCCGACCCGGAGTCGACGAGCGCCTCGGCGAAGGGCTCGGCGCAGGCGAGGATGATGGCCGCGGCCACGACGAACAGGGCGATCACGGTCAGGCGACGGGGACGCTGCGGCATGTCGGCGATGAGCGCCGCGGGTCCCACGAAGTGCTCCTCGTCGTCGTTCTCGGCCTGGCTGGCGCGCCAGAGGTAGAACGCGAACGCGGCGATCAGCACGAGGCCGAACCAGATGGGGATGTGTCCGAGGAAGGGGATCGCGAAAGCGAGGACGGCGAGCACCGCGAGGAAGCCCACGTCGAGCCGGGACTCTTCGGGCAACTGCAGGTACGACACCCGCGCAGCCCGCTTGCGCTTCGCCGCCCGGTTCGCCACCATCAGCGCCACGATCACGACGAGCGGCCAGCCGAAGCCGAGCAGCAGGCGGTTCGAGCCGGTCATGTTCGCCGCGGCGAACTGCTCGTACGCCGGGTCGTATCCCGAACGGAAGGCGTAGTAGAGGTCGACGGCGTACTCCGGCAGCACGGCGATGAGCGCGAGGATCGCGATCGCGAGCGGCCCCGAGATGTCTTTCTGCGCCGCCTCGGCCGCCCAGGCGAGGATGAAGCTCGCCGCCACCACGGCTGCTCCGAACACGACGAGGTCGAGGAGGGCGTCCGGGTGGAACCCGAAGAGGCGGAAGACGATGGCGGGCGCCGCGATGAGCAGGCACAGGCCGATGCGATGGATGAGCGCGCGAGGCATGGGTGGTCTCCGGTCGGACGCGGCCGAAGACGGTACAGCGACGCTTCGGCCTGGGCGGGCCGAAGGTCTCGCTCGCCTCGCCGCCGTGCGGCCGAGGTGGGATGCCGGGCGATCGTCGTGATCGCCAGTATGTCGACATCGCCGCGGACCGCGCGCGGCCCGGAGCTACTCCCCTTCGTTGCACTCAGCTTTCGACATCGCGATTCCTGAGCGCAAGCTGTGAGCGCGATTGTCAGTTTTTAGGGTGCCCTAACTCCCGCATTTCCGCGGCGGGCGTCACGCATTCTCAGCGTTTCGGGAACCCGAACGAGACCTGTCCGTCCCGCCCCGCCATCATCGATCCGCGAGATGCGAGATCGCCGTCACGAGCCGATCTACCGGCAAGCGTGCGTCCATCTCGACTGTCGCGCCGCGCCGAAGCAGCGGCTCGACCTCCGCGACGTAGCGCCGGATCTCTCCCTGTTGCTCCAGGGAATGACCGTAGGGGTTGTTCGTCCGCGAACGCACCCGCGCGATCAGCACGTCGATCGGCGCGCTCAGCAAAACCACGTGTTCGAATCGGTCGTAGAAGCGACCCTGGTTCTCGACCGTTCCCGAGACGACGACGATGCTTTCTGTCGCCAGCAACTCCGCCATGCGTGCCTCGTCCCAGGGGCCACCGTTCCCGTCGGTCCACCCGTCGTCATCGGTGTCGACGGTCCGGTAACCGCGACGCGCCAGCTCGGCGATCACCGTCGACTTCCCGGTGCCCGACATTCCGGTGATGAGGACTCTTGCCACAGGGCCACGCTAACGCGGTACCTCTGGGACCGATCGCCGGTGGCCCCTACCGCGACTCGAGAGCGAGCCGTCCGGCGAGCAGAACATAGGTCGCCGCGAATGTGCGGCGCAGCCACGCCATGACTTTCGGCCGAGTTATCACCTGGGTGCGCATCGTCGCGGCGAAGACGCCGTAGAGCGCGAACACGACGAACGTCAGCGCCATGAACACGAGGCTGAGCCAGACCATGTGCCACGTGCCGTTGGTTTCGCCCGCGGGAACGAACTGCGGCAGGAAAGCGAAGAAGAAGATCGTCAGCTTCGGGTTGAGCAGGTTGATCAAGACGGCGGTTCGGATCACGCGCCAGAACGAGACGGGCTCCGCGCTCGCGTCGACGTCGATCAGCGACTTGTCGCGGAAGGTCTGCCAGGCGAGGTAGAGCAAGTAGGCGACACCCAGCCACTTGATGGTCTGGAACGCAATCGCCGACGCGTTCAGAATTGCAGCGAGTCCGGTGATCGCGGCGATCATGTGCGGGATCACGCCGAGAGTGCAACCGAAAGCGGCGATGATGCCGGCCTTGGTGCCGCGAGAAAGCCCGGCGGCGATGGAGTAGACGGCCCCCGTGCCCGGGGTGGCGACCACGACGAGGGTGGTCAGCAGGAAGGCAATGCTCATCGAAGTTCCTCCGAGGGTCGTTGCTTCCGCACAGTACCGCGTTCGCCGGCCCGCTGACGCCGTGCTCCGTTCCGCCCCCGCTTGACTTCGAGCGCGCTCGAACTCTTAGCCTGACCGCATGGCAGACGACGAGACGCTCCTGACCGTCGCGCAGATGGCGGAAGCGACGGGGGTCACCGCGCACACGTTGCGCTACTACGAGCGCGCCGGCCTCATCCGCCCCGTGGCGCGCAACGCCGGAAACCAGCGCCGATACAGCGCGGTCGACGTCGACTGGGTCGCCTTCCTGCTCCGACTCCGCCAGACCGGCATGCCGATCGCGCAGATGCGCGAATACGCCGACCTGCGGCAGCTCGGCGACGCGACGATCGACGACCGCCTCCGCCTCCTCGAGGCCCATCAGATCGCTGTGCGAGAGCAGATCGCCGCGCTCCGCGCCCACGAGAAGGCGCTCGACGACAAGGTGCGCGTCTATCGCCGCATCCTCACCACGCGAGAAGGAAAGAAGCCATGACGGATCGCCAGCAGAAGTTCGCCTCCGGCAAGAAGGTTCTGGATGCCATCGACGGCGACGCCGGCACAAAGGTCATCGATGCGCTGGCCGATGTTTCCCCGGAACTCGCTCACCAGGTCGTCGCGTGGGCCTTCGGCGAGATGTACGCCCGCCCGGCACTCGCGCCGAGGGAGCGCCAACTCGTCACCCTCGGCATCCTGACCGCCCTCGGCGGGTGCGAGCCCCAGCTCGACGTCCACGTGAATGCGTCGCTCAACGTCGGGCTCACACCGGAGGAGATCACCGAGGCGATGCTCCATGCCGCTGTCTATTGCGGCTTTCCCCGGGCGCTGAACGCGACGTTCGCGGCGAAGAAGGTGTTCGCCGAGCGCGGGCTGCTGCCCGTGGGGTGAGGAACAGCTGAGATCGTCCGGGCGCTCAGCCCCCGCCATCAATGACGCAGAACCTGTTGCCCTCCGGGTCTTCCATGATGATGAAATCGGCATCCGAGGGCCGACGACTCCACTCCACCTCGCGGGCGCCCAGCGCGCTCAAGCGTGCGACCTCGGCCGCCTGGTCGTCGGCGTAGAGATCGAGGTGGATGCGAGGGGGCAGCACCCTCGTCGACCGCATCGCGTCGAGCGAGACGTTGGGCCCCCCGCCTCCCGGCGGCCCGAGCAGCACGAAGTCTTCCGACGCGCTGCGGCGTTCGTATCCGAGAGCCGCCGTCCAGAACGCTTCCTGACGGGCGAGATCGTCGACACGGATGACGATGGATCCCACGATCAACATCGCGACCTCCCTTGTTCGGCGGCAACCGGTTAGCGTCTCCCGCCATGGTGTCCGTTCGCATCCCCCACGTCGAGGGGGCGCGGGATCTGACTCGCTCATCTCACGCTGATCGCCGTCGGTCCGACCGAGATTGCGCAACGTCCGATGCACCGCCGGCACGTGCCGCATCGCATCATGGGCCGAGACGCGTCGTCGTGGCCGGACGAAACCGTCGACCTCCGAGGTTGCGCCTGGTGAGCGCACCGCCACCGTTGATGAACCTCCTCAGAGCCCTGTCGAGCGCCGACGCCCTCGGCGTAGCATTCGAGTAAGCCGGGTCCTCCGCGGCATCCGGTCCCTCCGTCACAACGAGCACTCGGGAGAAGCAATGGACACGATGGCCATGATGAAGTCGATGGACATGGGCGAGATGACCATGGACATGGATGCCATGCAGGAATGCATGCAGTCCCTGAACGCCTGCGCGATGGCCGCGGCGATGTGCGCCGGCAGCGACATGATGCACGGCCCCGAGATGGCCACGTGCTGCGCCATGTGCTCGAACATGGTCGAGATGGCTCAGGCGACGATGCACATGATGATGCGTCCGGCCGGGATGAACATGGACGTGATGAGCGCCATGATGACTGCCTGCATGACCATGGGCAAGGCGTGCGCCGCCGAGTGCCGCGCCCACGCCGACATGGACGAGATGTGCCGCTACTGCGCCATGGCCTGCGACGACATGGTCATGAAGTGCGAGGCCATGATGGCCTCGATGTCTGCCTGATTGCTCTCTTCCCGCGCGGCCGCTGACGTTTCGTCGGCGGCCGTTCGGCTACGCGACGCGCGCGGTCGTGGTGATCGCGGCGGCGCTGAGGAGTTCCGCGACCGGGTGGTAGGCCACCGGCTCCCCCACCGCGATGTCGACCGCGGGTCCCACGACCCGCAGTTCCGTCGTCGTGCCGTTCAGCAGTGCCACGGTCACGGTCGCGCCGTCGGCGTCGACCACGAGGCCGTCCCACCACGCGGACGGGTTCGAGGCTGCCATGCAGCGCTGGATCGGGTGGACTGTCGACGAGATCGTGCGGGACATGGCTTCACCTGCCTTCGGAGGGGGTTGGTGAGATGAAGCTACGGGATGCCGGCGACTCAGGCCGCGGAGGGCGTAGCGGGACGTAACACCCGGGCCGTGCCGAACCGCCCGCGCCCCGAGGACGAGCAGCGGGTCTCAGCGATCGCGCAGCACCGCGTCGAGGTCGTCGACCGCGGCGGCAACGTCCGCGGAGAACAGCAGAGCGATGTCGGAATGCGTCGCTGTCGGTAGTTCACGACAGAGCGACCCCGGGGGCAGAGCCTCCTCGTACATGCGGCGCAGGGCGTCACCCTGCTCGCGGAGGTCGTCGGCGCTACGGAACTGCGCTTGCAGCGGATCGATCGCACCCGCGCGCAGAACGATCGTCGGGGCGGCGAAAGGGCCGGGGCCCAGTTCGTCGAGGATCTCGGTGAAGTTCGCACCCTCTCGCGGTCCGGTCCTCAGGCCGTCGGCGACGTGGCGCTCGCGAACGAGCTGACGGATGCGCGGCGGAAGGTCGGTGGTGACCGATTCTCTCTATCGCCGAGCGGCGGCGCGATGCTCGTCCGTCACGACGACGGACGTCGAGGCGTTGGGCTTGATGCGCAGCCGCTCGGGCATCGCTTCGTTCCACGCGCCGTGCACGGGGTCAAGCAGGACCATTCCGGCGACGCGGTCGGGGAACAGCTGCGCGAAGCGCTGCGCGTACGCACCCCCGAGGGAGTGACCGACCAGGACGACGGGCCCCTGTACGTCCACCGCGCGAAGGAGAGCCTCGAGCTCCTCGGCGACAGCAGCCGCCGTCCGCGGGAGAGCAACGGGAGAACTCCATCCGGTGCCAGCCCGGTCGTAGATGATCCCGGCGCGCGATCGGGTCAGGCGGTCGAAGCTCAGCCACAGGTCGAGACCCATCTCGCCTGAGCCAGGCAGGAAGACCACGCACGGGCTAGGCCCTTCCCGGACGTCCGCCCACAGGCGACGATCCTCCACCTCGACGAATCGCCCTCTCGGCGGCGTCACACCGGTGAGGGGCTGCGCCGAATCGTCCACATCCCCACCGTAGCGATCACCGACACCCGCGACGCGGGGCCAGCCCGCCGAAGCACACGCCGGTGGCGAAAGTCGATGGCGCATGGACACACTGAGCGGCGCAACGTCCGTCACGTGTGGTGCGCGTCAGCTCCGTCGAGCGGAAGGTCATCGTAGATCCGCAGTGCCAGCGCCACCTGCAGAGGATCAACCCCGCGCGCGCCGACCGAGCCCTCGAACCGATCGACGCGCTGCCGCACGGTGTTGCGATGGACGCCGAGGTGCTCCGCCGCCCGCACCGCGTTCTTGTCGGCGGCGTAGTACGCCGCCACGGTTTCGCGCATCGAGCGGGCATGCTCGCCGGCACCGGCGTAGTCGCCCAGAACCTCGCGCACCCACGTCGCCGTCGCCGTCGCATCCTTCGTCAGCAGCTGGACGAGAGCGACCTGCGGGTCGGCGTACGACACCACCGCGCGATCGCGGTAGCGCGGCGACGACAGAGCGACGAGCCGCGCGATCGCGGCCTGCTCGTGCGTTCGGCGGAAGCCTTCGACCTCGTGACCCGGCTCGCCGAGCGCGATCCGGACGCCGGGCACCGTCGCCACGAGCTCCTCGACCTGCGCGAGAACGCCCGCGTCGAGGAGCGGTGCCCCGAACCACGCCCACGCCGTCGACCGGTCCACCGCCGTGATCAGCGGCGGTGTGGGAGAGCGCACCACCGTGGCCAGCCGGCGCAGCAGAACGTCGATCTCGTGCTGGCGCGCCGCTTCCTCGGCATTCACATCCGACCAGGCCATGACCCCGAGGTGCGCCTGCGCGAGCGTGTACCCGGTCTCCGACGCGAATCCGCGGATCGGCAGGGAGTCTCCGCGCAGCACCTTCAGGATGATGCTGGCGTTGAGGGTCGCGCGCGTGCTCCACCAGCGTCGGCGCTCCTGCTCATGAACGCCCGTCACGAGCTGCAGGATCCAGTCGATGTAGCGGTGCACGACATCGGCGATCTCACGGACGACGTCGATCTTGACCCGGTCCGCGACGCCCAGACGCTCCGCTTCGTCCATCCCGAGGCGCAGGAACATGCTCTGCCCCAGGTAGTAGGCGCGCGTCAGAGCCGACAGCGGCACGTCGCGCTGCGCGAGGCGCGCTGCGTACTCCACAGCAGCGGTCGTGGGCTGCAGGCTGTCGAGGTCGATGTGGTTGGCGAGGATGTGACAGATGGTCGTCACGTTGCCTTCGATGCTCGCCTGCAGCATCTCGACCAGTTGCGGATCGCCACCGAGGTCGTCGATACGGGATGCCAGGAGGTCGCGCATCTCGCGGACGATCTCGGGCATGCGCAGGTCGAGCTGTCGCGCGACGAGCGCGAGCAGTTCGGCCACGTCGTCGGCGTGCCCCGCCTCGGACTCGGATGCCGTCGTCACGCGGGCTGCACCTCCGCCGACCGTCCCGTGGGCGTGGGCACGATGCCGCGCAGCGCGCGACGGGCGGCGTTCACCCCGCACAGGCCGTGGATCCCCGGCCCCGGGGGCGTGGCAGCGGAACAGAGGTAGTAGCCCGGCACCCCCGTATCGTACGGCTGGGCCGTGATCCGTGGACCGAGTGTGAACTGCAGCGGCGTCTTCGCGCCGGTGAGGATGTCGCCCCCGACGAAGTTCGGGTTCCGCCGGCTCCACTCCGTCGCGGTGATGACCCGCATCGCCAGGATGCGATCCCGGAATCCGGGCGCGAACCGCTCGATCTGCGACACCACGGCTTCGGTGGCATCCCCCGTGTATCCGGCGGGCACGTGCGCGTAGGCGTACAACGGGTGCACGTCCCCGACGGAGCGCTGCGGGTCGGCGACGTGCTGCTGCCCGACGAGGACGAACGGGCGCTCCGGCATCCGTCCCTCGGCGACGTCACGTTCGGCCGCCGCGATCTCGCGCGCCGACCCGGCGAGGTGCACGGTACCCGCGCGGCCGGTCTCTTCCGCCCGCCACGGCACACCGCCTTCGACGGCGAACTCCACCTTGAAGGCCGCGGGCCCCGGGCGGAACCGCCGGAACGCCTCGGCCGTGCGACGGGGCATGCTCCCCCCGAGGATCTCGGCGACGGCGTGCGGGTGCACGTCGAGCATGGCGACGTCGTGCGGGGGCAGGTCTCGTCGGGACCGGATGCGCCTCCCGGTCTCGAACGTCACGCCGCGCTCGCGGAGCCGCGCGATCACCGCCGCGGTGAGCGTTCCCGTTCCGCCCGCGACGACGGGCCACCCCACGGCGTGCCCGGCGGTGATGATGCCCGCGCCGATTCCACCGACCAGCGGCTGGTCGAGGCGCTGGAACGCGTGCGCCGCGACGCCCAGGAACAGCGCGCGCGTCCGCTCCTCGGCGAAGGCGCGCGAGGTCCACAGCGGGGGCAGCGCCGCGGACGCCCCGAAGCGCGCGAGGAGGAAGGGATGACGAGGGATGCCGACGAGCGGGCGGAGGATGTCTTCCGACAGCGCCGCGAACGATCGGGACGACGGCCCGAACATCGCCCGCCACCGCCAGCCGTCGCGCCCGAGCTCGGCCGCGGTGTCGTCGATGGAGCGGCGCAGGAGCACCACGTCGCCGTCGTCGAGCGGGTGGGCGCAGTCGATCTCGGGGAGCACCCAGGGCGACTCGGGCAGGTCGAGGTCGGCGAAGTACGGCGACCCCGCGGCCATCGGGTGCACCGCGGCGCAATGGTCCTGGATGAGCCCCGCGAGGAGGGGCTCGCTGTTGCGCGCCCCTCCCCCGAGTTCTTCCGCCGCCTCGATGACGTGGACGTCGAGCCCGGCGGCAGACAGGGTCGCGGCAGCGGCCAGTCCGTTCGGACCGCTGCCCACGACCACCGCTCTCGTCACTTCGGTACCCGCTCTCCCCGCCTCCGCGAGACCGTGCGGACGCTGTTCGTCACGTCGGCCACTCGGCCGGCCGCGTCGGCACGCCAGGACCGCTCGAGCGGGATGGGGCCGTCCGCAAGCCACGGCTGGGCGGCCACGGCATCCGCCACGCGCCACCGTCCCCGCTCGATGACACCCCGGGCCGCATCTATCACCTTGTACTCCTGGAAGTTGGCGTGGATGGCTTGGGACTCCACCCATACCACCACGAACTCCCCGGGCTCGAAATGGCAGCGGCTCTGCAGGGCGCGGATGAGCGACTCGTCGTGGAGGTGTCCGTCGCCGAAGTTGAATCCGATGACCGAGTTGCAGGCGAACTCGCCCTCGCGGATGGTGCGCGTCTCGATGTCGGGCAGTGCCCGGTACAGCGCCGAGAAGAGACCGCGGCCCTGGCTGTGCATCGAACGCCAGGCCAGCGTCTGCTGCATCGTGATCTCGGCGATCTCGGGGGCGTAACCGAGCTGCGTGAGCTGATCGACCTGGTTCGAGGTCGGCCGGATGACGGCATCCAGCTTCTGCTCCGCTCCCGGGGTGAAGGTCCACAGCGCCGACGCCCAGTTACCCGCGTACTGGCGCATCGACGGCAGGAACGAGACCTTGTCGGGGCGCAGGTTGCCGAGCACCGGGAAGAAGAGCAGCGCCGCGACGATCCCGGCGAGCAGCCACCCATTCGAGAAGTCGGTGACCGCGTACCCCGACTGCGCGGGGAATCCGAGGAAGAGGAACACCGCGGCGTAGCAGAACAGGGTGTTCCACTCGAGCGGGACGGCGAGCGGGAACGTCGAGAAGATGAACAGGTGGAAGCCGACGATGAGGACGACCCCGGCAAGCGTGACCCAGAAGTTCTGTGAGAACAGCAGCACGAGCGGAACGGCGATTTCGACCGTGGTGCCCATGGCGTGAGCCATGAAGTGCGCGAGCTTCGACGGGCGGACGTCGCGCGGGAAGTCGCGGTACAGCGCGCGCTTGAGCCACCGCGGCGGCCAGAACGGGGTGTTGCTGAGCATCGGCGGGATGACGTTGACGAAGTGCTTGCCGAACTTCGAGATGCCCGCGCACACCCACACGGTCACGATGAGCAGCTTCAGCGCGATGATCATGTCGACGAACGACAGCGTGGCGAAGAAGACCAGCGCCGGCAGGTACTGCTCGATGCGCGAGGCGACCGCGATCGTCTTGTCGCGAACGCCCACGATCACCAGGAGCGCGATCGCGACGATCACGGGAGTGGTCTGCACCAACCCACTCGTGTTCTCGGGGAGCGCCGCGGCGAGCGCGGGGGTCACCGTGCCGGGGAGCACGAGCGCCGCGGCCAGCGCGGCGAGGAATCCGAGGTAGACGACGACATCGAACACCGTCCGGGTGTCACCGGCCGTCCCCGGCACCCACGCCCACGGCCGCAGCCGGATCGTGCCCGGCCGCGCCCAGAACTGGATGCCACCGGTCATGGGCTTGAACTTGCCCGCCGTCGGCCCCCACGAACCGGCCAAGCCGACTGCCTCGAGCAGCATCGTCCAGATGATCGCCTTCTGGTAGACGATCGGCTGATTCCACCACTGGTCGACCTGCCAGAACCATCCCACGCCGCTCGTGGCGGTGATGATGATGCTGCCGACGAGGAGCCAGAGCACGACGATCTTGACGACGTAGGTCGCGGCGATCATGCGGGGTGAACCGAAGCCGTACTCCACCCAGTGCAGGCTCAGCGCCCTGATCCGCTCGCGCAGCGGCTGGTGCAGGAACGTGGTCGTATCCACGGGCGGAAAATCCGCTGTCTTGAATCCCATGACAACTCCTTCGGTGACGGGATGGGGGAAGAGAAGTGGTCAGGCGGCGGCCGCGGCGAGCGCGCGGCGCATCGCGGGCTTGTCGACCTTGCCGACCGGGTTGCGTACGAGATCCGTGACGATGCGGATCTCGGCGGGCACCTTGATCTTGGTGAGACCCTGCGCGCAGTGAGCGCGCAGTTCGTCCTCGGTGACCGCCTCGCCGGGGTGGAGGACGACGTCCGCGATCGGAACCTCGCCGTAGACGGGGTCGGGACGCCCCACGACCGCGGCCTCGAGCACCGCGGGATGCGTGGCGAGGAAGGCCTCGATCTCCTTGGGGTACAGATTCTCGCCGCCGCGGATGATCATGTCCTTGGCCCGATCGACGAGCGTCAGGTAGGCGTCTTCGTCCAGGATGCCGATGTCCCCCGTCCGCAGCCATCCTCCGCGCATCACCTCGGCCGTGGCATCCGGTCGTCCGAGGTATCCGCGCATGACGGTCGGGCTGAGGATCGCGACCTCGCCTCGCACGCCCGGGGGCACGAGACGGCCCTCGTCGTCGAGGATGGCGATCTGTTGGCCCGGGAGCGCGCGACCGACGGTGCCCGGCTTGCGTTCGCCCCACAGCGGGTTGCACGCCGAGGCGCACGTGGCCTCGGTGAGGCCGTAGCCCTCGAGGATCGGGATGCCGAATCGCTCCTCGCTGAGGGCGAGGAGTTCGGCGCTGGCCGGCGCGGCGCCGCAGATCGCCACGCGCAGCGAGGGGAGGCGCGGAATCTGTTCCCGCGGCACCTCGGCCAGGCGGGCGAAGATCGCCGGCACCGCCGAGAAGTAGGTGGGCCGATAACGCTGGATCGCGTCGAGGAACGTGCCGGGGGCGAAGCGTTCCAGGATCGACACGCTGCCGCCCGCGCTGATGGGGGCGAGGAAGCTCACGCAGAGCGAGTTGACGTGGAAGAGGGGCAGGACGAGCAGCGCCTGATCGTCGGGTCCGAGCTCGATGTGGCGGCGGAGGGAGGCGGCCATGGCGCTGAGGTTGGCGTGATCGAGCATGACGCCCTTGGGCTGGCCCGTCGAGCCGCTCGTGTACACGAGCAGGGCCAGTGTGTCGGGGGTGATGGGCGGGTCGTCGACGGGTCGGTCGGGGATGCGCGCGAGGTCCGCCGGCGCCAACGTCTCGACCTCGACCGCGGGGGCGCCGGCCGTCACGAGCAGACGCGCTCCCGAGTCGTCGAGTTGGTAGCGCAGTTCCCGTTCCGTGAACGTGGGGTTCACCGGCGTGACGGCTGCGCCCACGCGCCAGGCGCCCAGCATCGCGGCAAGGAACGCGACCGAGTTCGGCAGCATGATCGCCACCACGTCCCCGCGTCCGATGCCGCGCGCGGCGAACTGCTCCGCGCACGCGGCCGCCCGCCGTTCGAGTCCGCTGTAGCTGAGTTCTTCGGTCACGTCACGCACAGCGGGCCGACCGGTCCCGGCTGAGGGGCTCCGCCACGGCAGATGCGCGAGGCCGGACACCGAGAGCGGTGTCGTGGTGCGAGTGTCGAGTTCGTCGAGAGACATCGTCGTTCACCTCCCCGCGCCGACGGCTGCGTCGGACGCGATTCGAGCGTTCTGGTGCGCGTCTTCGCGCTCCCCTCACGCTAGAAAGGTCGGCTGGGCAGCACAGTGGCGCGGGTGGCGAACTTCACACCGCGAGGTGTGCACCGTGCACGGGTGGGGCGGTTCGTCGGCCGGGGGGGGGAATCCCGGCCTATCGGCTTCCCGTTGTCGGGAATGGTCGTCGTCGTTGAGCGGAACGAGCACAACCCCGTCGGGACTGTTGCAAAGCGCGTCCGGGGCCATTCCTACCCGCGCTAGCCTCGGGGCATGACAACGCGCGATGCGTCGGGGCGCACCGTCGACGCGGCCCAGGACGCCCTCCACGAAGCCATGCGACGCAGCGACACGGATGCCCTGCAGGACTTGCTCTTCGAGGGTCTGACGTTCGAGCTTCCTGATGGCTCGGTGACCGACCGCGAAGCCGACCTGAACGCCCACTCGACCGGAGCGGTTCGCTTCGAGCAGTTGCTCGAGCTGCATCGATCAACACGAGAGCACGCGGGGAGGGCTCGGGTCGACTCATTGATCGACGCACGGCTGATCGACGACGGTCACCACGTCGAAGGAAAGATGAACTACCTCCGCTATTGGTCGATCATCGATGGGCGGTGGCAGGTCGTCGCCGGCAGCGTCCAACCGGTGCAGTGAGTCGGGTGTTGTTCACACACTCACGAGTGGCCTTCCGGGTTCCCGACGAGCTTCCCTCGGTGGAGACGCCTCCCCAGTTGCGTACGACGAAGGCGGAGGCGTTCACCATCGACGTGCCGTCCGGCGCACGCATCGAGCACGGCACAGGCGGCGACGATCCCCTGCTGACGGCGCGATGGAGCGAGGCGGTCGTCCGCGTCGTCGCGCATCGTGAGATCGGCGTGATGACGGTGCGCGACTATGGCGTGGACATGATGAGTGTCGTTCACGCGAGCGAACCGCACGTGCACATTGACCATGTCGAGTACGGAACGCTGGCGGGGATCGACTGCGCCGTCGTCCGGGGCACGGCCGACGCGTTCGCGGTCGTCGCGGTGTGCGCTGCTTTGGGGGCGAATCGGGTGGTTGTTCTCGGCTCCGTTCCCATCGACGACGACCACCTCGCGGACCAGGTCGATGTCGTGCTGGGCTCGCTCAGAATGGCGTGAGAGAAGCAAGCGCGACGCCTTCGCGCAACGGGTGAGGAATCGTTCTGCTCTCGCCACGTGTTCAGGGCGAGACGCGCACGATCGATACGTTGTATGCAGCGCCTTGCCCGAGGACGCTGTCGTTCACGCTCAACGTTGGGTCCTCATGCGTGTGATTCTTTCCCTCGTCGCCTTCGCCGCGTGCGCTATCGCGCTGATCGCCGGAATCTCCCTCTTCGCGGGCACCGTTCCGGGTGGGGCGTGCGAAGGAGTGGTGTACGACGCGGCGACATGCGAGAGTCTGCGCCTTCGGCAATCGCTCCTCGCCGCGATCTTGATCGGGTCGGCGGTGATTGCCGCGTCTGTCGTCAGCGGCGCTCTGATCATCTCGGCGGCAACGGTGCGCGGGCGACCCACCGCCGCCGAAGAGCTGCCGACAGGCTGAAGCCCGCTCATCACCTGAGACAGCCGCGCCCGCTCGGAGCGTGCGGTTCTCCGATGGCGGCAGCGGTTCCTGCGCGGCCCGGTCTACGGTGAGGATCGTGCAATCGTTACGCCCCCGGACGAACACAGACCTGCCTGTCATCGCGAGCTGGGTTCCCGACGCCGAGGCTCTCTACGCCTTCGCCGGCCCGTGGATGACGTGGCCCTTCCTCCCGCGCGACCTCGACGATCTGCACAAACGACCCGGCGCGACCGCCTGGATGCTGGACACCGGAGAGGGCGAGCCCGTCGGCCACGTGCAGCTCACCCCGGCCGATGACGCTTTGCGCATCGGCCGACTGATCGTCGATCCGACCGTGCGCGGCCATAGCTCTCGCCACCGACACCCGGGAGGCTGGGGCAGCACGCCGAGGCGCACCTCACCGCGGGCCTCGACGGCAACACCTACTCCCTGCCGATGACAGCGAACGCACCCACCGGGCAGACCGGGCCAGCGTTCCGCGAAGCGTCCTTGGCTCGCCGTAGGTACGATCTGCGCATGCGCCAGCCCAAGCAACCGCCGGTGACGCGGACGACGGCGCAGCTCGTCATCATCGTCGGCTCGATGATCCTCTTCGTCGGCCTCGTCTTTCTGACGATCTTCCTGGCGCTGGGAGACCCGACCGTCACCAGTGCCCGAGGTGTTCCCCTGTGGTTGTCCACGTCCGTCTTGTTGGTCATCGGGAGCGCAGTGATCACGGTCGGAGTGGTGATGTATCCGCGAGGTCGTTCGGGCACACCGCCGACGTGATTCGACCGGTCGCGGGAGGCGTACCGCTCTTCACGGCGCCAGGGAGCATCAAGGGATGCCACCTCTCTCGCCCGATCCCCCACTCCCCGACTGCGACGTCTGCACGTCGGTCGCTGAGTACCGGATGAGCTACGGCGAGCGCGAGCTGGTCATCCGTACGGCCGAGGATCGACTCGCCGAGCGGCTGGACGACGGACGCATGCATGTCCTCCGCGCCGACGTCCCCCTCCGCGACATGGTGCCACTGGCCGAATCCGACCTGAAGTACACGATCGTCCTCTTCGCGCACTGCGCCGCGTGCGGGACGACGTGGTTCTACGGGCTGTGCATCCGCGGCCGGCCGGCGTACAAGCCGGTGCAGGCGGGTGCCGAGGAGAGGTGGCCGTGGTCTCCGGTGCCGGAGCGGGAACGGTGGGCGCGATGACGGGCGACCGGATGCCGAGAAGCTGAGGGGATCCTCGCGACAGCCGCGTCCGCTCGAAGCGCGCGGCTCTCCGGTGACGACAGCTGCCCGATCTACGGTGAAGAGGTACGCAACCGCCTGGAGTCGTCGCTGCACCGGGACTCGGACGCTCCGATCGCACTAATGGCCTACGTCCTCTGCGCCCGCCGTCGAAAGGTCAGAACATGCCCTCCGCCGTCACGCTCATCCGTTCGACCGCCCTCTCCGACAGCGCGGAGTACGCGTACGCCGCCACCGCTCCCGCCGACGCGCGGCTGATCTTCCTCGCCGGTTCCTGCCCGCTGAACCTCGATGGCACGACCGCGGGCGTCGGCGATTACGCAGCCCAGGCGGCGAAGTGCGTCGAGAACATGAGGATCGCTCTTGGCGAGGCCGGCGCGGAGATCACGGACGTCATCAGCACGCGCGTCCTCGTCGCCTCGACCCGCCAGGCCGACCTGGTGTCGGCGTGGGAGGTCGTCCGGGAGGCATTCGGCGAGCACGACGTGCCGAGCACGCTCCTCGGCGTGACCGTGCTCGGCTACGACGACCAGCTCGTCGAGATCGAGGCGGTTGCGGCGGTCGTCGACCACTGAGACGAGGGAGCGCCGACTCATCAGGACCTCGCACGACGGTTGAGGTCAGAACGTCGAGCCCCTCAGGAAGTGGCGTTATCTCCGGACGGACGTCGCTCTCACCACGAGGGGGATCAGGATGCCGAGCACCGCCGGCACGACAAGCATGACGAGCAGTCCCCACTCCGAATGAACCCCGATCCGATCGTCGTCACGGAACCCTTCGAATAGGGGCAACCCGACAAAGGAACCAGGGATGACGACAGTGGCGACTGCCGTACGGGCCGCTTCGGAAACCTGCACGAAGACCGTCAGCGTGGCGGCGACGGCGACCACCCAAAGAGCTGAAGCAACCGATAGCGGCCGAAGCACGAGAGGGCGATCCTCGCGGTTGGTCTGAGTCATGGGCTGTGTCCTCTCGCGCCGGTGCCATCTACACAGACGGCCGCCGAGAGTCACCCCGCCATACGAGCACCTGCGTGGTTCGGCGAGCCGTGGAGCTCACGCTAGGCATGCGAACATGCGCGCGGAGGAGAATTCACCGTGCCTGGCCGGAGAATTCATCCGGCGCTCGTCTCGGTTTTCGCATACGTGAGCCTGTGCTGGTCTGGCGTGGGCCAGCACGCCGGGGCCGACACCGCGCGAGGAGGCTGCAACCCCAAGAGTTGCCGCCACCATCAGCCTCGCTGTCGACACCGCCGGCGCGTCCCCAGGGCTCGAGCGAGAAGGGTCACGACGTCTCACTTCGACGCCGCGAGCACCACCGCCAACCCCTCCCGCAGATCGCGCACGGAGTCCCCCGGCATCTCCATCGCGGGGAAGTGGCCGCCCGCCTCGGGCGCCCGCCATCGCACGATGGGGCGGAACCGTTTCTCCGCCCAGGGCCGCGGATGCTTCTCGATGTCGTGCGGGTAGGTCGTCAGGGCCGCGGGCACCGTCACCCGCAGGTCGGGGTCGAGCGACTGATGACTCTCGAAGTAAATCCGCGCAGCTGACGCCCCGGTCGCGGTGAGCCAGTACAACGTCACGTTGTCCAGGAAGCGATCGCGCGAGATGGTCTCGAACGGCGAGTCGACCGTGTCGCTCCACTCGGAGAACTTCTCGAGGATCCACGCGAGCAGCCCGACGGGCGAATCGACCAGGGAGTACCCGATCGTCTGCGGCGAGGTCGCCATGACCTTCGCGTACGCGAGACGGTTCCTCTGGAAGGCGCGGGTGTGCTCGACCCATTGGCGTTCGGTCTCGTCGAGCACGTCGAAGCTGAGCCCGGGCGGCGCGATCGCGGTTGTCGTGTGGATGCCGATGACCTGCGCTGGAAACCGGCCACCGAGGGCGATGGCGACCGGCCCACCCCAATCGCCCCCGTGAGCGAAGAAGCGGCCGTACCCGAGCCTGCCCATGAGCTGCACACACGCGGCCGCGATGCGCTCGGTGCCCCATCCCTCTTCGGCGGGCTTGTCGGAATAGCCGAATCCCGGGAGCGAGGGCACGAGATGGCACGCCGGGCTCTCGGCATCCTGAGGTTCGGGGATAACCCGACATGTCGGTGACCGCTGTCATAATCAGGGTCGACATGGGGGAAATGCACTGATGGCAGTAGACAAAGACAAACAATCCGCGCGAACGATGACGAAGATCGTCTACTTCGACGAGGAGTCCGCGTCGGACTACCTCGACATCTCGGCGGGCGGCAAGGAAACTTCGACACGAGAGAACATCAAGGAGCGAGCGAAGAGTACGCACGCCGATGTGGAAACGAGCCTGATCGCCAAGCTGAGTTGGCTGCCATTCTTTGGCGGCTCAGCGGAGGTCAGCGCCGGTGCCGGACTGTCCGCTGCTGGTCGCAGCATCCTCAACAAGACGCTCTCGAACACGATACTCACCGACTACCTCGAGAAGAGTGAGGGTGACCAACGCGTCCTCCAACTGCGAGACCTACGGGTCGCCGCGCCGAAGGATTCCATGGCGTACATGAAGATGTACACGCCGTATATGGTGGTCCTCAAGATGGACGGGCTTCCCCTGGACCTAGCGCGTCTCGATGAAGCCCTGACGGGTGCTAAGGGGTACTACGAGCTCTTCGGCATCGGGCCTGACGGGTCAAAGCGTATCCTTCGCTTCAACATCAGAGCCTTCCGAAATAGCTACGGCCTCGCCGACCTCGGGCGGATGCGCCTCGTCTTCCATGGCATCCTCGTCGGCCAGACCGCCGAAAGCGACCTCGGCATGAAGGCTGAGATGTCACTTAACGCGGGCGACGAGCTCGTGACCGCAGTAGAACTCATTGACGGAACCCCCACCCCCGGCTCGGAGCTTCTCGACGTATACGACGTACTGCTCGCCGGAGTTGAGCATGTCGGGTGACATGAAAGTCACCATCTACTACGGCCCGCTCTCCTGGTTCCGTGACGAACTTGGAACGGCTGATTGTGAGTACCTACTCGATATTGTCAATGAGCGGGACGAAGCCAGGCGTCGCATCGTTCATACAGCCGAGGGCCAGGAGACTGGACGCGTCGCTTCAGGCCCGCGGCTCACGCGTGTGGTTGCTGAGTCCAGCGACTACGCGAGCATTCAGGAGCACGCGATCATGAACTTCATCGGGCTCGTCCGCCCGATCGATCCCGAGGAACTCGTCCTTCACAATCCACCTGCTCACATCGAGACGCAGCTGGCAAGGGAGCTCAATACTGACATCAAGCGATATGACTATCCGGCGGTGACGCGGGAAACGCTCGTTCGCTTTCGTGATGGCTTCGCGGGCCATCTTGTGGGCCAGGAGAGCGTCCGAGAGTCATTGCTCGCAGCGATGTACTCGCTCACGACGGCGCAACGCGCAAAGCCGGTTGTCCTGATGTTCTATGGCCCGTCGGGTGTAGGGAAGACAGAGACCGCCCAGTTCATCAACGGGCTTCTGGGCGGAACACTGCTGCGCAAGCAGTTCTCGATGTTCCACAACGACAAGTTTGCGTCGTACGTGTTCGGTGGGTCCCACTCCGAGGCGTCGTTCGCACGCGACCTACTGGACCGCGAGTCCGGAGTCATCCTCATTGACGAGTTCGACAAGGCGAACTCCGTCTTCCACAGCGCGTTCTACCAACTGTTCGATGGCGGCATTTTCGAGGACAAGAACTATACCGTGCAGGTGGGGCCGTCGCTGATCATCTGCACGTCGAACTACAACTCTGAGTCTGAGATTCGGGAAGCGCTAGGAGACGCGCTCTACTCGCGCTTCGATTCTCTTGTGCGGTTCACGGCTCTGTCGAAGGATGAGATAAAGCAAGTAATCGATCGCTTGGTCGATGCGCGCACATTATCTCTCGCTCCCGACGAGCAGGAGCGCCTGAGCGTGGACGACATCAAGACCACGTTGTACCCCCTGGCCGATGGACCGGGCAACGTTCGCAAGCTCAGCAAGCTGGTGGACGAAGTCATTTCGCTGGTTCTTGTGCGTGCAGTGCTCGAAGACGGGCGCGAAACCGACGCTAGCGCTAGGAGCACTTAGGTCCGCAGATGAGACGAGCCACGACCCGATTTTCAAGCTCGCGGGCTCCGATCCAACAGACCAGAGCATGAGCGGAGCGCAAGAGCCCCAGACGACTTACGACGACATCTTCGGAGATCTGGACGTCCGATGCCGCTGCTGGTTGAGCACGTTGGTCCATCCCGACGATCGACAACGACCGCCAGACGTCGCCCTTCACCTATTCAGGCAGCCCCGATCACCCGAGCTCGCTCACCAGACAGCTACGAACTGAGCAGGAACGAACTGCCCGATCTAGCGCAAGGAAGACCCGCAAATGATCTGAAAGCTGCGCCGGTCGACGCAGTTGTCCCGTTGCCCTCCTCGACCCGGATAGATGCCCACGGACACCGAGCTAAGTGTTGACCTCTGTTGCCAGTACTTCACAGTCGTGACCGGTCGCTGCGGTGCCAGTCGGGAGGCCATTCCGCGCGGATGGCGTCAACCCAAGCTATGGCTTCACCCGGCCATTGCGTCGGCGGCTCCTCGCCCTGGAAGAGGAACTTGGAGCCCCGCTCGCGCGCCCCTACTCCCAGCACCGCACCACCCGGCGTGCGCCGCCAGGCGCGAAACATTTGACCGTCTCGGGTGACCTCTACGGCGAAGCCGTGCGCCCGGGGGAGTCCGTGCTTCTCGGCGTCAACGATCCAATCAAGAAGGTCCGTCCAGTAGCGCCCTCCCTGCCGATCGAACTGGCCGTTCTGACATGTCCAGATCCAGTCGAGGCGGTCTTTAGTGACGTCGAACTCTCGGCGATCCAGGTGCGCACCGTGGTCATCTAGACCGCTATTACCGGTGTGCTCATCCAGAGTGCGAAGTCGCTCTTGTTTCCTCTCGCTCGCGCCGCGCAACGTCCTCACGAAACGAGCGCATGTAGGCCAGGCCCTCTCTTAAACCCGACTTGCGCCCGAGGTCGCTGTACCGTCCGGTGAACTTCGCCAGCAAGCCCAGCCGCAGCCGGGTGCCGACGAGGAGGGCAGCAACGAGCGCGGGCGTCAGCGGTCGGCCGAAAGCTCGTGCCCGAGCGCGCACGCTATCTGTGCGTGCGTAAAAACCAAATAGGTAAAAGAAGGGGAGGAGAGAGAGCGGCAACCAGAAGCCGAAGAACAACGAGCGGAAGAACTCTGCCCAGTCAGGCGGCTCCTGGAACAGGCGCACCGTCGTCCAGACGATGAGGAACGTACCCAACAACGCCAGAACGACATCGCACAGCCGCTGGACCGGGGCCCACTCGGGCTTGGTCGCGGCCACCGCGGTGAGAGCACCGAAGAAGATAGCCACGAGCTGGACCACAATCTCCCATCCGAGGGCAAGAGGGGCAGTGTCCAAGTAGAGAGTGAGCAGCGCCGCGAGCGTCAACGTTTCGCGGATAAGGCGGTGAGTCAGAGCGTCGCCCGTCTTGAAGCTCATTGAGCGGAAGGTCATCGGCAGTATCACTGTGAAGGTTGTGATAACCGTGTCCTTCAGAAGCGCGGGCTCCCAAAGGCCGACCGCCCTCGCAATGAGCGTGGACAAGACGCACATTGCGAGGACGAGCAGATACACGGCAACTAGGCGCGGCGCGAATGCCGCTGTCACCAATGGCTTGAGGTGCGGGACTACACCCCGCCTGGTCTTCGGCCATAGGAATATCGCCACGATGGCAGCGAAGATGATGATGAGTGTTGCCCACTCGCGAGAACTCAGCATTTAGCCCCCCGGTTTCGAGGCATAGCCTCCACCGGCACTCTAGAGGCGGCCACTGACACCGCCCGTCGGACCGCGCCCCGCATGCGGAGGGAGGTCAGGAAGCCTTATCGCGCAGCTTGGATAACATCGCGTCTACTCTTTCGACAGCGTTCGCGTGCATCCGCTCGTTTGTGTGAAGGTAACGGCGTTTGCTGGTAGCGGAGGCGTGATCGGCCCGCTCGTGGATCACGCGTTCGGAAGCTCCCGCTTCGGCGACCAGACTGAGACCCGTGTAGGACATCGGGACGCGAAAGTTAGCGTAGCCAGCGACTGCGCAAGCTGCGCTCCACGCACCTGGAGGCTACGTCGCGGCATCCGCTCGGCTCGTTCGCCTCGGGGACAGGGAAGCGTGCCCGATGGCGTGAGGCATCAACTCCAGAGCCTTTCGGCCGCGCTCCAGAAGCTCGACGCGCTTGTGCTGGCCCGTTTTGGTGTCGGCGGTGTAGCCATCCCGGTCTTCTGCCTTGTTGATGACCACGCCTCCACGCCCAATGATGAGTCTCACGACGGTCAGCACGAGGGCTACCCGGTCAAGCCATCCCGGAGCCGCAGTCGCGTCGAACCACCATAGCGGCGGCGGAGGCGCGTCTACGGACAAGCTCGCAGGCTCACCATATCGGGACGGCACAGCACCGCTCGTAGCCAGCTGGCCGTGTGCGACGCTGAGCCGTTGAGGCGGAGGTTCGGAGGGCTGACGAGAATCGAACTCGCATCATCTGCCCGGAAGACAGAGGCATTACCAATGACGTACAGGTCCGCATTTCCCGGCTAGTTCTCACCGCCCCGCAGCGGGTCGGACGGGTTTTGGTCGGGATCTCGGTTCTAAATTGTCGGGCGATCCCAGTGTTTGCATGGGATCCAACGGAACGCACCATCAGTTTGGAAGACTGGCGTGCGGCCGCCCTGACCTTCTCGCTCATGTAACACCCACGTAAACTCCCCCTCTCCCACCCCGCCCGGCGGGGTGGGAGAGGGGGA
>NZ_LDRU01000004.1 GCF_001476285.1 Microbacterium testaceum | reverse complement strand
CGCCATCCGCGCGCTGGCCGAAGTGGTCGGCGACGGCCTCGACCTCGGGATCGCCGTCTTCATCGAGGGCGAGGAGGAGTACGGGTCCCGCTCCTTCGCCCAGTTCCTGGCCGACAACGTCGACGTGCTGCGCTCCGACGTCATCGTCGTCGCCGACTCGGGCAACTGGGACGACCGCACGCCCGGCCTCACCGTGTCGCTCCGCGGCAATGCCCGTTTCACGCTGACGGTGCGGACCCTGGAGCACGCCTCCCACTCGGGGATGCTCGGCGGAGCGGTCCCGGATGCCATGCTCGCGACCGTGAAGCTCCTGGCGACGCTTTGGGACGACGACGGTGCCGTCGCGGTCGAGGGCCTCCACGTCCGCGAGGCGGAGACCCCGGCGTACGACGAGTCCACGCTTCGCGCGGAGTCGGGCCTGCTCGAGGGAGTCAGCCCCATCGGGCGCGACTCGATCCTGAGCCGCATCTGGAACAAGCCCTCGGTGACGATCACCGGATGGGATGCCACGCCCGTGGCGTCGGCGTCGAACACGCTGTCACCCGAGACGAGCGTCGTGATCAGCGCTCGCGTCGCTCCCGGCCAGAGCGCCGAGGACGCGTACGCGGCGATTGAAGCGCACCTCCGCGCCCATGCGCCGTTCGGAGCCCACCTGGAGTTCAGCGACGTCGACTGCGGCGACGCGTTCCTCGTCGACACGAGCGGCTGGGCCGTCGAGGACGCCCGCGCGTCGTTCGCCGAGGGGTACGGCGTCGAGTCCGTCGACGTCGGGATCGGGGGCTCGATCCCCTTCATCGCCGACCTCGTCCGAGAGTTCCCCGCGGCGCAGATCCTCGTCACGGGGGTGGAGGATCCTCACGCCCGGGCGCACAGCCCCAACGAGTCGTTGCACCTGGACACGTTCCGCAACGCGGTGGTGTCGGAAGCTCTCCTGCTGACGCGCCTGAACGCGCGTACCGTCTGAACGAGGCCGCGGGGGCGCGACGGGCGTAGAATCGTCTCGTCCCCGCGACCGATCAACCGAAGGGCATCGCCATGACCGACACCACACTGTCGTCCGCCGCCGACACCCGCGAGCACGGCGTGGGCCTGACCGCGGCCGCCTCCGACAAGGTCAAGAGCCTGCTGTCGCAGGAAGGCCGCGACGACCTGCGTCTCCGTGTCGCCGTGCAGCCGGGCGGTTGCTCCGGCCTCATCTACCAGCTCTACTTCGACGAGCGTTACCTCGACGGCGACAAGGTCGTCGACTTCGACGGCGTCGAGGTCATCGTCGACGACATGAGCGTGCCGTATCTCGACGGCGCGAGCATCGACTTCAAGGACACGATCTCGGAGCAGGGCTTCACGATCGACAACCCCAACGCGCAGGGCTCCTGCGCGTGCGGCGACAGCTTCCACTGAGCTCGGCGCGCCGTCCGCGAGCGTCTTTCGAGGACCCCCGGAACCACGGATCACACCGTGGAATCCGGGGGTTCTCGATGTCTCGGCACTGGACGAATGGCCTGAGAACGGTGAGAGGTTGCCGTAGACTGTCAAAGCTTCATCCACGACCCGGAAAGGTGCACTGTGCCCTCCAAACGTCGCCTCCGCTGGGCTGCGCTTCCCCTCGGGATCGCGTCCGTCGCGCTTCTGTCCGGTTGCACCACGACCCAGCTGCACGGTTTCCTCCCCGGCTTCGTCGATGACGGCACGCCTGCCACCAACCACACCGACATGGTCGCCGGTCTGTGGGTCAACTCCTGGATCGTGCTGCTCGCAGTCGGCGTGATCACGTGGGGTCTCATGCTCTGGGCGGTCATCGCCTACCGCCGCCGCAAGGGGCAGTCGGGCCTCCCGGTGCAGTTGCGCTACAACATGCCGGTCGAGATCTTCTACACGATCGTCCCGCTGATCCTCGTCGTCGGCTTCTTCGCCTTCACGGCGCGTGACCAGAACACGCTCGAGACGCAGTACGACGACCCCGACGTCTCGATCACCGCGTACGGCAAGCAGTGGGCCTGGGACTTCCAGTACAACGGCACGAAGGAAGACAACTCCGACGCCGTGTACTCGATGGGCGTCCAGGCGACGGCCACGGCCGACGGCTACGACCTCGAGGACGTGCCGACGCTCTACCTCCCGGTCAACAAGAAGGTCAAGATCGACCTCCGGTCGCGCGACGTGATCCACTCGTTCTGGATCATCGACTTCCTGTACAAGAAGGACATGTACATCGGCCGCGACAACGAGTGGTCGTTCACTCCGACCCGCGAGGGCACGTACGAAGGCAAGTGCGCCGAGCTCTGCGGCGAGTACCACTCCGCCATGCTCTTCAACGTCAAGGTCGTCAGCGACGCGGAGTACGAGGACTACCTCCAGTCGCTCCGCAGCGCCGGTGACGTCGGCGACATCAGTGATCTGTCGCGCCTGCAGAACCTCACGACGGCCGGCGCCGAAGGGAACAAGTGATCATGGCCACGACGCTTCCGCTTCAGGAGAAGGGCACTTCCCGCCCGACGACCCTCCCTCCGCGTCAAGCCGCTCTGCTCAGCACCTCGCGTGTCGAACAGAAGGGCAACCTGGTCGTCAAGTGGATCACCTCCACCGACCACAAGACCATCGGGTACATGTACCTGATCGCCTCGGTGATCTTCTTCATGCTCGGTGGCGTGATGGCGCTGATCATCCGTGCAGAGCTCTTCGAGCCCGGCATGCAGATCATCCCGACCAAAGAGCAGTACAACCAGCTGTTCACCATGCACGGCACGATCATGCTGCTCATGTTCGCGACGCCGCTGTTCGCGGGCTTCGCGAACGCGCTGCTGCCGCTGCAGATCGGTGCGCCCGACGTGGCGTTCCCGCGTCTGAACGCCTTCGCCTTCTGGCTGTTCCTCTTCGGCTCGACGATCGCCGTCTCCGGCTTCCTCACCCCGCAGGGTGCGGCCGGGTTCGGCTGGTTCGCCTATCAGCCGCTCGCCAACGCGAGTTTCTCGCCGGGTGTCGGCGGTAACCTCTGGATGCTGGGCCTCGGCATCAGCGGTTTCGGTACGATCCTCGGTGCGGTGAACTTCATCACCACGATCCTCACGATGCGCGCCCCCGGCATGACCATGTGGCGCATGCCGATCTTCTCGTGGAACACGCTCATCACGAGCATCCTGATCCTTCTCGCCTTCCCGGTGCTCGCCGCGGCCATCTTCGCCGCCGCCGCCGACCGCGTGCTCGGTGCCCACATCTACAGCCCGGAGAACGGCGGCGTGCTCCTCTGGCAGCACCTCTTCTGGTTCTTCGGTCACCCCGAGGTGTACATCATCGCGCTGCCGTTCTTCGGCATCGTCTCCGAGATCTTCCCGGTGTTCAGCCGCAAGCCGATCTTCGGTTACAAGACCCTCGTCTACGCGACGATCGCGATCGCCGCCCTGTCGGTGGCCGTGTGGGCGCACCACATGTACGTCACGGGTGGAGTGCTCCTGCCGTTCTTCGCCCTGATGACCATGCTCATCGCGGTGCCGACCGGCGTGAAGATCTTCAACTGGATCGGCACGCTCTGGCGGGGATCCGTCACGTTCGAAACGCCGATGGTGTTCGCACTCGGCTTCCTCGTGTCGTTCGTCTTCGGCGGCCTGACCGGTGTCATCCTCGCGTCGCCCCCGCTCGACTTCCACCTGTCCGACTCGTACTTCGTCGTGGCGCACTTCCACTACGTCGTCTTCGGCACGGTCGTCTTCGCGATGTTCGCGGGCTTCTACTTCTGGTGGCCCAAGTGGACCGGCAAGATGCTGAACGAGCGTCTCGGTATGGTGCACTTCTGGATGCTGTTCATCGGCTTCCACATGACCTTCCTCATCCAGCACTGGCTGGGCGTCGACGGCATGGTGCGTCGCTACGCGGACTACGCCGCGGCCGACGGATGGACCTGGGAGAACCAGCTCTCGACCATCGGCTCGATGATCCTCGGTGCGTCGATGATCCCGTTCCTGCTGAACGTCTGGATCACGGCCCGCAAGGCTCCTCGTGTGACGGTCGACGACCCGTGGGGTTATGGTGCTTCGCTCGAGTGGGCGACGTCCTGCCCGCCGCCGCGTCACAACTTCACCTCGATCCCGCGCATCCGTAGCGAGCGCCCCGCCTTCGACCTGAACCACCCCGAGGCCGGTATCCCGGTCGGCGTGGGCCCGGCGAAGGACGCCCCCGACACGCCCGTCGTCGACGCGGCCGCTGGAGAGGTCAAGTAAACGATGCGTACCAATGTCGGACTCTGGTGGCTCCTCGCGGGCTTCGGATTCTTCATCGCCGCGGTCTACACGGTCTGGAGCCTCATCCAGCACGGTGGTGTCGAGTGGGTCGGAACCGTGGCCCTCGTCTTCCTCGGCCTCATGTCGTCGATGATCGCCTTCTACGTGGGTCGTGTGCTCAAGGCGCAGAACGGCGAGCTCCCCGAAGACACGCTGACCGCTGACATCGATGACGGCGACCCCGAGATGGGCGAGTTCAGCCCGTGGTCGTGGTGGCCCATCGTGCTCGCCGCGTCGGCGGCGATCGCTGTGATCGGCCTCGCGGTGGGGAGCTGGATGGTTCCCATCGGGTTCATGGTCTTCGTGGTCGCGATCGTGGGCTGGGTGTACGAGTACTACCGCGGGTACTTCGCCCGCTGATCCTGTGCCCCTTCGGCTGAATACGGCCGCCGTCTCCGACGCCGGCGCCCATCGTCCCACCAACCAGGACGCCGCGTTCGTGGCGTCCTGGGGTGCGGCGGTGGCAGACGGCGTCGGCGGTGGCCCTTCGGGCGATCTCGCCTCGGCGGCGCTCATTCATCGCCTGGTGGCGACGCGGGGGAGTGCGATCGACGCGGACGGTCTCCTCGTCCGTATACGCGAGGCGAACTGGGATATCCGCGCCCACGTCGAACGTGACCCGGCGCTCCGCGGCATGGCGACGACCTTCACGGGCGTGTTCCTCGGCGCCGATGGTCAGCTGCTCCTCGCCCACACCGGTGATTCCCGTGCCTATCTGCTGCGCGACGGCGAGTTCACCCGTGAGACACGCGACGACTCCTACGTGCAGGCATTGGTCGACCACGGGATCATCCCGCCCGAGGCCGCAGCCGCTCATCCTCGCCGCAACATCATCACCGCCTCGCTGGGCGGAGCCGAGGGCGACGTCGTATCGGTCGCCGAGCGGCCGCCGGTGGTCGGCGATCGCTGGGTTCTCTGCAGCGACGGGCTCACCGATTACGTGCCCGAGGCGGACGTCGCGCGTCTGATCGCGGAGGCCGATGATCCCCGCTCCGCAGCCGCCGCCGCCGTGGCGCTCGCGCTCGAGGCGGGCACGCGCGACAACGTGACGGTCGTCGTCTGCGATGTCGTCGATGACGAGCAGCCCATTGTGAGCGAGCCGGTGTTCTCGGGGTCTGCGGCGCGGTGGTTCGCCGAGGACGTCGAGACGGCCTGAGAGTCGACTCGCTTCACAGCTCTGACGACGGTCTGTCGCTCCGAGGGCCCGAGCCGCCGGTTCGATCGCTCGTCGGCTACGGCCGGGCCGACCTGCTCGGCACCGAGAAGTTCGGCGCTGACGATGTCAGATGAGGGACGTAACCCGTCGCCGCTCGAGCAGTCTCATCGTCTGGCGCTCGTCGACCTCGACGTCGCCGTCTTCGTTCCATCCGTGATTCTCGGAGAATTCGGCGGCGCGCTCGTTCCCGTCCAGGACCCAGAGATCGGCGCAGGCGTACCCGTCCTCGCGGAGTGCCTGTTGGGCGGCTGAGATCAACGCATGCCCAACCCCGATCGCGAATGCGGACGGGTGCACGTAGAGCCTTCAGCGCTTGCCCTCGTCCGACGCTCCTTCGTCGCGCCCGGGTCCGAAGGGCGCCCACCCGACGATGTCGCCATCGCGGTCCGCGACGATCGTGCGGCCCGTCGCGTTCGGGTCGTTGATGATCTGCAGCCACCCGTTTGCGCGCGATTCGACGGACAGCCCATCGAGCACGTGGTCCGGAACCGTGGCCGGCCGGATGTCTGCAGATCGTGCCACGCTTCGCGTTCCTCTCTCTTCCGCGTTCGCGGAGCGTCCCCCGACGGTACCGTGCTGGCCCCCTATCGGGTGGAGCGCGAGCGTCGGCGCCCGGCACCCTCTCAGTTCGAGCGTACGACCATGACCGTGGGGTCGAAGACCCGCTCGCAGGGCCCCTCATCGTTCTCGAAGGGTTGGCCCTCACGGACCCAATACTCGTAGCCCCCGATCATCTCGCGAACGGTGTAGCCGAGTGACGCGAACGCGAGCGCGCCCTTCTGGCCCGCGTTGCATCCGGGGCTCCAGCAGTACACGACGACGGGCATGTCGAGCGGAATCTCCAAGGGCGCGCGGTCGGCGATGTCACGGTAGGGGAGGTGCACGGCGCCGGTAATGCGGCCCTGCTGCCATGCATCGTCGCCTCGGACGTCGACGAGGACGAAACGATCTCCGGCCTTCTGCGCCGCGTATACGTCGGAGGGGTCGGTCTCCGCGGCGAGCCGGGCGGCGAAATACTCCTGAATGCTGGTCATACGCACACGGTACGACGGCGGGCCCGCACGCCGAGAGGGGCGGGATGCCACTCACCCGTGGCATCCTGCCAATGCACTCACCCGCGGGCACCGCCTCGGTCCTCCGAGGTGCGTCAGACGCTCATACGCAGCGCCGAAAGGAGCCTGTGTGCCGGAGAAACGACGAAACCCCGGTGCCGAAGCACCGGGGTTTCGCGGGGGAGATTACTCGCTCTTGTCCTCGTGAGGGCGGTTCTTCTCCTCGAGACCCTTCGGAGCGGGGAGCTCGACTTCGGCGCGCTCACCGATCGCCATGTGCGGACGACCATCCTCGTCGGCCCGGGCGTTCGCACCCGCGATCTCGTCAGCCTCCTCGTGATCGATGTGGTCGAGCTCGTGGTGCTGGTGTGCCACCGCCGCGTCGACCTCGGCCTGAGTCAGCGGAGCGAGACGGTCCTCGAAGAACCAGCGCGAGACGCCGGCACGGAAGTTCGAGTACCAGGGGATCTCGCCCTTGTCGTTGGGCCGGACCACGAGCGGCTCGTAGGTCTCGTTGTCGATCAGCTTCCAGCGCTCGTACTCGTCGACGGGCTGGTGGACCTCGATGTACTCGCCGCCGGGAAGGCGGACGATGCGACCCGACTCGTACCCATGCAGCGCGATCTCGCGGTCCTTCTTCTGCAGAGCGATGCAGATGCGCTTGGTGACGAAGTAGGCCAGGATCGGGCCGAGGATGAGCAGCGCCTGAAGCGCGTGGATGACGCCTTCCATCGTGAGGTGGAAGTGCGTGGCCATGATGTCGGACGAAGCCGCCGCCCACATGACCGCGTAGAACGTGACGCCGGCGGCGCCGATGGCCGTACGGGTCGCCGCGTTGCGGGGGCGCTGTGCGATGTGGTGCTCGCGGGTGTCGCCGGTGATCCACGCCTCGATGAAGGGGTAGACGAGCACGAGGACGATGAACAGTCCCAGCACGCCGACGGGGATGATGATGTTCCACGACCACGTGTGGTCCCAGAGCACGAACTCGAGGTGCGGCGGGATGAGGCGCAGCATGCCGTCCGCGAAGCCGATGTACCAGTCGGGCTGCGTACCGGCCGAGACGGGGGAGGGGTCGTACGGACCGTAGTTCCAGATCGGGTTGATCGTCACGAGCGCGGCGATCAGGACGATCACACCGAACGTGATGAAGAAGAATCCACCCATCTTCGACGCGTACACCGGGAGCATCGGGTAGCCCACGACGTTGCTGTTCGAGCGGGCGGGGCCGGCGAACTGCGTGTGCTTGTTGATGATCATCAGCATGAGGTGCACCGCCAGCAGCGCGACCAGGATGGCCGGCAGCAGCAGGATGTGCAGCGTGTACAGGCGGCCGACGATCGCGGTACCGGGGAACTCGCCGCCGAACAGCAGGAACGAGGTCCAGGTGCCGATGATCGGGAGGCCCTTGATCATGCCGTCGATGATGCGGAGGCCGTTACCCGAGAGCAGGTCGTCGGGGAGGGAGTAGCCCGTGAAGCCCTCGGCCATCGCGAGGATGAAGAGGATGAAGCCGACGACCCAGTTGAGCTCGCGCGGCTTGCGGAACGCGCCGGTGAAGAAGACGCGCAGCATGTGCACGCCGATGCCGGCCACGAACACCAGGGCGGCCCAGTGGTGGATCTGACGGACCAGGAGTCCACCGCGCAGGTCGAACGAGATGTGCAGCGCGGACTCCATCGCCGCGGACATCGCGATACCGCGCATGGGCTCGTAGGCGCCGTTGTAGTGCGTCTCGACCATCGACGCCTGGAAGAAGAACGTCAGGAAGGTGCCGGACAGCAGCACGACTACGAAGCTCCACAGGGCGATCTCGCCCAGCATGAAGGACCAGTGGTCGGGGAAGATCTTGCGGCCGAGCTCTTTGACGATGCCCGACATGCTCGTGCGCTCGTCGAGGTAGTTCGCCGCAGCGCCGACGAAACGGCCGCCGAGCGGCTTACCGTCGCGTCCCCCCGGCTGCGGGCCGGACGAGACGGCGGGTTCGGTCGTGACGTTCTCGGTGGGATGAGTACCGATGCTCATTTGCGCTCCCAGAAGCTGGGGCCGACGGGCTCGTGGAAGTCACTCTTCGCGACGAGGTAACCCTCGGCGTCGACGGTGATGGGGAGCTGCGGCAGGGGACGGGCGGCCGGGCCGAAGATGACGGCCGCACCGTTGGCGACGTCGAACTGCGACTGGTGGCAAGGGCACAGGAGGTGGTGGGTCTGCTGCTCGTAGAGCGCCACGGGGCAGCCGACGTGCGTGCAGACCTTCGAGTACGCGACGATGCCGTCGTACGTCCAGTCCATCTTGTTGGTCTCGGGGTTCAGCTGCTCGGGCTGCAGACGCATCAGCAGCACGATGGCCTTGGCCTTCTCTTCGAGGTAGCCCTCGTCGTGGCCGAGGCCGGCGAGCTCTTCCGGGATCACGTGGAAGGCCGAGCCGAGGGTGACGTCGGCTGCACGGATCGGGCGACCGGAGGGGTCGTGCGACAGGCGCGAGCCCTCCTTCCACATGGTGTGGCTGAGCAGCTTCACCGGGTCTTCGTCCTGAGGTGCGAGACCACGGAACAGGGTGATGCCCGGGATGATCGAGGCAGCGAGAGCAGCGAACAGCGAGTTGCGGATGATCTCGCGGCGACCGAAGCCGGAGTCCTCGTTCGCCTCGACGAAGACGTTGACGGCGCCCTGGCGGGTCTCGTCACGGCCGCGCGTGGCGTGGCGATCCTCGATGTACTCCTTGTCGGACATGACCGACTTGCCCCAGTGAATGGTGCCGATACCGATCGACAGCAGGGCGAAGCCGATGCCGAGTCCGATGAAGAGGTTGTTGTACCGGATGTCGATCAGCGCGCCCGACTCGATCGGGAAGATCATGTAGGCGATGCTCGCCCAGATGCTCGCGGCGACCGAGAAGTAGAACAGCGTGTAGACCGTGCGGACCGCCCGCTTCATCGCCTGCGGGTCTTGATCGGTCATGCGGTGGCGGTGTCCGGGAAGACCCGGGTTCTCCACGGGGTCGGGAACCGCGACGGCGAGCCCGGCGGAGGGCTTCCATGAAGCCCTCTCGTGCTCGAGTGCGTCTTCCTCGTGTGCCATGGTGCTCCTCGTGCGTTTACGTAATGTCGATGACGACGGTCAGTTGGACTTGGCCGTGATCCACACGGTGAGCGCGATGAGCGCCCCGATTCCGAAGATCCAGATGAACAGACCCTCGGAGACCGGACCGAGCGAACCGAGCGAGAATCCGCCGGGGGACTCGGACTTCTGAAGGAACATCAGGTACGAGATGACGTCGCGCTTGTCTTCGGGGGTGAGGTTGAGGTCGTTGAAGACCGGCATGTTCTGCGGGCCGGTGACCATGGCCGCGTACATGTTGACGGGCGTCACGGTGTGCAGATCCGGGGCCCACTTGCCCTCGGTCAGCGCACCGCCGGCGCCGGCGACGTTGTGGCACATCGCGCAGTTGATGCGGAACAGCTCGGCACCGTGGGAGAGGTCGCCCTCGCCGTCGGTGATGTCGGCGCTCGGGTAGGTCGGGCCGGGGGCCGACGACTGCACGAAAGCGGCGATCGCGTCGATCTGCTCTTCGGTGAACTGCACGGGCTTCTGGGGGGCCTGCGGGCCCTGGGCCTGAAGCGGCATGCGTCCGGTGGACACTTGGAAGTGCACCGACAGCTCGCCCACGCCGAACAGGGAGGGACCCTGCTGGCTGCCCTCGAGGTCGAGGCCGTGACAGGTCGCGCAGTTCGCCTGGAAGAGCTTCTTGCCCTCTTCGACCGCGGTCGCGGAGGAAGCGCTGCTCGTCGGGGTGTCGGTCGCGGCCATCGCGGCGGACGCACCGGCGTACACGCCACCGGTGAGGAGGAGACCGATGCCGATCAGCGCGGCGGCGGCCAGGGGACTGCGGCGCCCGGAGGCGCGGCGCGGCTTCTTCTCTCGTGCCATGTGAGGTACTGCTCTCTTACTTCAGGAAGTAGATGACGAAGAACAGGGCGATCCAGACGACGTCGACGAAGTGCCAGTAGTAGGACACGACGATCGAGGTGGTCATCTCTTTGCGCCCGAAGTTCTTCACGGCGTAGGCACGGCCGATGACGAGGAGGAAGGCGATGAGCCCGCCCGTCACGTGCAGGGCGTGGAAGCCGGTGGTCAGGTAGAAGGCCGAGGCGTAGGGGTTGGCGCTGATGGGCATGCCTTCGGCAACCAGCGTCGCGTACTCCCACACCTGGCCCGACACGAAGACGGCGCCGAGGATGAACGTGAGGTAGAACCACTCCACCATTCCCCACTGGACGAAGCGGAACGGCTTGCCGGAGCGGTACGGCTGGTACCGCTCGGCAGCGAACACGCCCATCTGGCACGTGACCGAGGACAGCACGAGGATGATCGTGTTGACGGTCGCGAAGGGGACGTTGAGCAGCTCGGTCTCCTGCGCCCAGAGGGACGCGGAGGTGCTGCGCAGAGTGAAGTAGATGGCGAAGAGGCCGGCGAAGAACATGACCTCGCTGCCCAGCCACACGATGGTGCCCACGGCGACCGGGTCGGGCCGCTTCACGGCACGCACGGCCTGGGAATACGTCGCTGAGGTCGTCACCGTTCCATTATGCGCGATCCGACGGGCCGATATTCCCATCTCGAGCTGGAGATATTCCACGGTCGAGACTTAGGGAAACCTAAGAATCCACGGGGAATCCCCGGTGTGACGGGACTTCTGCCGCGTCTCGCACGGCTCGGAGAGCGGCAGAGCGGTGTGGAAGGATCATGGCATGGCGGAACGCTTCTCCTGGCCCGATGTCCTCACGTCTCTCCTCGACGGGCGCGACCTCAGCGTGTCGGAATCCACGTGGGCCATGCGGCGTGTCATGGCGGGCGAGGCGACCCCGTCGCAGCTCGCCGGGTTCCTGATCGCGCTGCGCGCCAAGGGCGAGACGGTCGAAGAGATCGTGGGCTTCCGTGACGCCATCCTCGAGGCGGCTGTCCCGCTCCCGGTGCGCGCCGAAGTCCTCGACATCGTTGGGACCGGCGGAGACCGCTTCGGCACCGTCAACGTCTCGACGATGGCGGCAGTGGTGGCGGCGGCATCCGGAGTCCCCGTGGTCAAGCACGGCAATCGCGCCGCGAGCTCGGCATCCGGATCCTCCGACGTCCTGTCGTCGCTCGGTATCGCTCTCACTCTCGATCCGGCCCACGTCGCCGAGACCCTCGATCGCACGGGGATCACCTTCGCGTTCGCCGCGGCGTTCCATCCCGGATTCCGTCACGCGGGGCCGACCCGGTCGGAGCTCGGCGTGCCGACGGTGTTCAACTTCCTCGGCCCGCTGTGCAACCCGGCCCGTGCGGAGGCGAACGCGGTCGGCGTCGCCCACCTCGATCGGGTCCCGCTCATCACCGGCGTCTTCCGCACACGCGGGGCGACGGCGCTCGTGTTCCGCGGCGACGACGGTCTCGACGAGCTGACGACCACCGGACACAGCCGGCTCTGGGAGATCAGCAGAGGCGATGTCCACGAGCACGATCTGGATCCTCGGGATCTCGGCATCCCGCTCGTCGAGATCGATGCCCTGCTCGGCGGCTCGCCCGATCACAACGCCGAGGTCGTGCGGCGCACGCTCGCCGGCGAGACCGGGGCGGTGCGCGACATCGTCCTCCTGAACGCCGCGGCCGGACTCGTGTCGTACCGGTTGTTCCAGGATGCCGCGCAGGTGCAGCGTCCGATCCTCGAGCGTCTGGCCGAGGCGATGGCGGATGCCGCTGCGGCGATCGACGACGGGCGAGCGTCCGCGAAGCTCGAGGCCTGGATCTCGACGACGCGGGAGCTCGCGGAGTAACCCATGCGGCCGCTGGACGCGCTGAACGAGATCGCGTACCTGCTCGAGAGGGAGCGTGCGTCGCGATACAAGTCGAAGGCGTTCCGGACCGCGGCGTCGGCGATCGACGGCCTCAGCGACGCGGAGCTGCGCGACCCGGGGCTCCGGCGGAGGCCCGGGATCGGCGACTCGACGTTCGCGGTCATCCAGCAGGCTCTTGCCGGGGAGGTTCCCGAACGCCTCGCGGCGCTGCGGGCGACCGCGGGTGCCGTCGGTGGTGAAGAACTCCGTGCCGCGCTGCGGGGCGACCTGCACAGCCACAGTGATTGGTCGGACGGGGTGACGCCGATCGAGGCGATGGTGGAGGCGGGTCGCGCGCTCGGACACGAGTACCTGGCCCTGACCGACCACTCACCGCGCCTGACCGTCGCGAATGGGCTGTCTCCCGAGCGACTACGCCGACAGCTCGAGGTCGTGCGGGGGATGAGTGGCGGGGGATTCACGCTGCTGTCGGGAATCGAGGTCGACATCCTCGACGACGGTGACCTCGACCAGGAGGATGCGCTTCTGCGCGAGCTCGATGTGGTCGTGGCATCCGCTCATTCCAAGCTCCGCATGGAGCGCGAGCCCATGACGCGTCGGCTTGTCGCGGCGGCGAGCCATCCTCGGGTGGACGTGCTCGGTCATGTGACGGGGCGTCTCGTCGAGGGCGCACGCGGGACGCGCCCGCCGTCGGAGTTCGACGCTCGCGCGGTCTTCGCCGCGTGTGCGGACTCGGGTGTGGCGGTCGAGATCAACTCGCGTCCGGAGCGTCAGGACCCGCCGGACGAGCTGATCGCGATCGCCCTGGACGAGGGATGCCTGTTCTCGATCGACTCGGACGCGCACGCGCCCGGGCAGTTGTCGCTGCTCGACTATGGGGCCGCGCGCGCCGAGGCGGCGGGGGTGCCTCACGACCGCATCGTCACGACGTGGCCGCTCGAGCGGTTGCGGTCGTGGCTCGAGCGGGAGAGATGACCGCGCCGGCGCGCATAAACGCGATCGGCGCACAGAAACGCGCTGTCCTCGTGTTTTCGTGAGTGAATCGCGTTTATGCGGGGCTTCGCGGCACGCGGGGCGTCGTCACGCCGGCAGAGCCGCCAGGGCGCGCGTCATCGACGAGCCGAGGTTCCATCGCTCGGCGAGGGCCTCGGCGGCTGCGGTGCGCTCGTCGTCGCGCGGGCGAAGGGCGTCGTCGATGCCCCCGAGGTCGAGGTCGCGCACGACGCGCACCACCGTGGGTGCCACGGCCAGGTAGTCGGCCGCCGCGAGGATCTTGGCGCGCTGCGCCGGCGTCCCGCCCGTGCCGGCTTCGGCGGCTGCGGCGATGCCCGCGAGGTCGGTGTGGGCGGTGAGCAGGGCGGCGGCCGACTTCTCGCCGATGCCGGCGACGCCGGGCAGCCCGTCCGAGGGGTCGCCCCGCAGGACCGCGAAGTCGGCGTACTGGGCCGCGTGGATGCCGTACTTCGCGAACACCGCGGCGTCGTCGACGACCTCGAGGTTGCTCATGCCGCGGGCGGTGTAGACGATGCGGATGCCGCGCTCGTCGTCGATGAGCTGGAAGAGGTCGCGGTCGCCGGTCACGATGTCGACCGGCACCTGGGCGGTGGTGGCGAGCGTGCCGATGACGTCGTCGGCCTCGTGCTCGGCCGCTCCCACCACGGGGATGCCGAGAACGGCGAGCGCTTCGCGGATGAGGGGGATCTGGACGACGAGAGGATCGGGAGCCTCTTCTCGATCGGGACCCGAGGCGACCGCCTCGACGACACGGTGCGCCTTGTAGCTCGGGAGGAGGTCGACGCGCCACGCGGGTCGCCAGTCGTCGTCCCAGCACGCCACGACGTGGGTGGGGCGATAGGTCGAGACGAGCTTCGCGATCATGTCGAGAAGTCCCCGCACCGCGTTGACCGAGGTGCCGTCGGAGGCGCGGACCTTGTCGGGCACCCCGTAGAACGCGCGGAAGTACAGGGACGCGGTGTCGAGGAGCATCAGGCGATCGGTCACGGCGTTCATCCTGACACGGGGTGGCCTCAGCCGCCGGTCGCCGTCCACGTGATGATGTCACCGGAGTAGAGCCCGACCTCGACGCTGCCCTCGTCGGCCTCGGCGATGGAGCCGTCGTGAACGACGTAGAAGGTGACGGTGGCGCCGGGAGCGACGTCGGTGATGTCGTACCGGCTGGGATATAGGTCGGTCACCGCCGGGTCGTAGGCCGCGTCCGCGTAGGTGCCGTCGGAGAGGCGGTAGCTCGTCGAGAACCGCAGCTGCCACGCGTCGGAGTCGATGGTCTCATCGGTGAGGTTGGTGATCTCGACCGGGGTCGCGACGAGTGAACCGGATGCCGAGAACGTCTCGGAGGTGATGTCGATCGGCGCGAGGGTGCGAATCGACCACACGTCGTCGCCGGTGTCGGAGTCGATGATGGTCTGGGCGGTGCCCCACGCCAGTTCGGACTCGGATCCGCGGTCGGGCGGGAGGGAGAGCCGTTGCGCGAGCGTGTACGTGTCGGTCTCGGGATCGGGAGCGGAGTCGACACCCGAGCCCGCGGAGGTGAAACCGGACACCACCGCGGCGATCAGGGCGATGAAGACGCCGAAGCCGACGATCACGATCGCGATCACCGCGGGCACGCGGGCACCGCCGCGGCGCGCCAGGTGCACGATCGCGAGCACGAGTGCGGTGACCAGCAGCAGCCAGGCGAGCGGCGAGGCCGTGAACGCGGCGATCGCTCCCACGCACGCGAGCACGAGCGCCGTGATGCCGAGGCCGCGCCGCGGGGGTCGCGCTCCGGCCGGGGAGGCGGAACCGTTCGGGGGAGAGCCCGGGCTCGGCCACGGGGCCGGGGCGCCGGGCGCGGCGGGGCCGATCGTGGGAGGGACGGTGACGGGAGCGCCGGGGCCGTAACCGGCGGACGCCGGACCGTACGCGGCGAACGGCGGTCGCCCACCGTTCGCGGTCTGATTCGTCATGTCGCCTCCCCGGTCCATCGTATGAAGGCCACGGGAGTCGCGGCGACCCCTGTGGAAAGTCCGTGCGCCGACTCGACCTAGAGTGGCGGGATGTCGTTCGGCTCCCCCCGCGTGCGCCCGTCGTCGACCTCGGCCTGCCCGTGCGGGGGAGGTGAGTTCGGCCGGTGCTGCGGTCCGATCCTCGACGGAGCCGCGGCACCGTCGGCGGAGCGGCTGATGCGCTCCCGCTACACCGCCTACGTCGTGGGTGATCTCACGCATCTCGTGCGGTCGTGGCATCCGCGAACCCGTCCCGACGACCTCGATCTCGACAGTGACACCGTCTGGGAGGGGCTCTCGATCGACGAAGCGGACGAGCGCGACGACACCGCCGTCGTCGTGTTCCACGCCGCGTGGCGCCGCGGTGTCGAACGGCAGGTGATGTCCGAGCGCAGCCGGTTCGTCCGCCGGGGTGGGCGATGGGTGTACGTGGACGGCGACGTCGAATGAGGCCGTCAACCCCGCGGCGGCGTGTCGGGGGCCGCGCGTAGGGTCGAGAACCGCCCACCCGATGAGAGGAGCCGCATGATCCCGGAAAGATTGCGCGACCTGCTCGAGGAGCCGTACTACGGCGCCCTCGGCACGGTCCGACCCGACGGCACGGTACAGGTGAACCCGATGTGGTTCGAGTTCGACGGCGAGCACATCCTGTTCACGCACACGGTGACGCGGCAGAAGTACCGCAACCTGCAGCACAACCCCTCGATGAGCTTCATGGTCTACGACCCGGCGCAGCCGTACCGCTACATCGAGGTGCGCGGCCGTCTGGTCGATGAGGAAGCCGACCCGGAAGGCCTCTTCTACGTGCGGCTCGGGCAGCGCTACGGCAATCCCGAACAGCAGGCGCCGGACGACAAGGCGCACCGGGTGATCCTGAAGATGTCGGTCGAGAAGGTCGGAGGACAGTGACATGGAACGCATCGTGATCATCGGCGGCCACGGCAAGGTCGCCCTGCACCTGGCCGGGCTGCTGGTGGAGCGCGGCGACGAGGCGGTGTCGATCATCCGCAACCCCGCTCAATCGGCGGACGTCGAGAGAGCGGGGGGAACGCCGCTCGTCCTCGACGTCGAGAGCGCCGACGTCGAGGCTCTCGCGGAAGCCTTCGCCGGGGCCGACGCGGTCGTCTGGTCGGCGGGTGCCGGGGGCGGAGACGCCGACCGGACCTACGCTGTCGATCGGGATGCCGCTCAGCGCGCTGTCGACGCGGCCGGGGCTGCCGGAGTCCGGCGCTTCGTCATGGTGTCGTGGATCGGCTCCGTGCCCGATCACGGCATCGCGCCCGACGACGCG
>NZ_LDRU01000039.1 GCF_001476285.1 Microbacterium testaceum | reverse complement strand
CCCCGCGGCCGCTGTTCGCCCCGCCCGACATCGACGGGTGGCGGCATGTCCCGTCGTGGGCGTGGCATCGCGCAGGACTCGAGCCTCCGCAGTCCCGCACGATCGTCGAGACGGCGCGACGCGGCGAGTCCGTCGTGCGCGCGGCGAGCGCCGCCACCGACGGCGAAGCCCGCGACCGCGTTTTCATCAGCCTGCGCGGGGTCGGGATCTGGACCAGCGCCGAAACCCGCATCCGCGCTTTCGGAGACCCGGATGCCGTGAGCGTGGGCGACTATCACCTCGCGCACCAGGTGGGATACGCCCTCACCGGCCACCGCACCGACGACGACGGCATGCTCGAGCTGCTCGAGCCCTTCGCGGGACACCGCCAGCGCGTGATCCGGCTCATCTACGTCGGCTCGGCGCTCGAACCGCGCCGCGGCCCGCGCCTTCATCCCGAAGACCACCGCGACCGCTGACCACCTCGGCCTCCGCATCGCCGGGAGAAGCGAGCGCGGCGCCCCACCGACATCTGCGGGAGAAGGGTGGGCCGGGCGATGAGAACCGACGACCCGTCGACGTCAGTGACCCCGCGGCGCCCGCCAATACCCGGTGAACGAGATCGCACGCTTGTCGACGCCGACGCGCACCCACTGCCGGCGCATCGCGGCCACGAGCGACTGCTCGCCCGCCACCCACGCGTAGGCGGGCGTCTCCGCGGCCTCCGCGATCGCCGCGTCGCGAACCGACGTCCCGGGCGTCTCGCGCGGGTCGACGCGGACGACCCATCGCACTTCGACACCCGCGGGAGCGACGAGGTCGCGCACGTCCCCCGCATCGGGGACTTCGATCATCGCGGTGCCGGTGGCGTCGGCGGGGAGGGATGCAAGGATTCCGGAGATTGCGGGGAGCGCCGTCTCGTCGCCCACGAGCGCGTAGGGTCCCGTGAGACCGGCGGCCGGGGTGAAGAGAATGCCCTCGTCGAGGATCGCGACCGCGTCACCCGGGCGGCAGGTCTCCGCCCAGGTCGCCGCGGGTCCCGCGGTCCCTTCGTCCGCGGAGCCGTGCAGCACGAAATCGATGTCGAGTTCCGGGCCGTGCTCGCCCGAGGGGCGGAACCCCGCGACGGTGTAATTGCGCAGGACCGGACGCTCGGTCTTGGCGATTGCGAGATATCGGAAGTACGCGAGGGTGTCGAGCCTGTTCGGCAGGCGCGAGAGCGAGCCCTCGGACACGGGGAGGAACAGTCGGAACCACTGGTCCCGTCCCTGCGGCGAGAAGCGCTCGAGGTCGTCACCGACCACCGTCACGCGAGCGAACGAGGGCGAGAGACGTCGCCGCTCCCGCACGCGGAGGGTGAGGAGTTCGCTCTTCTCGGGCTTCTGCCGCGTCTGCGCGGCGTTCGTGCGGGCCATGGTCTTCTTTCGCGTGAGGGTCGGGGGTGTGGGGCTGCCCCTAGGCTGGGCGCATGACGCAGACGGGAACGGGTTGGCCGCGCGGACGCACGTATTGGGTCCTCGGCAGCGTGGTGCTGTTCATCGTCGGCATCCTGTTCGGCCTGGTGTGGCAGAACGTGTGGCTCGGCCTGATCCTGGCCGCCGCCGCGTCGGTGGGATGGCTCATCGCGTACGAGTCGAGCCGCGGGCGCAACGTCGGCGTGAACGACGAGGACAACGGCATCCAGCTGTGACCGCGACTCATCGGTAGTACACCGCCAAGGGGTACGCGCCGTCTCGGCGCACCTCCACGGGGGTGCCGAAGACGTCCTCGAGCGTCGAGGAGGTCATGAGGTCGTCGGGCGTGCCGACGTGCACGACCCTCCCCTCGGACAGCGCGACGATGCGGTCGGCATAGGCCGCCGCGAAGTTGATGTCGTGCACCACGATGACGATCGTCTTGCCGAGCTCGTCGGCAGCCCGCCGGAGCTGGCCCATCATCGCGACGGCGTGCTTCATGTCGAGGTTGTTCAGCGGCTCGTCGAGGAGGATGTAGTCGGTGTCCTGCGCGAGCACCATCGCGACGTAGGCCCGTTGGCGCTGTCCGCCGGAGAGCTGGTCGAGGTACCGACCCGACAGCTCGGTCAGGTCGAGGAAGGCGATGGCCTCGTCGATCCTCGCGTGGTCGTCGGCGGTGAGACGGCCTTGCGAGTGCGGGAAGCGCCCGAAGCCGACGAGTTCGCGAACGGTGAGGCGGGTGACGAAGTGATTCTCCTGGCGGAGGATCGACACGATCTTCGCGAGCGCGCGTCCGGGGGTCGTCGTGACGTCGTGACCCGCGATGGTGACGCGACCGCTCGTCGCCGTCGCCAGGCGCCCCACGATCGTGAGGAGGGTCGACTTGCCCGCACCGTTCGGGCCGACGAGCGCCGTCACCCCTCCGGCCGGGATGTCGAGGGTCACGGGACCGAGCACGGTGAGGTCGCCGTAGGTCATGGTGACATCGGTGAGCGAGATCACAGGCTGCCCTTTCGAAGCAGGTAGACGAGGAAGAACAGGCCGCCGACGAACTCGATGATGATCGAGAGCATCCCGGCGGCGTAGAACACGTGCCGCAGCACGAAGTAGCCACCGAGCAGGGTCGCCATGCCGAGCAGCACGGCGAACGGCAGCACCACGCGGTGCTGCGCCGAGCCCGCGAGCTGGTACGCGAGGGTCGCGACGATGAAGCCGAAGAACGTCATCGGACCCACCATCGTCGTCGACACCGAGATGAGCACGGCCACGAGCACGAGCATCCCGACGACCTCGCGCCGGTAGGTGAGTCCCAGATTGACGGATGCCTCGCGGCCGAGCGCCAGCACGTCGAGGCGGTGTCGCGCGCGCCAGACGAGCACGAGCACCACGGCGACGACGAGGGCGCCCCACGGCAGGTAGTCGGCATCCGAGTTCGACAGGTTGCCGAAGAGGCGGGCCGACAGGATGTCGAAATCACTCGGGGTGAGCAGCCGCTGCATGACCGTCGAGAGCGAGCCGAAGCCGACCCCCAACACCACGCCGACCAGCAGCATGATGTGGAGGTTGCCGCGGCGGCCGGCGAACAGCCAGCCGTAGAGCAACGTGGCGAACCCGACCATGAGCACGCTCTGGACCACGACCTTGAGCAGGCCGTCGGTCGCCGAAAGCGCGGCACTGCCGAAGAAGAACACCAGCGCGGTCTGCATCACGACGTAGAGCGCGTCGAACCCCATGATCGACGGGGTCAGGATGCGGTTCGCCGTGGCCGTGTGGAACAGCACCGTCGCGACCGCCTGGCAACAGGCGACGAGGGCGATGGTCGCGACGCTCACGACGCGCAGGTTGACGGCGAGCCAGAAGGCACGCGAACCGGGCTCGCCCGGCACGTTCCAGGTCAGCACGCCCACGGCCGCGACCACGACGACGAGCGCCAGGATGCCGAAGCGCACGGCGATCCGCGGACGGCCGAGCCGGATCGCCGGGGCGGGGCGGGTCAGCACCTCAGCCACGGGCACGCATCCTCAAGAGCAGGGTGATGAACACCGCGGAGCCGACGACCCCGAGGATCATCGAGACGGGGACCTCGAACGGCATCCGGATCACCCGTCCGACGATGTCGCACACGACGACGATGGCCACGCCGCCGAGGCACACCCAGGGCAGGTTGGCGCGGGCGTTGTCGCCGCGCCACATCGACACGAGGTTCGGCACGACCAGTCCGAGGAACGGCAGGAAGCCGACGACCACGGTCGTGACGCCCGTGGCGACGGCGACGAGACCGGTGCCGATGAGCATCACGCGCGTGTGATCGAGGCCGACGGAGGTCGCGATGTCGCGACCGAGGCCGGCGACCGTGATGCGGTCGGCGTAGAGGAAGACGAGGAAGACCACGATCGCCACGACCCAGAGCACCTCGTACCGCCCGCGGACGATCGAGGTGAAGCTGCCCATGAACCACGTCCCGAGCATCTGGAGGGAGTTCGTCGACACGGCGAGATAGGTCGTGAACGCCGAGACCACCGCACCGAGCATGATCCCGATGAGCGGTACGACGAGAGAGGTTCGCAACGAGATCCGGCGCAGGATGCCGATGAAGATCATGGTCCCGACGAACGCCGCGACGGATGCCACGACCATGCGCACGAGCAGAGGTGCGGCCGGTGCGAGGAGGACCGTGACGAGCAGGCCGAGGGCGGCCCATTCGGAGGTGCCGGTGGTGGACGGCTCGACGAAGCGGTTCTGCGTGAGCAGCTGCATGATCAGGCCCGAGACGGCCATCGCGCAGCCGGCGAGGACGAGCGCGAGCGTACGCGGCACACGCGAGATGAAGAACATCTCCGCGCCGAAGGAGTCGGCCGCCAGGTCGTAGGCCCCGACGAAGAGCGATGCGACAACGAGCGCGGCGACACCCGCGGTGGCCGCGGGCAGCGCGAGGCGCCGGGCGAGCGTTCGAGGGGGGTGAGCGGTGACGATCATGGTGAGGGTGGGGGGCCCGGCATCCGGACCCCCACCGGGATCAGGAGGCGAACGCCTCGGCGGCCGAACGGTAGAGCTTCGTGTACGCCTGGATGCCCTCGTCGAGGTAGAAGCTGCCGTCGAGGTACACGATCTGGTTCTTCTGCACCGCGGGGACGTTCTTCAGCGCCTCGGCGTTCTCGACCAGTTCCTTGGCCGACACGTAGCCGTCCTCGCCGAACATCGCGTCGCGATCGAGCACGAACAGCCACTCCGGGTTCGCCGCGGCGATCGCCTCGACGCTGATGTCGTCGCCGTGCGACGCGTCCTCGGCCGCGCGGTCGAGAGCGGGCGTCAGGCCCAGCGTCGGGAAGAGGTGGCCGACACCGCGGCCCTCTCCGGGAGCGGCGTACGAGATCTTCCCACCGGAGGTGATCAGGCCCATCACCGTCTGCGACGGGTCGTAGGCGGCCTTCGCGTCGGCGATCGCGGCATCCAGGTCGGCGTTCAGCTTCTCGGCCTCGTCGTTCTTGTCGAAGACCTGGCCGAGGATCGCCGTCTGGCGCTTGAGCTCGGACGTGTGCTCCTCACCGTCGCGCGGGCTCGTCTCGATCGTGGCGGGCTGGATCTCTTTCAACTGGTCGTAGATCTCGCGGAAGCGGTATCCGCCGACGATGAGATCGGGGTCGGCGGCGAGGATGTTCTCGATGTTCGGCTCGCGGTGCAGGCCGGCATCGAGCACCTCGTCGCCGCCCGAGAGCGAGGGCCAGAGGTCGTACATGAGGGGCTTGGGGGCAGCGACGAGCTGCACGCCCCACTCGCTGAGCGTCTCGAACGTCGTGTTGTCGAGGGCGACGACCCGCTCCGGGGCCACCGGAACCTCGATCGAGCCGTGGTTGTCTTCGACCGTGACGGTGGTCGCGGCGGCCTGCTCGGCGGGAGCGGCCGCACCCGAGGCGCAGCCGGTGAGGGCCAGAGCCGCCGCGACGGACGCGGCGGCGAGGGGACGGATCAGACGGGTACTCATGCGGGATCTCTCCAGTGCTGTATGTGCGGTGGGGACCGGCCACACTCCGGGGCCGGTCGCGAAGTTAGGTTAGCCTTAGCTTTGTGAAGATGTCGAACCCGGCCCTCGGGGCCCGCCTCGAACCCCGCCGTCACGAGCTGGTCTTCCGCTCGGCGAGGCTCGCCGCCCGAACCTTCCTGACTCCGTCGTACGTCCGGGTGCGGCTCGAGGGGGTCGACCTCCGGGGTTTCGACTCGCCCGGCGCCGACGATCACATCCGCGTGTTCTTCCCCTCAGAGCCAGCGGGCGATGTCCGGTCCGCGCCGAGCCGCGAGTACACCCCGGTGAGCTGGGATGCCGAGAGCGGCTGGCTCGACATCGACGTCGCTCTGCACGGCGACGGGGTCGGCAGTCGCTGGGCCGAGAGGGCTCCCCTCGGCACGCCCGTCGGCGTCGGAGGGCCACGCGGGTCGATGGTGCTCGTCGGACGCCCGGACGCGTGGCTCCTGGCGGGCGACGAGACGGCCGTTCCCGCGATCCGCCGATTCGCCGCGGCGATGGACGACGACGCCGTCGGTCGCATCGCGATCGAGGTTCCGGATGCCGCGCACGACCTCCCCGTCGCCGCTCCGCCGGGCGTGCAGGTGATTCAGGTGCACCGGGGCGACCGACCGGCCAGCGAAGAACTCGCGGACTGGCTCGACGCGCTCGACGTCGAGGAGCAGCCGGAGGGATGCGTCTTCGGGTTCGTCGCCGCGGAGCAGTCGATCGTCCGGGCCGGACGGGCTCTGCTGCTCGATCGGTGGTCGGGCGACCCCGCCGCCACCGTCGTCAAGGGCTACTGGAAGCGCGGAACGGCCGAGTACCACGCGCCGCACTGACGGCGGGGCGGCGGGCGCTGCCTCACTCGCGCTCGACGCCCGCCGCGAACGCGAGTACGCGTGCCCGCAGGAACGGGGTCGCGTAGACCGCCGATGCGCCGGGAGCGGGGGCTGCCGTGGCCGTCGCCGTCGCGTCGCTGAGGGCTCCGCGGACGAGCGACACCTCGGCCCCCGCGTCGGAGAGTGCCTCGACCGCGCGAACCGCGTACTCGTCGCCGACGGCGATGCGCTGCTGGACAGCCGCCGTCGGGTCGACGCCCTCGGGAACGCGCACCGCCTGCTGCGTGGCGAGCGGCGGAACGGTGCGGCTGAAGGCCGTTGCAGCGAGGGCGAGACCGAGCCACGTGTCGCCGTCGGCGATCGACTCGAGATCGTCGCGGGCGGCGTCGAAAGCCGCGAGCCGCACAGCCGGCAGGTCGCCCACACGCACGGGCGCCTCGCCCGCACGCGACTCGTACGCATCGGTGGCCGCGATCGCCGCCCGCCGCAACAGCGAGCCGAGGCCGTCGAGGTCGGCGTCGCGCGAGATCGACCCCGCCCCGGCGCCGAGCGCATCGCGCAAGGCTTCGCTCTCTTGCGCGCGGGCGAGCGCCGAAGCCGCGAGCGCCGCGGCGGTCGGCGCCGCTTCTTCTCCCGCGGCGAGCGCGGTCTCCGCGTAGGCGGCGAGCGCGTAGGCATCGGCGGCGGCTCCGACGACCTCGAGCGAGAGATCGGCGGCGTCGAGCGTTCCGGGAGGATTCTGGGACGCCGCGGCCAGCAGGTCTTCCGCCGCCGCGCGCGTGGCACCGACCGACGCCGCGTCGACCTCCGGTGCCCCGGCGACTGCGGCGACGTCAGCCGCGGCCGCGGCGGCAGCGAATGCTCCGCCGTCGTCGCCGGCATCGCGCAGTGTCCGGGCGCGATCCGCGGCGGCGCGGGAGTGCTCGGCCAGGGACGCGTCGGTCGCCGTCTCGAGCGACGATTCCGTGCGGGCCAGGGCGCTGTCGATGGCGACGTCGAATGCATCATCGCCGGGCTCGGTCGGCCCCTCGGTCGCGGTCGGCAGCGGGGTCGGCGAGGCGGCGGGCGTGGGGAACGCCGACTCGGGCAGGTCTTCGCCCGTCATGATCGCGTACGCACTGGCCAGGTCGGCGACCTCGGTGATGGTCATCCCGCCGGTCGCCGCGACCTGATCGAGGTCGACCGATCGACCGTCGGCATCCGCGGCGATCCGTTGTCCGGCCGGCACGAGGATCGTGTCGATGCCGCCCGCCTCAATCGCCGCCGCCACCTGTTCAGGCAGGCCCGCAACGGGGCTCACGGTTCCGAAGGGGGTCACGCCGCCCGCGAGGGCGACACCGGGCTGGATCTCGGTGCCGTAGTAGAGCGCGAGCACGCCGACCGCGGTCACGGCCCCGGCGGCGGGGGTGTTGATGCGCGCGTCGAAGCCGAAGGTGTACGCCGTGTCGGGACGCGCTCCAGTGAGGAGCGTGGCCGCGGTGACCGCCGTCCACGTCGCGGACTGCGTGACCGGGGCGACGCCGCTGACGTCGTTCTCGGTGATGTCGATGCTGAGGTCGCCGCCGTCGGCCGCCTCGGCGGTGATCCGTTGCGACGCCACGCCCCCCTTGCCGCCGCTGACATAGAGCACCGGAACCGTGAGCTCACTGCCTTCGAAGTGCCCGTCGGGCTTGCCGCCGAAACCGAGTGAGAACCCGAGGTCGCACCCCGCGAGCACGAGAGTGCACGCAAGGGCCAGGGCCGTCACCGCCGCCGCGCGGGCTCTCACGCGTCGGCCTCGCTGACGTAGAGCGCGCAGGTGGTGTCGTAGTAGTCGGCCGTCTCACCCGCCGGGCGCAGCCCGATGCGCTGCGCGACGGCGCCGGAAGCCGTGTTCGCCGGATTCGTGACCGCCACGATCGTGCGGATTCCGTTCTCGTGCGCGAGCGCGAGGACCGCGGCCGCGGCCTCGGTGGCGTACCCGGACCCCCACGCGTCGGGGTGGAAGTGCCAGCCGATCTCGATGTCTTCGGGTCGCCCGTCGCCCGCGCCCACCGACCAGGGAATGTGCTTCAGCAGCACCGATCCGAGCCGGCGGCCGTCGCGCGTCTCGACGGCTCGGACCCCCAGGATGCCGTCGGCCAGGCTCGTCCAGCGGTCGATGGTCGCGTCGACCTCGGCCGGATCGGTCATCACCCGGCCGTTGCCGAGGTACTGCCGGACTTCCGCTCGCCGGTACATGTCGAAGAGGAACGCCCGGTCGTCGTCGGACCGCGTCCACTCGCGCAGGACGAGGCGCTCGGTGTCGAGGCGGGTACGCCGCATGGGCACGTGCGGGATGCCGTCCTCGGCGAAGGGCTCCCCCGACACGACGAAGCCGAACCGGCCGTACCAGGACGCCAGGTGGGCCTGGGCATCGAGAAGGATCGGGATGCCGGGGGCCTCGGCATCCAGAATCTCGACGGCCTCGCGCATGAGGTCGGCAGCGAGGCCACGGCCACGGGCTGCGGCAGCGGTGGCGACGCGGCCGATGCGCGTGTTCGTCGGCTCGCGCAGGAGGCGGAGGGTCGCGAGCACCTCGTCGCCCTCGCTGACCCACATCAGCTCGGCACCCGGCTCGATGTCACGACCGTCGATCTCGGGGTAGGCCGCCTCTTGCTCGACGACGAACACCGTCACGCGCAGCCAGAGAAGGCGATAGAGGGTGCGGGGGTCGATCTCGGCGACGGGCGCCCGGTGCAGGGTGACGGCCATCCTTCGACCGTACCCCGGGGTGCCGACATCACTGACGCGGGTGCTGCCGACTCCGATGAGGCGTGGACGATGTCGGAGGAGAGCGCTAGCCTCCGGTCATGTCCTTCCAGGCGTATCTCGACAACATCGAAACCAAGACCGGGCTCACCCCGCGACAGTTCATCGCGCTGGCAGAAGAGCGCGGGTTCGGCCCGGGAGCCAAGGCGACCCCGATCCTGCAATGGCTGAAGGACGACTACGACCTCGGCCGCGGGCACGGAATGGCGCTCGTGCACGTGATCACCAAGGGACCGAATATCAGCGACAAGCACGTCGGCCGACCCGGCGCCCACGGCGACAAGAGCGACACCCTCTGGCTCGACGGAGCGGCGACAAACCCGCATCCCTGAGCCGAGAAGGTCACCCCGTGCCGAAGCGTCGCGACGCGGCGACCTGCTCGGCGACGCGACGGAGGGCGAGGATCAGCGGCTCGACGAGGGTCGTACCGAGCACCACGTACCGTACCGCGTCTTCGATCGACGTCGCGGGCGTCGCGGCGAGTTCCGCGTCGGCGATCGCGGACAGGTGCTCAAGGTACGCGGCCATCACGGGCTCGGGCACCGTGAACCCCGCGCGCTCGAGCGTCGCGAGGGCATGAGCGACCGCGGCGAGCTGATCGGGGAAGCACTTCTCGGGGGCTCCCCCCATCCTTTCGAGCAGGGCCGTGGCCTCGGTCAGATCCGGCTCGCCGGCGATGACGGGCGTGACGGCAGCGTTCGCCGCACCGAGAAGGTCGTAGGGGTTCTCGGGCGGCTCCTCGAGCACGCCGACGACCTTGCGCACGCCCGCGATCCCGACGCCGGCGTCGACGAGCGCGCGGATGACCCCGAGGCGCTGCACGTGCGCGGTGCCGTAGGACGCCTGCGTGGGCGAAGAGCGCTCCCCCTCGGGCAGGAGCTTCTCTCGCAGGTAGTACTTGATCGTCGCGACGGGGACGCCGCTCGCCGTCGACAGTTCCGAAATCCGCACGCCGACCCCCTTGACTCGATAGTCCTACTATCTAACACTGGATAGCAACACTATCGAGTGAGGACGAGCCCATGGCATCCATCAATCAGGGTCGCATGACCCACCGTCACGAAGGCGAACTCGTCGTCTTCCACATCGGAATGACCGTGAACAAGTGGTGGCGGCCCGATCAGTGGATGCCACTGATGGGCGACATGCCCCGGATGCTGCGTGAGCTCATCACCGACCCCGAGTCGGGGCTGCTCGGCTCCACGATGCTGCTCGGGGCGCGCGGACCCTACCTCGTGCAGTACTGGTCGTCACTCGAGAAGCTGTACGCGTACGCGTCGGCCCCACAGCAGGAGCACCGCCCCGCGTGGACCCGCTTCAACCGGCGAGCCCGAAAAGTCCCCGGTGCCGTGGGCGTCTGGCACGAGACCTACATCGTCGAGCGCGCCGAGACCATCTACGTCTCGACGCCTGCGATGGGCCTCCCGAAAGCCACCGAGATCGTGCCCGTCGCGTCGCGCCACGACCGCGCACGGGCGCGCGCCGCCGACGGACTGACCCGGGGTCCCGCCCCGGTGAGCTGAGGGCCAGACTGGGATCATGCCCTCGATCCTCACGACCGCGCCCGACCTGCACGCCGCCCTCGCCGCCGGGACCTTCCCCGACGGCGGGCGCGTGCGCGTCCTCGACGTCCGCTGGCGCCTCGACCGCCCCGACGGGCGCCCCGAGTACCGCGCCGGACACATCCCCGGCGCGCAGTACGTCGACCTCGACCACGATCTCGCCGCCCACGGCGCGCCGACCGAGGGCCGGCATCCGCTCCCTCCGATCGAGACGCTGCAGGCCGCCGCGCGACGCTGGGGCATCGACGCGGGCGACACGGTCGTGGTCTACGACGACCTGAAGAACATGTCGAGCGCGCGGGCGTGGTGGCTGCTGCGGTACGCGGGGCTCGCCGACGTCCGCCTGCTCGACGGTGCGCTGTCAGCCTGGACCGACGCGGGATTCGAGCGGGAGGAAGGGGATGCCGAGCCCCCGACGCCCGGGACGGTCGACCTCGCGTACGGGTCTCTGCCCACGCTCGAGCTCGACGAGGTGGGGTCGTTCGCCGAGTCCGAGCTGCTGCTCGACGCCCGCGCCGGCGAGCGGTACCGCGGTGAGGTCGAGCCGATCGACCCGCGTGCGGGTCACGTTCCCGGTGCGATCAGCGCTCCGACGACCGAGAACGTCGGCGGCGACGGACGCTTCCTCGAACCGGACGAGCTGCGTTCTCGCTTCCGGATGCTGGGGGCCGAGGACGGCATGACCGTGGGCGTCTACTGCGGCTCCGGGGTGACGGCGGCGCATCAGGCCGTCGCACTGACACTCGCGGGATTCGAGCCGCGCGTGTTCCCGGGATCGTGGAGCCAGTGGTCGAACCACGAGGAGCTGCCCGTGGCGACCGGGCCGGAGCCGCGGTAGCGCTCCCCGATCCCTTCGTCAGGCGCCGCCCGACGACCAGAGGTCGCTCACCGGGATCTCGCGCCCGAGTACGTTCTCGGCCGCACGGTGGCCCGAGAGCATCGCACCGGGAACGGTCGCCGGGTCGTCGCCCCACGTCGCCTCGCCCGCGAGATGCAGCACCCCGCCCACCGGGACGGCCAGCTGGTCGTGGTCGGGACCGACCGAGCCAGGAAGCATGTACGCGTACGAACCGCGCGCGAACGGATCGTCCTGCCAGCGCGTCACGACCGCGCTCTCGGGTTCGGGGATGTCGTTCCCGAACAGGAGCCGCAACTGCGCCACCGTCGAGGCGACGATCTCCTCGTCCGACCACTCGCGGGTCGCGACGGCCGCCGGACCGGCGGCGAAGGTCAGCAGGGCGGGCTCGTCGTGGATCCGGCCGAGGTCGTACCACGAGTGCCACCACTCCCCCTCGGCACCGAGCTGACGGATGCCGTAGACCCCGGCATCCCAGAATCTCTCGGGGAAGCGCAGCACGACCTTCTCGAAGGCGTTCATCCGCAGCAGTCCGAGGGCACGGCGATGCGCCTCGGGCAGCTCGGGCTCGATCGAGAGATCGCCGGACTGCAGAACACCCACGGGGACGGTGACGATCGCGTTCTCGGCCGAGAAGGAGCCGCGGTCGGTGTCGATCGTGACGCCCTCGAGCGACCAGCGCACCGCCGACACCACGTGTGACAGCCGCACGTCGACCCCGTCGGCGAAGTTGCGGGCGAGCTCGTCGTATCCGCGGGGGAAGACCACCTCGTCGCCGTTGACGGTGTCGTCGTCGAGGCCGTGCGCCCCGAGCCCTGTCATCGCGACGCCGTACTGCTCCTGGGCGCGACGATCGTTGTACTCGCGCACGCGCGCCTTGCGCTCATCGTCCCAGTCCTGCTGGGCCAGCGCCCGCTCGACGACGTCGGCGTACGTGGCATCCGGAGCGGAATCGGCGATGACATCGACGAGGGCCGCGTTCAGGGAGCGAATGTCGGCGGCGTACTGCTCGACCGCTTCGGCGGAGAAACGCCCGCCGTTCTCATCGAAGTACGTCAGCGGACGACCGGCCGGCTGGTAGCCGCCGACCGTGAACTCGACCATCGGCATCCCGAAGGCGCGCGCCGCCTCGGCGACCGGGCTGTCGTCGATGCCGTGGATCCACGACGCTCCGCGGTCGGTGACGTGTCCGCCGGAACGATCGGTGTGGGTCCGGCCGCCGATCCGGTCGCGCGCTTCGAGCACGATGACGCGGCGTCCGGCACGCGTGAGCAAGCGCGCCGCGGCGAGACCCGACACACCTGCCCCCACGACGATCGTGTCGACGGTCTCCACGGATGCCTCCCCAGCGTCGGACACGCCCCCGGCCGGGGCCGCGTCGCCTTTCCGGAGAACGTACTGTGTCCCGCCCGCCGGCGGCAGTCACCACGATGGACGGTGCCGCGCGCCGGTTTCGACGGCGCGTATAGGCGGGTGCCCGGCTCAGGCGACCGGCGCCTCCTCGTCGAGCGGGCGCGGGGTGACGCCCTTTCGGCCGTAGCGCCACCAGAAGTACAGGTAGCAGAGGCCGACGAACGGGATGCCGAAGTACAGGGCCGGAGCCTGCTCGGGGTCGAAGGCGATCGCGACGATCGAGGCGGTCAGCAGGACGAACGCGAGGATCGGCACCACCGGATAGAAAGGCGTGCGGTAGACGAGCGTCGCGACATCGCCCCCGCCGCGGACGAACGCGCGCCGGTGGAAGAACTGCGCGGCGACGATCGACATCCACACCGCCACCGCGGCGAAGCCGGCGATCGAGACGAGCACGAGATAGACGGTCTCGGCGGCGATGACACTCGAGATGAGCGAGACGAGACCGATCGCCAGGCTCACCAGGAGGGCGATCATCGGGATGCCACGGCGGGTGAGCCGCGTGAACGCGCGTGGCGCGTAGCCCTCTTCGGCGAGGGAGAACAGCATCCGCGCACACGAGTACAGGCCGCTGTTCCCCACCGAGAGCAGGGCCGTGATGACGACGAAGTTCATGATGTCGGCCGCGTACGGCACGCCGACGTACTCGAAGACGTCGACGAAGGGGCTGGAGCTGAGCCCCGCCTGCTCGTAGGGAAGGAGCGCGGCGATCACCGTGATCGAGCAGACGAACAGCACGAGCAGCCGCAGCACGGTCGACCGCAGCGCGCGCGGGATGTTGCGTCCGGGATCCTTCGTCTCGCCCGCGGCGACGCCCACGAGCTCCGCGCCGCTGAACGCGTAGAAGACGGCGAGAGACGTGATGAGCACGCCGCCCAGTCCCGCCGGCAGCAGACCGTCGGGCGTCTCGAAGTTGCTCAGCAGCACCGCCTCGTGCGGGCTGGTGGACAGCGGGGTGAACCCGAAGATCGCCATGGTCCCCAGCACGATGAGCGCGAGGATCGCGATGACCTTGATGGCCGCGAACCAGAACTCCGTCTCCCCGAACACGCGCGCCGAGATCGCGTTGAGGGTGAACAGGATGCCGGCGAACACCAGACACCACACCCACACGTCGACGTTCGGGAACCACCGCTGCATGAGGATTCCGGATGCCGTGAACTCCGACCCGAGGGCGACCACCCAGCAGAGCCAGTAGAGCCATGCCGTGACGAACCCGGTCGCCGGCCCCATCGTGCGCGCCGCGTAGATGTGGATCGACCCCGAGACGGGGTAGACGACGGCGAGTTCGCCGAGGCACACCATGACGAGCCACACCACGAAGGCTCCGAGCAGGTAGGCGAGCACGGCCCCGAGGGGTCCCGCCTGATGGATCGTGTAGCCGGAGCTGAGGAACAGTCCCGACCCGATCACGCCGCCGAGGGCGATCATCACGAGGTGGCGGGCGCTCATCGCACGGCGCAGCTGCCGTTGCGGGGCGGGCTGTGTCGTGGATGGATCCGAGGGGCGGTTCATGGATGTGCTCGCATTCGTGCTCGGAGCGGATGCCGCCGATACTCGCGGACGCCGCGAGCCAGAGTAATCGATCGGACGTTCGTCGCCTCTCCCGGGCGTCCCGACGCGCGGACGCGTGACGCGGGAAGTCGTCGTTCGCGACCCCTGGCTACGCTGTGACGATGACCCCCGCCGATCGAGGAGCCGCCGTCGCCGACGACGAGGCGACGTCGACCGTCATCCGGGCCTTCGACGTCATCGCGAGCCTCGCGCTCCTCACGCGCGAGGGCCAGGGGGCTTCCGCGACGGACGTGGCCCGGGCGCTGGGACGGGAACGATCGCACGTCTCGCGCACCCTCGCCGCTCTCGCGGACCAGGACGTCGTCGCTCGCGACAGCGGGCGCCGCTACCGGCTGTCGTGGGCGTGGTACACCGCCGCCGAAGACCTCGTCGACCGGCGTCTGCGTCTCGAAGGGCTCAGCGTGCTCGACGAGCTCGCCGCGACCACGGGGGAAGCCGTCTTCCTCGGCGTTCTGCGCGGAGATACGACCGTCACGATCGTCGAGAGCGTGCCGGCGGTGTCGCGCATGATCGGCACCTGGGTGGGCCGCGCCTACCCCGCGTTCTGCAGCGACGCGGGCCAGGCGGTGCTGTGGGACGCCCCCGACGACGAGGTTCGGGCGGTCTTCGCCGCCACCGCCTTCGAGAGCGAGGGCCCTCGGGCGCCGCGCTCCGTCGACGATTTCCTGACCCGGCTGCACGCCGCCCGCGATCGCGGATACACGATCGTCGACGAGGAAGCCGAGGCCGGCCTCTACTCGGTGGCCGCTCCGGTGTGGGACTTCCGCGGCGAGGTCGTCGCCGCGGTCCAGGTCGTCGGAGAGCGGGCGGCACTGCAACCGCGCACGGCCGCGCTCGCCGATGCCTGTCTCACCGCGGCCGCCACGTTGTCGACGCGCTTGGGGCACGGCATCCACTGACGCTCAGGCCTGGGCGAGAGTGCTCAAGCGCTCCGCGCTGTCGGCGAGCAGGGCCTCGATCCGATCGTCACGACCGTTTCCGGCGGCCGAACCGCTGAGCGACACCGCCGCGATGATGCCGTGCCGACCCCGGACGGGCAGGGCGTACTCGTCGACTCCCGCCACGTACTCTTCGTGCGCGACCACCAGTCCGCGCGCCCGGTCTCGCTGCTGCAGGGCGTCAACGGCGGCGACGGTGCGAGCCGCACCGGGACCACCGACGCCGACGAACTGCGCCTCGCCGAGCAAGGCGTCGAGGTCGGCGAGCGAGTGATCCCAGAGCAGCGCCCTTCCGGCGCCCGTGCACCAGATCGGGGTGACCGCCGCGGGACGGAGGGTGCCTTCGCCGGCGGCATCCGCCCCCTCGACACGGAGCAGCAGCGCACGCGGCCCATCGGCGGCGACGACCCGCGCCGTCATGCCGAGCTGTGCCGCCATGCCCCGGAGGTGGACGCGGGCGGCGCGCAGCCACGGTTCGTGCCGCGCCCCCGCCGCGACGAAGAACGCCCGCCCCGCGCGAAGCGCCGAGGACTCGTCGCGTTCGACGAAGTCGAGGCGGCGCAGGTCCTGTGTGACGCGGGAGGCGCGACTGCGTTCGACGCCCGCGGCCTCGGCCAGGCGCGACAGCGCCCAGCCGGGCCGACCCGATCGCTCCCGCTCGACCGCGGTGTGCAGCAGGGCGAGTCCCTGCGTCAGCGAGGCGGGCGGGTTCATCAGCGTCCTTCGTGTGCGGGAGCCGCCGGCGCCTCCTCGTCGACGACGGCGGCGGGCGCGGCTCCTCGACGACCGTACCGCCACCAGAAGAACAGGTAGCACGCGACGACGAACGGGATGCCGAAGTACAGCGCCGCGACCTGGTTCGGATCGAAGGCGATCGCGACGATCGAGACGCCGAGCAGCACGAACGCGAGGATCGGCACGACGGGGTAGAACGGCGTGCGGTAGGCGAGCGTCTTCACATCACCACCCCCGCGGACGAAGGCCCGTCGGTGGAAGAACTGTGCCGCGACGATCGACATCCACACCGCGACGACGGCGAAACCGGCGATCGAGACCAGCACGAGATAGACGGTCTCGGCGGCGATCACGCTCGACACCAGGGAGACGAGTCCCACGGCCATGCTGACACTGAGGGCGACGATCGGGATGCCGCGGGAGGTGAGCTTCGTGAACGCGCGCGGTGCGTGCCCTTCTTCGGCGAGCGAGAACAGCATCCGCGCGCACGAGAAGAGGCCGCTGTTACCCGCCGAGAGCAGCGCGGTGATGATGACGAAGTTCATGATGTCGCCGGCGAAGGGCACCCCGACGTACTCGAAGACGTCGACGAAGGGGCTCGAGGTCAGGCCCGCCTGCTCGTAGGGCAGGATCGCGGCGATGACGGTGATGGAGCCGACGAAGAGCACGAGAAGGCGCAGCACCGTCGAGCGCAGGGCCTTCGGGATGTTCTGGGCGGGGTCCTTCGTCTCACCTGCGGCGACACCGATGAGCTCCGAGCCGCTGAACGCGTAGAAGACGGCGAGAGAGGTCATGAGCACGCCGGCGATACCGGTGGGGAAGAGCCCGTCCGGCGTCGAGAAGTTGCTGAACAGGACGGCCCCGGGGTGCTCGGACGACAGCGGGGTGAAGCCGAAGATCGCGGCACCGCCGAGCACGATGAGCGCGACGATCGCGATCACCTTGATGAGCGAGAACCAGAACTCCGTCTCCCCGAACACGCGCGCCGAGATCGCATTGAGGGTGAACAGGATGCCGGCGAAGATCAGGCACCACACCCACACCTCGACGCCGGGGAACCACCTCTGCATCAGGATCCCGGCCGCGGTGAACTCGGAGCCCAGGGCGACGACCCAGCAGAGCCAGTAGAGCCATGCCGTGGCGAAGCCGGTCGCGGGGCTGATCGCGCGGGCCGCGTAGATGTGGAAGGCACCCGACACGGGATAGGCCACGGCGAGCTCGCCGAGGCACGACATGACGAGATACACGACGAAGGCGCCGACCAGGTAGGCGACGATCGCCCCCAGGGGCCCGGCCTGATTGATCGTGTACCCCGAGCTGAGGAAGAGCCCCGACCCGATGACGCCGCCCAGGGCGATCATCACGAGGTGGCGCGCGTCCATGGAGCGCTGCAGGCGACGCAGCGGCACCTGTGTCGCGACGGTCTGCGGCAGGGCGTTCGGAAGGGACGTGGAGTCGGTGGAGCGTGGCATGGCGTCTCGCATTCGGAAGAAGGGGAACGGATCGCGTTTCGTGTGGCATGAACACTGCCCTGTGTTCATTTCGCACATGTTTCCTCGGACAGTAGCGGTCCCCGCCCCTGCGCTCAAGAGTGCGGAGAGTCGGGAAACCGGTCGGACAATCCGTCACCCGCACCGACATATCGGCATCCGCCGCCGCCGAAATGCCAGGCGCAGAGCGACACGACGGCGACGGACGATATCCGCAGACCCCGTCCTGCACCCTTCCGAGGAGACCCATGAACCGTCACGATCTCGCCCTCATCGGCTTCGGCGGCGTGAACCGCGCCCTGGCCGAACTCATCCGCGACCGCGGCGACGAGCTCGCGACCGAGCTCGGCTTCGCACTCCGTGTCGTCGCGATCACCGACCTGCGTCTCGGATCTCTCATGCAGGAGGACGGCATCGATCTGGACGCCGTCTTCGCTCTGGCACCGGGCGCGACGTTCGCCGGCTGGCCGGGTGGGGATGCCGAGCCCCGCAACGTCGAGGTCATCCGGAACACGACCGCCGACATCGTCGTCGAGGCGACGTTCACCAACCCGATCGACGGCGAGCCCGGCGTCTCGCACGTGCGCCTCGCCCTGGAGGCGGGGAAGAGCGTCACCACGACCAACAAGGGACCGGTTGCTCTCGCCGGTCCGCAGTTGAACGCGATCGCCGCCGCGAACGGCGTCCACTTCGCCTACGAGGGCTCCGTCGTCAGCGGTACGCCCGTGTTGCGTTTCGCCGCCTCCACCCTGCAGGGGCTGCGCGTCGACGCGGTGCGCGGCATCCTGAACGGCACGAGCAACTATGTTCTCGGCCAGATGGAGGCGGGCATGGACCTCGCCGCGGCCGTCGCGGAGGCGCAGACCCTCGGCTACGCGGAAGCCGACCCGACCGCCGACATCGAAGGCTCCGACGTACGCCTGAAGGTCGTGATCCTCGCCAACGAGGTCCTCGGCGCCGACATCACCCCCGCCGACGTGACCTGCACCGGCATCACGGGAATCACTCCCGCCGACATCGTGGATGCCGCCGCCCGCGGGCTGCGCTACAAGCTCATCGGCGCGGCCGAACGCCTGGCCGACGGCTCGGTGCGCGCGAGCGTGGAACCCGTCGCCCTCCCCCTCACCCACCCGCTGGCCGGCATCAGCGGCCCCACCAACGCGGTGTCGTTCGAGACCGATCTGCTGGGGACCGTGACCGTGAGCGGCCCCGGGGCGGGACGCGTCGAAACGGCATACGCCCTGCTCTCGGACATCATCGAGATCGACGCCCGCGTGGCGCAGACCGCGGCGGCACGGCGATGACGCTCATGACTCCCGCCGACGCTCTCGAGGTGCGCAACCCGCTCGACGACTCGGTGATCGGAAGCGTCCCGACCATCGGCGTGAACGACGTGCCCGTCGTGCTCGATCGCGCTCGCGTCGGCGCCGAGCTGTCGCGAGACCTCTCCCGCTTCGCGCGGCACGCGGTCCTGCACCGGGCGGCACAGCTGCTCGAGGACCGTGCCGACGAGGCGGCGGCGCTCATCGTGCGCGAGGCCGGCAAGACGATCCGGCAGGCCCGCAAAGAGGTGCGACGGGCCGTGACGACGCTGTCGCTCTCGGCCGAGACGGCGCGCGCGGCGACGGGTGAGGTCATCCCGTTCGACGCGTTCGAGGGGTCCGAGAACCGGAGGGGCTGGTTCACCCGCGAACCGCTCGGCATCGTCGTGGCGATCACGCCGTACAACGACGCGCTGAACCTCGTCGCGCACAAGCTCGGACCGGCTCTGGCCGGCGGCAATTCCGTGATCCTCAAGCCGTCGCCGCACACCCCGCTCACGGCGGAGTTCCTCGTCGGCATCCTCATCGACGCGGGTCTGCCCGACGAGATCGTGACGGTCGTACACGGCGATCGCGACGTGGCGGCGGCGCTGGTCTCGGCGCGCGAGGTGCGGCTCGTGTCGTTCACCGGCGGCTTCGCCACGGGCGAGGCGATCGCGCGCGGCGCGGGCCTGAAACGGCTCGCGATGGAGCTCGGCGGCAACGCCCCCGTCCTCGTGTTCGACGACGCCGACCTCGCTCACGCGGTCGACGCGTGCGTCTCGGGGGCGTTCTGGGCCGCGGGGCAGAACTGCGTCGGAGCGCAGCGCATCCTCGTGCACCGCGGCATCTACGCCGCGTTCCGCGAGCGTTTCGTCGCCGCGGCAGCGGCCCTGCGGGCGGGCGATCCGACCGACGAGGCGACCGACGTCGGGCCGATGATCACCGTGGATGCCGCGAAGCGCGCCGAGCGGGTCGTCGACGACGCCGTGCGCGCCGGTGCCCGCGTGCTCGCCGGTCATCGCCGCGACGGCTCGGTCTACGCCCCGACGGTCGTGGAGGGAGTCGCTCTGTCGTGCGAGCTGTGGGCCGACGAAGCGTTCGCCCCCGTCGTCGTCCTCGCGCCGTTCGACACCGAGGACGAGGCCGTCACCCAGGCGAACGACATCGACTACGCCCTGCACGCCGGGCTGTTCACCCGCGACCTCGGCCGCGCCCTGCGCGTGGCGGAGCGCCTGGAGGCCGGGGGCGTCATGATCAACGACTCCTCCGACTACCGCGTCGACAGCATGCCGTTCGGCGGGGCCAAATACGGGAGCATGGGCCGCGAAGGAGTGCGCTTCGCCTACGAGGAGATGACCCAGCCCAAGGTCGTGTGCATCAACGCATGACCCTCGGATGCCACGCCCTCCGGTCACGAGCACGAGGGCGTGGCATCCGCTCGATGTCTCCTCAGCTCCAGGCGTCAGGAGCGGTCGATGACCCGCGTCAGCGAGACCGACGTGACGGTGTCGGAGACCCCGGGAAGCGCCGCGATGCTCTCCCAGATCTGGCCGATGCGGTCCATCGACTCCGCGCGCAGGGTCACGAGCAGGTCGAACTGCCCCGAGAGGATGTCGCACTGGACCACCTCGGGGATGCGCGTGAGCTCGGTGATGACGCCCGCGCCGCGCATGCGATCCGCGCGGTACACCAGCACGATCGCGGTGACGCGCCCGTCGTCGGCGCGACCGCGGGCGAGGGTGTAGCCGGCAATGAGACCGTCGCGCTCCATGCGCTCCATGCGCTGCTTCACGGCGTTGCGCGACAGGTGAACGCGAGCCGCCAGCGTCACGAGCGGGATCCGGGCGTCGGTCCGCAACTCGTTCAGGATGCGCTCGTCGACGGCGTCGATGCGGGGACCGGCCATGAGTGCTCCTCGTGCAAATTAGACACTCGCGCGTGTCTATATTGCACGCTAGGGTAGCTCAGATCGATCGCCCCGTCACCCGGCGACAGGAAGGCCACAGCGATGACGTCACGACCCGACCGCACCGACGCCGCCACCCTCGCCGAGGCGAGCCTCGCCGTTCACGCCGGCATCGAGCTCGACAGCACGAGGGCTCTGCGCACACCGCTCGTGATGGCGAACTCCTTCGCCCTGCCCGACGATCCCAGCGAGATCAGCTGGTCGGCGACCGCTCCCGGCCTCTACACACGCAACACCGGCGTCAACCAACAGGCCCTCGAGCGCAAGCTCGCCGCCCTCGAGGGTGGCGAGGACGCGGTGGCCCTGGCATCCGGAGTCGCCGCCCTGCACGCGGTGTTCTTCACCCACGTCGGCGCGGGCGACCACGTCGTCGTCAGCGACGTCGTCTACGAAGCGACCTGGCGCCTCTGGACCGAGCTGCTCCCCCGCCGCTACGGCATCCAGGCGAGCTTCGTGGATGTGACGGATCAGGATGCCGTGCGCGCGGCGATGCGGCCCGAGACACGCCTCGTGTGCGTCGAAGCGATTGCCAACCCCACCACCAAGGTCGCCGACATCGCGATGCTCGCCGAGATCGCGCACGCCGGCGGGGCGATCCTCATGGTCGACTCGACCTTCACGCCCCCGCCGTTCTACCGCCCGCTGTCCGACGGTGCCGATCTCGTCGTCCATTCGCTGACGAAGTACATCAACGGCCACGGCGACGCGATGGGCGGCGCGGTGATCGGTCGCACCGAGCTGATCGAGCCGATCAAGGCCGACGCCATGGTCGACGTCGGCGGTGTCATCTCGCCCTTCAACGCGTGGATGATCCAGCGCGGCTCGGTCACTCTTCCGCTGCGGCTGCGCCAGCACTTCACGTCGGCACAGCGGGTCGCCGAGTTCCTCGAGGCCGATCCGCGCGTGGCGTTCGTCGCGTACCCGGGGCTGGCATCCCACCCCGGGCACGCGCTCGCTCGGCGGCAGTTCGGGGGTGACGCGTACGGCGGCATGATGGCGCTCGCCCTCGACGGCGACCCCGATGCGCAGAATCGGTTCGTGGCGAACCTGCGCCTGATCACTTCGGGTTTCTCGCTCGGCCACGACGACAGCCTCATCGTGCACACCGCCGCCGACGGTCCCCGCACCGCGACCTATCCGGCAGAGTTCCGCCGGTACGGTCACCTTCGCCTCTCGGTGGGTCTCGAAGACGCCGACGACCTGCTCGCCGACCTCGCGGCGGCTCTGGACGCGACGCCTCTCCGACGTCAGGACTGATCCAGCCACTCCGCGAAGGTCTGGTGGCCCTGCCGCGACGCGTCCGGCGTCCCCCGGAGTCGACCCGAGCTCATGGCTTTCCCCATCGCCCCCGGGAGCGGAACCTCGACCACCGGGCGTCGGCTTCCCCGTCGCGCAAGAAGCGCCCGGACCATGTCGACGAGGATCTCGTTTCGCGGCCCGACGAGGTCGGTCGCTTCGCCCGCGGGGCCGGCCTCGGCGAGGTCGACCAGGGCGTCGGCCACCTCGGCGGCCGCGACCGGCCGGACGCGCGCCCGAGGCACGACGACGAGCGGCCCCACCGATCCGCGCTCGACGGTCTGCGCCGCGAACTCGTGGAACTGTGCGGCGCGCAGCAGAGTCCACGGCAGCACACCCGCACGGACAGCGCGTTCCTGCTCCTCCTTCGCCCCGTAGTACGAAGACCTGACCCCGTCGATACCGACGATGGACAGCGCCACCAGGTGCGAGACCCCCGCTGCCGCGCCGGCCTCCTGGAGCGTTCGCGACACCGCGAGGAAGTAATCGGTCGCCCGTTTCCGTGACAGCGTCTGGATGCCACTGACGTCGATGATCGTGTCGACTCCGGCGAGCGCGTCTTCGGACAGCCCCTTCGTGAGGTCGTGCCCGCTCGACCGGGTGAGCGAGACGACCTCGTGGCCTCGGGCCCGGGCCACTCGATGGACGTGGGACCCGACGACTCCCGTCGCACCGCACACGGCGACCTTCATGAGTTCCTCCCCGGGCGGTCACGCCCCTCGTGCACGCCTTCGCTCAGCGTGGCACGGCAGGGCTGACGAGCGTCGACCGATCCTTCGAGGGTGGACGAACCTGCCTGTGCCGTGACGAGAATCGATGAACCGTCTATGAATCACGAAAAGATAACGCCGACCTCTTCCCCTCCGTTATCTCACCGTTATAGAGTGCTCGCACGGTAGTTGTTTTGCTGTGGCGACTACCGGCATGTGATTGCAGGACACTCTGGTGCAGAGATTGGGCCGGTCGAGTTTCTCGGCCGGCCCTTCTTCTGTTCTTCGCCCGTTTTCCGCCACCGCGAAAAGCATCCGAAGCGGGAGGATGAGGGAGTGAACGACGCAGATCTCACGGAACCCGACGGACGCCTCGTGCTCGTGCGCCACGGCGAGACCGAGTGGAGCCGCACGGGCCGCCACACCGGGCTCACCGACATCCCCCTCACCGAGACGGGCGCCTACAAGGCCGAGCTCGCGGGAACGCTCCTCGCGACGCGCCGCTTCGACCTCGTGCTCACGAGCCCCCTCCAGCGAGCGGTGGAGACCGCAGCCAGAGCCGGCTACCCCGACGCACCGCTGGAGCCGCGGCTGGTTGAATGGGACTACGGCGCCTACGAGGGGCTGACGACACCCGAGATCATCGAGCAACTGGGCCACCCCTGGACCATCTGGCAGGCGGGCGCTCCCGCCGGTGCCACTCCGGGCGAGAGCATCGAGCAGGTCACCGCACGTGCGGCATCCCTTCTGGACGACCTGCGCCCTCGCCTGCAGCGCGGCGAACAGATCCTCGTGTTCTCGCACGCCCACTTCCTCCGCGCCCTCGCGGGGGTATGGCTCGGCCTGACCGCCGCCGGCGGGCGGTACTTCGTGCTCGGCACCTCAGCCGTGAGCGAGCTGGGCTTCGAGCACGGCAACGCGGTCATCACGCAGTGGAACCACGTCCGCGGGCGCTGATGACGAGTGATCACAAAAAGATAACGCCGCCCTCTTCCCTTCCGTTATCTCACCGTTATAGAGTGCTCGCACGGTAGTTGTTTTGCTGTGGCAGCTACCGACATGTGATTGCAGGACACTCTTGGTGCAGGGATAAGGGCCGGTCGGAAGCCTCTCCGACCGGCCCTTACTCTTTCTCCCCGCCCCGCGTCGACCTCGCCGCACGACCGATGCGTCCCTCTATCGTGGAAACATGACCGATCGCCGCCTCGCCGTCCAGGCCTGGGAGAGCCTTTTCCGGGCGCAGCACGAGGTCTTCGAAGAACTGCGATCGGACTTCGAGGGCACCGAGCTGACGCAGGCCGAGTACGACGTGCTCCTCACTGTCACCCGCGCCCCCGAGATGACCGCGCGTCTGCGCGACGTGACGGGGAACATGCTGATCAGCCAGCCGAGCGTCTCGCGCTTGGTCGAGCGCATGGTCGCTCGCGGCCTCCTCACGAAGTGCGCCGACCCCGAAGACGGCCGCGGCTCGCTCGTCACCGCGACCGAAGCGGGCGCTGTGATGTTCCGCAGAATCGCCGCCGCCCACGGGCGTTCGATCGCCGACCGGATGGCCCGCCTCGACGACGACGAGCTCGCGCAGCTGCACGCACTGACCGCGAAGCTCCGCGGCGAGCGCTGACCCGATCGGACCCACCGCGCCTGGCGGCCTCACGACCGTCCAAACGGCGCAGCCGCGTCAGCACTCGATGACGTTGACCGCGAGGCCGCCTTCGCTCGTCTCCTTGTACTTGGTCGACATGTCGATGCCGGTCTGACGCATCGTCTCGACGACGGCATCCAGCGACACGTAGTGCGAGCCGTCTCCGCGCAGCGCCAGACGTGCCGCGGTCACGGCGGTCGACGCGGCGATCGCGTTGCGCTCGATGCACGGGATCTGTACGAGCCCACCCACCGGGTCGCAGGTGAGCCCGAGGTGGTGCTCCATGGCGATCTCGGCGGCGTTCTCGATCTGGCGGTTCGTTCCGCCCATCACAGCCGTCAGACCACCCGCGGCCATCGCGCAGGCGGATCCGACCTCGGCCTGGCATCCGCCCTCCGCACCCGAGATCGACGCGTTCGCCTTGAACAGCGAGCCGAGCGCCGTCGCCGTCAACAGGAATCGACGGATGCCACGACGCCGGTTCGCCTCGGCCACGTCGCCGTCATCCCACCCGGCGACCTCACCGCGCGTCACGGCGTGGCCGTCGTAGCCGAGCAGGGCGCTCCCGACCAACTCGCCGTAGGGCGTGACGGCGTTGCCGGCGCCGAGCCCGGAGTCGGCGAGGAACCGCCACCAGTACATCGCCACGGCCGGCAGGATGCCCGCGGCGCCGTTCGTCGGCGCCGTCACGACGCGCCCTCCGGCCGCGTTCTCTTCGTTCACGGCGAGCGCGAACGCCCCGAGCCATTCCCCCGGCAGCTCGCGGTGCCCCTCGGCTTCGATCTCTTCGAGCTGTTGCCGGATCACCGCCGCACGGCGCTTGACCTTCAGGATGCCGGGAAGCACACCGTCGTGCTCGAGTCCGGCGTTGACGCAGGCGGCCATGGCATCCCAGATCCGGTCGAGGCCCGCGGCGATCTCTTCGTCGGACCGCAGGGCCTCTTCATTGCGTCGTGCCGCCTCGGCGATCGTGATGCCCTGCTCGTCGCACAGCTCGATGAGGGTGGCCGCGTCATCGAACGCGAGCGGGAAGGGTGCAGCCGCCACGCGAGCGGGCTCCCCCTCGCGCCGGATGAACCCACCGCCGATCGAGTAGTAGGTGTCTTCCGCGATCACGTGGTCGCGCACATCGCGCGCAACGAGGGTCATGGCGTTGGGGTGGCCGGGCAGACGTCTCCGCGGCTCGAGCGAGATGTCGGCCTTTTGAAAGCGGACCGCGTGCGACCCGGCGAGCGGGAGTTCACGCCCGTCGGGCCAGTCCACCCACAGCCGCCGGACGGCATCCGGGTCGACGGTCTCGGGATCCCAGCCGTGCAGCCCTGCGACGACGGCGTCAGGTGTCCCGTGCCCGATACCTGTCGCGCCGAGTGAGCCGTAGAGGTAACACGACACATACGTCACGCGGCCCAGGATGCCCTCGCTCTCGAGTCGGGTGGCGAACTGGAGGGCGGCCTTCATAGGGCCGACGGTGTGGGAGCTCGAGGGTCCGATCCCGATGGAGAACAGCTCGAACGCGGAGGTGTAAGCGCTCATTCGGCCAGCGTACGTCCCGCCCCGTCCGGACACCCCGTCGTCACCCTCGCGCCACGCCCGGGATGCACGCCGTTCCGGGCCGATTAGACGTCTCCGTCGGTCGCGGCTATGCTGGACCACGGCCTGCGCGCCGTTTCGCGCGGAGGCCCTGCGCCCGTAGCTCAATGGATAGAGCATCTGACTACGGATCAGAAGGTTAGGGGTTCGAGTCCCTTCGGGCGCACACTGTGTTGAGACAGTAATGAGGTCCGGTTCGGAAGTTTTTCCGACCGGGCCTCGTCTCATTTCTCCGGGCATCGCCCTCAAGCCCGGCGCCTCGCGGGCATTCTGCGCGACGGCCCTCACGGCCGGCGGCGCGATGCAGTCTCCCGCGAGAGTGATTCCCGCAGCACCACGACAGTACATTGATTTCTTAATTCATCAATTCATGTACTATCGGTGCATGTCCTCCGCGACCCTCACCGCCACGGTCACGCACACCGCGGCGTTGTCCCGCCTCGGCCATGCGCTCTCCGACTCGACGCGCACGGGCGTCCTCCTGGCGCTGCGCGAGGCTCCGGCGTACCCGTCCGACCTGGCCGACGCGCTCGGAGTGTCTCGGCAGGTCATGTCGAATCAGCTCGCGTGCCTTCGCGGGTGCGGACTCGTGGAGGCCGTGCCGGACGGGCGGCGCACCTGGTACCGACTCGCCGACCCGCGCCTCGCGCCCGTGCTCGACGAGCTGATGCGCGTTGTGCTCGTCGTCGAGCCGGGCTGCTGCACGGGGGAAAGCTGCACCTGCGTATGACGACCACCGTCCCTCGGCCCACTCACGAGCGCCGCCTCGTCCTCGAACGGCGCATCAGGTTGATCGTCACGGCGACGATCGCCTACAACCTCGTCGAAGCCGTTGTGGCGATCGCGGCGGGCACCGTCTCCTCGTCGACAGCCTTGATCGGGTTCGGCCTGGACTCCACCATCGAGGTCGTCTCGGCGGCAGCGGTCGCCTGGCAGTTCACGCGCCGCGATCCCGAGCGGTGGGAGACGGGCACACTACGCGTCATCGCCCTTGCGTTCTTCGCCCTCGCCGCCTACGTCACCGCCACGTCGGTGCTCGCCCTCGCGGGAGGGATCGACGCTCAGCACTCCACGGTCGGCATCACGCTCACCGCGCTCAGCGTGGTCATCATGCCGTTCCTCTCCCTGGCGGAGCGTCGAGCAGGCCGTGAGCTGCAATCGGCGACCGCCATCGCCGACTCGAAGCAGACCCTGATCTGCACCTACCTCTCCGCCGCGGTGCTCGTCGGGCTCGCCGCGAACAGTCTGTTCGGGTGGTGGTGGGCTGACGCGATCGCCGGACTTGTCATCGCCGCATTCGCGATCCGCGAGGGCATCGAAGCATGGCGAGGCGACGCCTGCGCCACCTCCGTGGGGATGCTCCTGGAAGGGCAAGCCGACCACGACCACGACCACACCACCCGGGCCTGAGAATGACAGCCGCCGAAATACGGTCGGCGACGATCATCCCGTTCGACGGAGGATGGATGCCACGACACCGCCGCGTCAGTTCGGCTCCCAGTCCCCCACCCACCAGTCGCTAATCCCAGCCATTCGCTTTCTCACGCGAACGTGCTCCTCGGTCACACGCCATTCCTCGAACGCCGCGCGGTCGACGAACGTCCCGTCCTCGACGATCACGCGCCCTTTGCGCGTATCCAGCGACAGCGCGATATCCCACGAGAGGATGCCGGGCCACTCCCCCACAGCCCGCAGCTCGGCGATGGCCACTGAAACGTCCGGGTCCGCGACATCGTCACGGACCCGGAACAGAACGACGTGCCGGAACACCTACTGACGCAGAGCGCCGACATGGTTGCGGTACCAGGCGACGGTGCGCTCCATACCCTCTTCGAGCGAGATCTTCGCGGTCCAGCCGGCCTCGGCCAGCTTCGACACGTCGAGGAGCTTCTGCGGAGTGCCGTCGGGCTTGGAGGTGTCCCACTCCGTCTCGCCCTCGAAGCCGGTCACGCGCGCGATCGTTTCGGCGATCTCGCGGATCGTCACGTCCGACCCCGTGCCCACGTTGACCTGGTCGGGTCCGTCGTAGTGCTCGAGCAGGTGCAGACACGCGTCGGCCATGTCGTCGGCGTGCAGGAACTCGCGTCGCGGCGTTCCCGTGCCCCAGTTGGTGACGCTCGCCGCCCCTGCCTGCGCCGCCTCGTCGTAGCGACGGATCAGCGCCGGGAGCACGTGCGAGCCCTGCGGCGAGAAGTTGTCATTCGGCCCGTAGAGGTTCGTCGGCATCGCGCTGATCCACGGCAGACCGTACTGGCGGCGCACCGCCTGGGTCTGCAGGATGCCGGCGATCTTGGCGATCGCGTACGCGTCGTTCGTCGGCTCGAGGTGGCCCGTAAGGAGCGAGTCCTCACGGATGGGTTGCTCCGCGAACTTCGGGTAAATGCACGACGACCCGAGGAACAGCACCCGCTCCACGTCATTTGCGAGAGCCGCGTCGAGCACGTTGACCTGAATGCGCATGTTGTCGCTGAGGAAATCGACCGGGTAGGTCGAATTCGCCAGGATGCCACCGACCTTCGCCGCAGCCAACACGAGGTACTTCGGCTTGATCTCTCCGACGTAGGCGAAGACGGCGTCGCGGTCTTTCAGATCGAGTTCCGCCGAGGTCTTCCCGACAATGTTGTCGAAGCCCGCCGCCTCGAGCCGTCGAACGATCGCCGACCCCACGAGTCCCCGGTGTCCGGCGACGTAGAACGTCGCATCGCGGTCCAGTTCGTGCGGGGTGTAGCTCACGCCGTCAACAGCGGTACTCACGCACGCGCCCCCAACAGCTCCGCGTTGCTCCACGTCGGGAGCGACACCGTGTCGATCCACTCGGGGCCTTTCTCGAGGGCGGTGATGTCGGCGTCGACCATGATCCTCGCGAGTTCGTCACCGCGTACCGAAGGCACCCAGCCGAGCTTGTCGGCCGCCTTGGTGGGGTCGCCGATCAGAGCGTCGACCTCGGTCGGCCGGAGGTAGCGCTCGTCGAACTTGACGAATTCCTGCCAGTCGAGGCCCACGTGTCCGAAGGACGTCTCGAGGAACTCGCGGATGGTGTAGCCCACGCCCGTGGCGAGCACGAAGTCTTCCGGAGTGTCGGCCTGCAGAATGCGCCACATGCCTTCGACGTATTCGGCGGCGTAGCCCCAGTCGCGGATTGAGTCGAGGTTGCCGAGGTAGAGGTCGTTCTGCAGACCCGCCTTGATGCGGGCAACAGCACGCGTGATCTTGCGCGTGACGAAGGTCTCACCACGACGGGGCGATTCGTGATTGAACAGGATGCCGTTCACCGCGAACATGTCGTATGCCTCGCGGTAGTTCTTGGTGATCCAGTAGCTGTAGAGCTTGGCGGCCGCGTAGGGAGAGCGCGGGTAGAACGGCGTCTCCTCGTTCTGCGGAGGCGGCGTCGCACCGTAGAGCTCCGAGGTCGAGGCCTGGTAGTACTTCGTGTCGATTCCCGACAGGCGGACGGCCTCGAGGAGGCGGATCGTCCCGGTACCCGTCGTGTCGGCCGTGTGCTCGGGCTCATCGAACGAGACACGCACGTGCGACTGCGCGGCGAGGTTGTAGACCTCATCGGGGTTGATCTCCGACATCAGCGTGACGAGCCGCGCGCCATCGGAAAGGTCGCCGTAATGCAGGAAGAGCTTGGCTTCGGGGTCGTGCGGATCGACGTAGAGGTGGTCGATTCGACTGGTGTTGAAGGTCGAGGCACGGCGAATGACGCCGTGCACCTCATATCCCTTCGCGAGAAGAAGTTCGGCCAGGTAGGAACCGTCTTGACCGGTGATGCCTGTAATCAGGGCGCGTTTTGCCACGTTGTTTCCGCCGTTCGGGAAGCGAGAAAGAGAGTCAAACAGGAGTCTTCACGGCGGCTTCGGCGGTCAGATCCGCGAGCAGACTATCGAATCGCTCGATAGCGAATGTTTCGTTCAGGACGGTCTCTTTGTAACGTTTGCCGTTCTCGCCCATCCGGAGCCCCTCTGCGGGGTCTGCAGCCAGGGCGATTGCGCCGTCCAGAAGGGCTTCGGGATCGCCCGCGGCAACGATCATCCCGGCGTCGGCGTTGTGCACTTCTTGGGCGGTGATGCCCAGTGCATCGGTGGCCGCGAGAACCGGTCGACCGGACGTGAAATACGACGTCAACTTGCTCGGCACGCACATTTCAGCAACGCCTGGCAGCTCGTTCACCAACAACATGTCGGCAGACTGCAGGATCGCGGCGAAAGCAGCGTCATCAAGCGGCGGCAGAAGCTCGGTCGTCGTGGGTTCCTGCGCGATTCGCTCGATGAGCTCATCCCGCTGGGCACCATTACCGACGAGCACGAAGCGCACCCGTTCGCCACGTCGATGGGCAAGCCGGCCCGCGTCAACAACGTGGTGGAGCCCTTGCTTGGTGCCCATGTTGCCGGTGTGGACAACGACGGTCTCATCGTCACCCCAACCGTGCGATGCCCGCACGGCCGCGACGTCGACGACGGCAAGAGGTGCCAGATGCGTCCAGTTTCGGATCACGGCGATGCGCTCCAGCGCGACACCGAAATCAGCGTGCACGCGGTCAGCGAACCGGTCATGGATGACGACCACCATGGTGGCCGAGCGCAGCAGCCAGCGCTCGAGCCCCCGAATCACGCGTCCTGACACTCCTCCGCCCCGGCCGATCTCCGTCATACCGATGCCGTAGAGATCTTGCACCCACACGACGAAGGGGGTTTCGCGATGCGACAACAGCGAGCGAGCGCGAACGATGGCGGAAGAAATCAGAGCGGGCGAAATCGCGACGATCGCCGACGGCTGCCCCCATCGGGCGAAAACCTGTCGGATTCCAAATGTGGCTTCGGAGAGGGCCCTGGGCAATGACGAGGGCCGCTCCGGAACAAAGTGCCGTACGCGGTGCACGTCGACACCCTGAATCCGTTCGCTGTACGACCACTGCCCGTAACCTGCCGTGATCTTCCAGTCCGGATAATGAGGGTGCGCCACCACCGCTCGGACCTCGTGTCCCTGCCGCGTCAGACCCTCAGCCATGGCGCCGGTGTACGGGGAAATTCCCGTAGTCTCCGGGGGGTAGTTCAGCCCGAAGATGAGCGTTCGCGGAGGTTGCACGGGACTGAGAATACCTCCGCCACCGTTACGAGACAGTTACAAGAGAGGGACCACCGTGAGCGACATTCCGGTGATCGATCTTTCGAAGGCCCCCGGTGAGCGGGCCGCCTGGGATCGCCCGGCTTGGCGGGTGTATTTATGGGCGATTTGCGAGCTGATATTCATAACGAATCCATGGCAAATCAGCTCACGCCTGCGCATACACGTGCTGCGAGCCTTCGGGGCAGAAATCGGTCCAGGCGTGATCTTCCGTCCGCGCACCCGCGTGAAGCTTCCTTGGAAGCTCCACATCGGTGACCGCTCGTGGATCGGCGAGGGGGTCTGGTTTCACAATCAAGATCACGTCTATGTCGGCCACGATGTCGTGCTCTCTCAAGAGGCGTTTCTCACCACAGGCAGTCACGCGCACCGCCGCGACATGGCCCTCATCACGCGCCCCATCCGCATCGACGACGGGGTGTGGGTGACATCTCGGTGCGTCGTGCTCGGGGGGAGCCACATCGGCCGGAGCGCGTTGTTGCGGCCCATGAGCCTCGTCGATGGCTGCGTCATCCCCGCCGGGGAGGTCTGGGGCGGAAACCCCGTGAAGTTCGTGGCATCGCGCTTCCCGACGTCTGCGGTGCCACGGTGAGGATCGCGCATGTCGTGACGTACGCGTCCGCCAACGGCGCGTTCGGCGGACCCACCCGGGTTGCGTTCGCGCAGGCCGAGGCGCTCGCGCGACAGGGCCACGCGGTCACCGTGTACGCCGGAACACCGCGGGCCGAGTGCGTAGACATGCCACAAGACGGCTACCGCCTGCGCACCTTCCCCGTGCGTCGTCTCGCGCCTTTCGGAGGGTTTGCGACGCTGTGGCCCACTGGATTGCAACGTGCCCTGCGTAGTGACCTCGAGCGCACGGACGTCGCCCACATCCATCTCGCGCGAGACCTGACCACCCTTCCGGCCGCGCTACACGCGGACATGATGCGGCTCCCGTACGTCGTTCAGCCACACGGCATGGTGGATGCGTCAAGTCGTCCCCTCGCGAGGGCGCTTGATGCCATCGCGACGCGCCGGGCGTTGCGCAATGCCCGCACATGGTTGGTTTTGACCGACGCGGAACGCTCTGAACTCGCCGCTCTGGCGTCGGCACGACGCGTCGTGTCGATTCCGAATGGCGTCGACCCCCAGCCCTTGCCCACAGCCGAGGGGCGTCCGGACGAGGTGCTCTTCCTCGCCAGGCTGCACGAGCGCAAGCGCCCACTCGCCTTCATCGAGATGGCACGAATGCTCTCCGAACGACTACCGACGACGACGTTTCGCCTCTTCGGCCCGGATGAGGGCGAGGGTGCCGCGGTAACGAGGGCGATCTCGGAGGCAGGGATGGGCGACCGCCTAGTGTGGGAGGGCGCACTCGCCCCGAGTGAGACGGCGAAAGCCCTAGCCGCAGCACGCGTGTACGTCTTGCCTGCCGTGAACGAGGTCTTCCCCATGTCTATCCTCGAGGCATTCTCCGCCGGAACCCCGGTCGTAACGACGTCGTCCCTCGGCATCGCACCGGAGTGCGAGCGCTACGGTGCCGCACTCGTCACCGACGGCTCCCCCGCCGGCCTCGCCGATGCGGTCCAATCGATCTACTCGTCTCCCTCTCGCCGCCACGAACTCCGGGAAGGCGCGCGGCGCTACATCGCAGAAGAGCTCGACATTGCGGGCGTGGCTGAGACCCTCGAACACGAGTACGAACTCGCTTGCGCGGGTCTGCGCCATGCGTGAGCTCGCGATCGTCCAGCCGTACGTCCCGCAGTACCGAGTGCCGTTCTTCGAGGGGCTCTCTCGTGCTCTGGAAGCTGATGGCGTCACTCTGCGAGTAATCGCCGGCACCCCGACGGGGGCGCAAGAAGCTCGTGCCGACGCCGCGCAGGCCGATTGGCTCGAGACGGTCACACCGAGGGGACTCGACATCGGTTCGAGGCACCTATCGTTGACGTATTCTCGCTCGCTGTGGCGCAACGCGGATGCCGTCATCGTTCCGCATCAGGGGACGTCACTGGATGCCGTCTCAGCGATCGCGTACCGCGGAAGCCGGCGGGTGGGCGTATGGGGGCATATTGCGCCCTACACATCTCCCTTGAACGTCATCGACGGGGCCATCGAACGGTGGCAGTTGCGCCGCGCCCGCCATGTCTTCGCCTACATGCCGGGCGGGGCAGAGTTCGCGCGACGGGTCGGAGTTGAGAGCAGCCGCATCACGACGGTCATGAATAGCATCGATTCCGCGGACCTCGAAAGTGAGCTCACGCACCAGAGCGCCACCCTTGCGCGCGCATCACTGCATGCCCGCGGCGTTCCCGACGGACGATACCTCGCCTACGTCGGTGGTCTCGACGAGAGCAAACGCATCACCTTCCTCGCTCGCGCCCTCGATGTCCTCCACGGTCGCAATAGCGACGTGCATCTCGTAGTGCTGGGGACCGGCGAGCAATCTGGGATTTTAGGTCCGGCAGCAGCCCGCGGCCAGGTCACGCTGCTCGGCTACGGCGGCACGGCGGACAAAGCCGCGGTCCTCCTCGGCGCGGAGGCGGTCGTCAACCCGGGCCGTATCGGGCTCATCGCCGTTGATTGTCTGGCGTCTCGCACTCCTCTCATCACGACCGAGTGGCCGTGGCACGCCCCCGAGGTCGAGTACCTCACGAAAGGTGTGCACATGCATGTCGCCGCCAATGATGTGAGCGCATTCGCCGATGCCATGGATCGAGGTGCGTCCGGGGCTCTCGCGCCTGCCGATGACGCATGGCCCGACCCGCCCACGATCCAGGCGATGGTTCAGAACTTTCGATCCGGCGTCCGGCGACTGTTGCGGTAGCAGTCGCGCGCCACAGCAGCCTTTTCGATCCGATCGCGGACGTTCACCGCAAACATAGGACGTTTGCTAAGCGATGCGAAGGCTTCGTTGGAACTGGCAGGCGGCCTACTCTCTTGTACGTCAAATCGCATCGGATCCAACCATTGAATCCCTGCTACCGAGTTCGAACCCGACGCATCGCGTCGCGCCGCGCGGCACCAACGTGCCTAAGTGAGCTTGTTCAGTGCATCCCGGATACCGACCCGGAACTCGCGCCATGAACGCCACGCCGCCATCCGACTGTTCGCGTGTGGATCCACCTGCCCATCCTCGAAGGCAGCAATATGCGATTCCATCGCGGCCATCAGCTCTGCAATGCTGCCGGGCTGGATCACCTGGCCCACCGGGCTGGAGAGCGCTAGGTCTGGCAGACCCGTGTTTGTTGTCCCGATCAGCGAGCAGCCCCTAGCCAATGCTTCACCTAGAACGAGCCCGAAACCTTCGACAAGACTGGGCAGGACGAGCGCAGAAGCCGAGTCATATAGGTCGCCCAGCTCGGCGTGAGACACAGGTCCACTGACAGTCACAGATGGCAACCCGTGAAGGGTTTGAGCAATAAGAGGATCCATTCTTGAAGCGACCACTCGCATCTTCCATCCGGGCGGCTGAAGCCTTCTCCAAGCCTCCGCCAGAAGATGAAGCCCCTTACGCTGAACCCCCTGCCCGACGAAGAGGAAGACGCGGTCACGCTGCTGACTGACCACTGCGGGGGGCGAAGGGCAGCCGTAGGGAACGACACGGATTCGCTCCACGGGGATACCCGACATAACGAGCCCGCGAGCAGTGAAAGTCGAGGCACAGATCGCACCTGTGGCGAATTCGACCTCTACCCCTTCTTTCAGCTTGCGCTTGTCATCGACCTCTTCAAGTTCACGCTGCCAATTCTCACGATCACCCAGTTCATCGAGACCCATGGCCTCCGAAATAACGTGCACGTTGGGGTGATACTGGAACAGAATTCGAGTTTTAGTGGCCGCTTGGCGGAACGCACGCCATGCATAGTTTGAGTAGATCAACAAGCCATCTTCTGGACGTTGAGCGGACTCACACGCGAGAACTTTCGCGAGTCGATCGTCAACGACATGGGACGGAAATGCACTTCGCAAACCAAGGCGCTTCGTAGCTTCGTATCTTAGCTGCGGGATGAGCGCCCCGGGGACGGGCCGCACATGGGAGGCGGGTATCAGAGATGATTTGCGATGCGATAGCCACCCCAAGCGGGGAATTGAGCGCCCATGGTAATAGTCCGTTACGAGCGTCGAGAGAACCCCTTCTTCCGCGAGAGCACCAGGAACTTCGTACCCGTCTCTATCTCTATTGAAACCAACTATGAACCGCACTGGCACCTTCTCTCGGAAGGAAATCGCTGATATGAGACTTGCATTCGACCTTAGAAAAAGTCATCTCGCGCCGCGGGCCTCCGCCAAGACAACAAGACGATCATTCGACAGAATCATGACGCAAAGCTTATCCGCTCGGCGTTGAGCGCGAGAGATCAGCACCCACCGCAAATTCGGAGGCAGATGATCGGTACCCCTGGAAGCCCGCAGCTATTCCCATGGTCACAAGCATCACTGCATAACCAAAGCCCCGGTCCTCAAGCGGCGTTCCGAAGAGCAGATTAACTATGCATACCAGAAGGAAGCCCCACCAGGCAGTCGTCGCCGGGTTCGGTCCATACAATCGCGTGCCGCGCAGAAACGCGGCTGACAGTGATGCGATAAATGCAACTACAACAGCCGCGCCCACCCACCCGAGCCTGAGAACCGTGAGGAGAGGAGAATCTACCGTGAACGGAATGGTGTATCCGAGCCCGTACCCAAGTAGAGGACTCTGATCGAGCATCAGCAGCGCCGTCTCGGTCTGCTGCTGCCTGAAGGTCAGAGACTGGTCGCCGCCACCTGAAAGGGCAGACACCGCGGCTTGAACACGTTGCGTGAGGAAGGCCGGGTCAGCGACGGCGAAGGACGCGACCACCGGAAACAGCGTCACGCCGACCGCGCCCGCGACGAGGAGCACGACTGTCATGCTGCCGATTGGTACCCGCGCTCTCCGGGCGGAGCCAAGCACCGCCAGAATGGCAACGAAGATGATTAGGTTGGTACGGGTACCTGTGACCAGCATCGCGATCGGGATACAGATGATGGGCAGGATCCAAAGTATTCGCGCGTACAGCGCCCTCGCATGAAAAAACATTACGAGCGCAAGGCCAAACGCGAGGGCTGGAAGCACCAGGCTAGAGAGGACAAATCGCCCGAACGGTAAGGCTGTGACGCCACGCCTGTCTAGCCAGTCTGCGGCAAACCCCGCCGCAGCGATCACCCCGATGAAACCGATCATCCCGTACACGACGCCCGGCCGGAGATCTCTCCCCGAGTCCAAACCGATAACAGGCCCGAGCAGAATCAGCAGGTAGAAGATGGATTGCCGACCGAACGTTCCGACATCGCTTCCAACGGGCGAGGCGAAGTAGCTCAGAACGAGGACCGCGACGACGGCGAGCCCCCACCATAGAACCGGCCGGAAAACCCTGAGGTATGCGGGCGGGTCCACAATCAACCGATAACCAGAGATTGCAGCACAGAGCAGGACAATTCCTGCGTAAATGACCTTGTTCGGCCCGAGGTCGGATGACGATCCGAGGACTACCATTCCCCCCAATGACACGGCCAGCACCCGGGCAGACGAGTGCTCCAGCAGGAGCCAGGCGAGAAGCGGAGCAATCACGAGACCCGCTCCGACAGCGGCGTCACGAGAGATAACAAACGCACATAGGACCAACCAGACCGCTGCGGACGCGACGACAATGGAAGTCGCAAGATCGACAGACCACTGTCGCGACGGCATTGAGGGCACAGCCTGATCCTAACGGGGAGTCTTGATGGCGGACGGACGGGGCGAACCTTCCATTTCACCCATGTCGCCGCCTAGTTACCCAGGTCCGGGAAGTGACTTTCAGGGCCGCCACATCTTCTTGGTCGGTCACGGCGCGAATGCTCACCGCTGTACGAAATCAACTTCCGCGAGATATGAGCTCGCGGCACTCTCGATGCCGAACTCGGAAGTCACACGACTCGCAGCGAGCACCGCCTGACGACGCCAAGACGCAAGATCCCGCAGGACTTCGCGTACGGCCCGCGTCGCATCCGACGCATCTCCACTCGCGAAAACGGAGAGAGGCAGCCACCCTGGCAGCGTCCGTGCTACCTCGTCGCTGCAGACAATTGGGAGCGCTGTCGAGGCTGCCTCGAGAAGTGCCACGCTGTGCGCCTCTCTCCTCGCAGGGTGGAAGAACACTGAGGCCCCCCGCAAGACCCTCTCGACGTCGTCGATGGGCCCGCGAAAGCGGGCACGAGATCCGGCATCCAGGTGCCATCGTTCGTCCGCGTCAGGGAGGGACCCCTGAGATAGCGGCCCAAACCACTCAAAGAGAACGTCTTCGTTCTCTTCGCAGAGGGTTCTCGTTGCCAACGACCACAACGCGGGGTCCTTCTGAGCGACGACCCTGCCGATCGTGACTATGGGCCCGCGGGCATCAAATTCAGTGGCCGGTGTGAATCGAGAGGAGACCCCGTTAGGGATCACGACCACCCGTTGCATAGGAAAGAGCGCGGCGTACTCCTCCCGTTGGGCAGAGCTGACTGCAACGACGGAGCGCGTCCGACGCTGGAGGAGGCGCTCCGCAAACTTCAGCTTGGGATCGTCGAAGTCGCGTGCAGCGCTGTGGAGGACGCAAATGACCGGAATGGCCCCAGCCACCAGCCTCGAGTACGCGTTAGGAAGAGCCGAGTGGGAAATAATGACATCCGGCTGAAGTTCGCGTATAGCCGCGCGAAGGCCGGACGCACGAGCGAATGCCCCGCCGGGTTTGTCTTGGTCGAGATATGCGACGTGGCATGCTATGCCCCGCCCTTCCCACACCTCCGCAAGCGAGGCGACAGCGGATTCCGCCCCTCCGATCCGAGGGCTCAGGAGCACCTGTAGTACTCGCATCTTGTTCACTCCAATCGCACTAGACGGACCAGGATGACACTGAACCCGATGAGCAGAATTACCTGAGACAATGCGAAAGCGAGCGCGCCACCGATCGCCCCTAGCGCGGCACCCAGACCGAACGTTGCCAAGAGGCGAAATGCAATGCCCAAGGCGGTCACCACTCCGACGCCCTTGTCGCCACCCCGCATCTGGCTGAATACGGCGAGTGGCTGATTGAGCAGTGCCGGAATTGTTCCGATCGCCATCACTTGAAAGACCCCCACGGCATCCTGGTACTGCGATCCGAGCAGGAAAGGGACTAGTAGCTGCGCCAAGAAGAAAGCGACCACGCAGCTCGCCAAAGCCACGCCGAGCATCCACGTCGCCCTTCTAATGGAGGACCATGCTTCGGCAAATGACGTGGCACGGGCGACGAACGGTGCCGATGCCGAAGTGAACCCTCCCACGGCGATGCCGAGCGGCTGAGTCCACCTGTTCACGGCCGCGTACGCGCCCGCAGCCACTGGTCCCGCGGCCGCGGAGAGGATGGGTACGTCTAGCGACTGCAAACTCGTTGCGATCGAATAGACCCCGAAATGCATCGACCCCTTCCATGGGTTCACGACGCGAAAAGTTTGGAATCTGTAACGAAATTCTCGAGGCGTCAGAACGACATACATCGATGCCTCGACGATTGCATTGACGCTCAGCGAGACCCAAAGCGCCGTGGTACTCGGCATACCCGAGAACGTAAGGATGAGGAGCCCCAGGAATCCGACCAGCCGGCTGACAACGACGGCCGTCGCGACACGGTCGCTCCGCGCAGCCGCTCTGAGCGGAACCTGGGTGAGCTGCGCAAGAGTGGTCAAGAAGAAGATGAAGCCGATACAGACGTAATCGGGGGGCAGGTTGAGAACGGTGACAACCAAAGAAGCGATCACCGCAATCACACCCGCCAGGACCATCTTCCAGAGGCTTCGCCGGGAAATCTCTTCCAGGCTGAGCTCGCCCGAAGCTATGGATCGTACCCAAAGCGAGTTGGCACCGAAGTCAACGATTCCGATGAGCGCCATGCCCACGGCAACAGCGGAGGCTACCGCGCCAAACTGTGTCGGATCGCTACCTCGCGCAGCCAGGATGTACGAGAACGCAACCAGAGCTTGCGATGATCCTGTAGCAAGTACGAGAAACATCGCCTGCGACGAAGCCCCGGGCAATCTACTCACTCGAGGTCATCCTTTATGAGTGCGTGAAAGTGCAAAGTAAATAGCGCAACAACAGCAGATTTCACAATCCACTCAACCCGACAGTCTTCTCGCTCCAGGAAAATCTCCTTCTGGCTCCGGACAGCAGGCGATCAGCGAAGATCTGCTGGCTGTCCAGAGTCGGCCCGGCCTCCGGGGGCGCAGAGTGCAGCACCGATGTCAAGGACGACGCGATGCCTTCAGGGGTGAGCTCGGACCAAAGAACTCTTCCGCCGGAGAACTCTGCGTCGCGTTTCAACGACTGCGCGCCAGCCGCGACAACCGCGGTGTGTGCCATCACGGCCTTCGCCAGAATGCCGCTGGGGCCCTCATTCGAATGGGCGACGACAACGCAATCCAAACCTTGGATGATCGAATCGAAGTCATGCTCGCCGAGGGTCCCGGCCAACCGCATGATGGGCACACCGTGCTCAGTTGCTGGGGTCAGCCATCGTTCGATGATCGATTCGTCGACCTCGGCCTGACCTGCGATGACGAGGCCGATGTTCCCTGTCAGAGCGGAAACGGCCTCAGCCACCACATCGAGATTCTTGCGAGGACCTATTCCGCCGATCACACCGATCCAGAATGCCGGCGCAGCCGGAAAGGCACGATTCCAAGCGTCACGCGCCCGAGCGCCATCCGAAGGGCTGGCGGACATCGTTCCCGGGTCGGGAACCTCGTACCGACCGAGACTGCTCCTCATCGCGCCCGTCAGAGTGAAGACCTCATGCCCGCGCAGCACGCGGACAGCCTGTCGCAGTATGCGCTTTGCGGCGTTCTGGGCTGCACGCATGAGCAAACCGGAGGACTGGCTTTCTGGACGCATAACAAGAACGGTCGCCTTACCAGGGAGGAGCCTCGAAGTGAGCAAGGGCCGAAGCCAGGCGTCGCCCTCAGCGAACACGACGGGCAGATCGCACTTCTGGTTCTGCAGCGTCCGCCGGAGATCGTTCGGTCGGTGACCATCGAAAGTAACGACCCGTGCGCTGCGATCGAGTCCTCCGAGGTGGGTGGCAAACTCAGCGGACTCCGGCGCAGCGTGGTCCAAAGCCAGGAGAGGTCGACGGCCCCGAGCTATCGCGGCATCAGCGAGCAACCGAACGTACATGAGGCGATGGCCCTGATAACCCTGCGAAACGATGACCTGGGTCTGAGTTCGCGACAACGACCGAGCCTTCCTGATTGGTTTCGAGCAGCATGAGGTTCAATTGGCCCGAGGCTCGACGCCTCACATCTGAGCACATTCGTCAGTTCGCGCCTCGCTCGGCTGAACAGTAACAGCAGAACGTTTCCGGGAATTTGCGTCGACCACTCTCCTGTGACCTACCCTCCGACCGCTCTGTGCCTTCATTTGAGCGCCGTGCCGACGATCACAAGGGCGAGGAAGGACACGTTGTAAACGACATGGATCAAGACAGCGCCCCAGATGCGCCCCGTTAGCAAGACGGTAAGTGAGCAAACCGCCCCGACCGTGAACAACAGCACCCCATCGATGAGCGACATAGCACCGAAAGCAACGTGGAGAAGCACGAAGGCGCCAGCCGAGACGAGAAGCCCTGTCAACCCGGCTGCAAGGGCTCCCACCGCTGGCCGAAGTAGTTGGTAGAGCGCAACGAGCACTACCGCCCGAAGGAGGAACTCCTCGATAACCGGGCCGAGGAGTCCCGCAGGAAGAGCCACTGTCAGCCACCAGTCGCCGGGCAGATTGCCGTCGAGAGCGCCCGCCGTGGGGAATGACACAGATGCGCTGCCACTCCACCAGCCTTGCAACCCCCGGAGCCCAAGTCCGATGCACAGACCCCAAAGAAGATCAACGGGGTCGAAGCGCAGCAAACCGGCGGGTCTGGCGCGCACGATGGCGAACAGGATCGCGACGGTGAATCCCAACCAGAGCGTCACAGTGGAAGCCAGTGAAGCCCACGGCGCTCCGATCCTGCCCACGACCGCGGCTCCGATGAGCCCCACTCCAACGCTCGCGGCAACGACGGCCAGGAGCGAGGCGTCCCACCGCGCGACGGCCCGCCCTCCCAGACGCCAATCTATTCGCCTGCGCCGACGTGGGCTGCGGGGGGCGCCGAAGGGCGTTGTTTGCTCCTTCCCGGGAGAAAGAGGATCTTCCGCGAACGAGGGGGAGAAACGGGGCGTTGGCACGGGGCAAACTTATCTCCGGAGCAACGACAGCGCCGATGCCTTGGAAGGACACTGGCCCGAATCACCAGTGAGTCTGCCGGAAACATTCAATGTGGCACACTGAGGGAGATCGTGCGACCTTGGCCCCGCAGATCGTCGGCGCGTATTCGAGAGGGACCATGGAGCTCAGCGAAATCATTCGAACTCTTCGAAAGAACTGGCTAGTCATCGTCGTTCTCACCTTTATTGGATTGGGCGCATCGACCGGATACACGCTTACGCGGACGCCGGTGTACGAGTCGACAAGCACAGTCTTCGTGTCCACCCAGGCGGGGAGCACCGCCGCCGAGCTGCAGCAGGGGTCGAGTTTCACGCAAGCGCGTATCAATACCTATGTCGGCCTGGTCACGACCCCGGCAGTTCTCGAGCCGGTGATCAGCGAGCTGGGGCTTGCGGTCGATGCGGAGTCGCTCGCAAGTCGAGTCAAAGCCGCGGCCGCGCTTAACTCAACGCTCTTGACAATCTCGGTCTCCGATCCTGACCCCGCCCGGGCGGCATCCATCGCCAACGCCGTGGCAGCGAGCTTGGCGACGACCGTGCCCGAGCTGGAACCCGCGGCGACGGACGGCTCCAGCCCAGTTCGTCTCACCAAGGTGCGCGACGCGCAGCCCGCCGTCACGCCCTCGAGTCCCAACATCCCCTTCAACCTGGCGCTCGGCCTGATCGGCGGCCTGGCACTCGGAATCGGCGCGGCCGTACTGCGAACCCGCCTGGACAATCGGGTCCGCACGCCGCGCGATGCGGAGCAGATCACGAAGGCGCCCAGCATCGGCGCGATCGCATTCGACGCCAAAGCAAAAGACAGGCCCCTGATCGTCCACGCCGATCCGCTTAGCCCTCGCGCGGAATCGTTCCGGGTACTCCGCACGAACCTGCAATTCCTCGATATGGGCGGCCGCGCGAGTTTCGTCATCACAAGCTCGATACCTGGCGAGGGGAAGTCGACCACGACGATCAATCTCGCTATCGCTCTCGCTGATGCGGGCAAGCGAGTCGCGCTGGTCGACACCGACCTTCGTAAGCCGAAGGTTGCCGAGTATCTCAGCATCGAGGGGGGCGCCGGCCTCACCGACGTCCTCATCGGGCGCGCTCAGATCAACGAGGTCATGCTCCCCTGGGGTGGACGAAGCCTCTACGTGCTACCTGCCGGAAAGATCCCCCCGAACCCCAGCGAATTGCTCGGATCGCGGCAGATGAGCGGGCTCCTGGAAATGCTCGAACGTGAGTTCGATGTCGTTCTTTGCGACGCGCCGCCCCTTCTTCCCGTCACCGATGCCGCCATCCTGGCTCGCGCGACGAGCGGGGCGATGATGGTCGTCTCAGCGGGGCGGACCACGCGGCACCAGCTCACCCTTGCGACCACTGCTCTGACCACCGTCGGCGCGAAAGTCGCGGGCTTCGTGATGTCGATGGTTCCGACGCGCGGACCCGACTCGTATTACACCTCGTACGGATACGGATACGGATACAGCTACACCGAGCCCGCCAAGAACGGCAGAAGCCAGCGAAAGACTCGACAGGCACCCGGGCCGGCGAAGGCTTCCGCGAACTCGACTGATTCGGCGACTTTCGATGAGCTCGGGCTCAATCTGCGCCGGGCGTCGCGGGACCCCAGCCGGGAAAGCTGAGGGAGACCCCTGTTCCCCGTGAGTGATCTTTGTTGCTCTCGCGTCCGCTCCGCCGATGTGGGCTGTCGCCGCACGGATCGTGAGCCCAGAACGGACGACTCCGGTGGCGTCTGAGACGCTGCCGCCCCCCGCTCGCGCAGCGGGACGCGCTTTCGCGTGGGTATTGCTGACGGCCCTCGCCCTCGCGACCATCTGTGCTGTGTGGGTGGGCGTGCGCGGAGCGGTGGCGTATCAACATCTCTCCCGCATCCAGAACGGCGCGGCCGAGAGCGTCGCCGCTGTCGCGTCCGATCCCCCATCTGCGGCCCCGGCCCTGGCACGGCTCGCTTCCGACGCCCAGACCGCGCACGATCTGACCTCTGATCCCGTCTGGAAGCTCGCTGAGCACGCTCCGTGGATCGGGCCGCAGCTCGCCGCTTTCGGGACAGTCGCTGCAGCGTCAGACGAGTTGCTGAGACAGAGTTTGCTCCCGTTGACGACGGCCGCCCGAAGCGTCTCAGCCGATGCCCTCGTGCCCACCGGGGGGCGGATCGACACGAGTCCGTTGCAGCAGATCGCCGAGCCCGCGCGCGAGGCCGCCGTTCACGCGCGCGCCGCCGCCGACTCGGTGGACAGCATTGATCACACGCCCCTCATCGGCGTCGTCGGCTCGGCCGTCGGTCAGGCCGACAAGCTCTTCGGCCAGGTGGCCGGTGCCGTCGACGGCCTGTCTCGCGCCTCTCTCCTACTGCCGACGATGCTCGGTCAGGATGGCCCGCGCGAGTATCTCCTGCTCGTGCAGAACAACGCCGAGTGGAGATCGCTGGGCGGCATCACGGGGACCACTATCCTGCTGCGCACCGACCAGGGCGCAATCAGCCTCGTCGGCACGAGGTCTGCCACCGAACTAACGCAGCAATCGCTCTCGACTCCTGTTGATCTGCCCTCCGACGTCACGTCGATCTACGACACGAAACCTGCCCGATACGTTCACAACCTGACGCAGATTCCCGACTTCACGGTCGACGGCCCGCTCGCACGCGAGACGTACAAGCGCAAGACCGGAATCGAAGTCGACGGAGTTCTGGCGGTCGACCCTGTCGTGTTGTCGTATCTGCTGGGAGCCATCGGTCCCGTGACCCTCCCCACGGGTGACACTCTGACCGCCGACAATGCGGTCCCCTTCCTCCTCAACGGTGTGTACCTTCGATACGAAGATCCCGCTACGCAAGACGTCGTCTTCGCGGGCGCAGCTGGCGCCGTCTTTCAAGGTCTGATCGACGGCCGGGGCTCAGCTGGGTCTCTGATATCCGCCCTTGCACGCGCCGGCGACGAACACCGCTTCTTCCTGTGGAGTGCCGACGCGACCGAGCAGGAGGTTCTCGATGGCACGACGATCGCTGGGCATCTTCCTGTGACGGATGATCGGACAGCGCGTTTCGGTGTTTTCTTGAATGACGCGACCGGGTCGAAGATGAGCTATTACGTGCGCCCAACCGTTTCGCTGGCGTGGGTGGGCTGCCCGTCCTCCGCCACGGACAAGCGGTTGACGCTAACCGCCACGCTGACGAGCAACGCGCCGACGGACGCGGCGACCGCCCTGCCCTGGTACATCACCGGTGGGGGAATGTACGGCACACCGCCGGGTATCGCCAAGGTCGTGGGCAACATCTACCTTCCAGAGGGGTACGAACTTGATGCGGCGCAGAACAGCGCGGGTACCGGCTTCGCCGAGGGCGTCTACCAGGGACGCCGCGTGATAACCTTCGGCGCGGACTTGACCCCCGGCCAATCGACCACGGTGACGGTGTCGGTCACGGCTCCGTCGACGGTGACCTCGGCGGAGGCCTACGTCACTCCCACTGCAGACGCCGCGCTCACACCCACGGTTGTCGCAACCTGCGGAGCCCTCGGCTGACTCTAGGAATGTCGCTGAGGCCGTGCGCAGACATCCGCGAAATCTTTCCTCGACTGAGGTATCCCCTCAAGCGATCATTCACTCGAGCGTGAGTAATCGATCCAGGAAACTATCGATCGTTGGCGACGCGCGCCCTTGTGTCGCGTTTTGTTCACAAGAAAGAAACCGTTACGGTTTGCAATCCAGCAGATCCGTAGGGGATACTCAAGAAAGCATTCAGCCGCACGACACCGCATCAATCCCGTCCGCACGCGCCATTTGGACGACTGTCGGCACCGCGCGGACCCACCACGTACCGCCACATCGGTTTCGAAAGCAGGCTCTCATGAAGCGTCGTCTCACTACGGCAGTCGCCTCGGCATCTGTCGCCGCCGCGCTGCTCCTCGCCGCGCCCGTCGCCGCGCAGGCGTACGTTCCTACCGGCCCCAACACCGTGACGATCACCATCACGTCCAACGGTCCCGTTCCGGTGTCGGGCTTCCAGCCCGGAACTGAGGTGACGTTCACCCTCGTCGGACGCGGTGTCACCGGTGCGAACATCGCCACCGCAAACCTCCCCGTCACCTCGGCGTCGGTCACCAAGACGGCCGACTCGTCGGGTGCCGCGACCGCCGTGGTCACGCTCCCCGCCAACCCGAGCGGCCCCTACACCCTCGCTGCGAGCGGCGCCCGCGCCGACGGCAGCGCCGGCAGCGGCTCCGGCTCGAACCCGGGCGGCGGCACCGCTCTCCCGGCGACCGGTGTCAACGGTGAGTCGCTCATGGGCATCTACATCGGTGGCGGCGCGCTCGTGCTCGCCGGTGCGACCGTTGCGGTCGCCGCGAAGGTTCGTCGCAACCGCGCCGAGAACAAGGCGTAAGCGCACACACAGCAACGAGTGAGGCCCCGTCGACTTCGGTCGACGGGGCCTCACTCGTTGCGTCACCACACCGGGTCACTGCACCACGAAATCCCCCACCCTCGTCACGCCGTCCGACAGGAACACCGGCACGACGACCGCCCGACCAGCGCGCTCTTCCTGCCACCGCAAGGCCTCCTCGGGTGACGTGAAGTTCTGGCCCGAGCCCGTGGCATCCGCCAACTCGTCAGCATCGACGTAGCCCTGACGGCCGTTCGTCGCGACGACAGCAATGAGGTCGGGCTCCTCCCCCGCGCCCGCCGAACCATAGGTCTGGCCGCGATCGTTCACCGCGAGGGGCACAGGCTGCGCCTCGAGGTAGGTCGCGGTGAGACGCCACCTCTCGTCGGCGCCGGACGACACCACGAGCTCGGAACCGACCGCGTCGACGGGCACGTCGATCCACGACACCGCGCCATCAGGGTGCGCGACGAAGTCATCCGCGGTGCACGTCACCGATCCCGCGGGAAAAGTGAAGGTGCCCGGCGTGAGGCAGCGCAGCTCGATACGGACCTGATTCGCGGCGTCGGGGCGAGGCGGCAGAACCAGCGTGCCGTCGCCCGAGCCCTCCGCGGTGACGTGAGCACCGAGCTCACTGGTGACCGTGCCGCCGGGGAGAGTCCAGAGCTCGGCGGTCGCCGCCGTCCCACCCGCGGCGAGCACGATCGCCCCCGCCCCCGCAATCAGGAACAGCTTCGCGCGACTGCGCCGCTGCGGCAGCTTCGTCTGCGCGACGAGCTGTCGATGCAATCCCGCGCGGAAGACGGGATCGATGCGCGGTGCGTTCATGCGGAATCCTCCTCGCGTGTGGCATCCGGGACGAGATCGCGGAGCTTTGCCCGCGCGCGAGAGAGGCGAGCCCGCGCCGCCGCAGGACTGAGTCCCACCACCACGGCGGCTTCGTCAGCGCGATAGCCCTCGAGGTGCACGAGCATCACCAGCTGTCGATCGACCGCGCCGAGAGGCGCGAGAAGCGCGCGGGCGTTCTCATCGGCGAAGACCTCGTCCTCGGCGGAGCTCGCGTCCGCCGCGCGGGGCAGGGTGTCGAGCAAACGCCGGTAGCGAGCCGACGAACGCTGGAGATTGCGCAGCGCGTTCGTCGTCGTCGCGAGCAGCCACGGCAGCGGCGACCCGTCGACGACACGCACCGCGTCACGCCGGCGCCAGAGTTCGAAGAAGGCCACGGCCGTGGCATCCTCGGCATCCCGTCGATCGGATGCCAATCGCGCGGCGTGACGGAACACGCGGTCGACGTGCCGCTCGTAGAGGTCGCCCAATGCCCTTTCATCGCCGTCGGCGGCGACGCGGCGCCACAACCCGGCTTCGTCCATACCCGGGAATGTCCGGCCGACCGCCTCGTGTGACATTCCGGTCGCGGAGGATTCTGCGTCAGCGCGCGTTGGACTTGTTCTTCTTGCCGGTCTTGGCGGGTTTCTCGTCGTTCTCGGCGTCGGGGTTCTCGGACTCGGCCGCGGCCTTCTCTTTCGCCTTGCGCTTCGCCTGCGAGGCGAGGCGCGCGAGATCGACCATGCGCAGGGCGTCCATGCGCGCGCGACGCATCGTGGCGTAATCGGGATCGGCGTCGGCGGTCATGCCCTCGACGTCGAGGCGCTGCCGGAGGTTCGACTCGACGTCTCCCCACGCTGCCATCCGGGCGGCCGCCACCAGGGCTTCCACACGCGCCGGATCGTCGGCGAGGGCGCGCAGCTCCTTCGCGACCCCGCGAGACTGGTTCGCGCGACGGCGGAGGTTGCGCGTGTCGCGATCGCGGTAATCGTGCGTTCCCGAGGAGTCGGAGAACCGACCCCACGCGCGCTTCCGCTGGTGCGTCACCCGCTCGGCAGCTTGGTCCTGCTCGTCAGCGAGAGCCCGAAGGGTCTTGCGCGCGAAGTCAGCGAAGACCTCGCTGTCGAACTGCCCGCCACGGGCGATCGTCTCGACGAGGATGCGGTTGCGCACCGTGAGCCGTGCCGCCGCCGTCGCGATCGACAGCCCCTCGGCAATGGCATCCTTTGTGCGACCCACGACATCCTCCCCTCCCAGGTTATCGGTCGGGGGGTTCGAACGAGCCGGTCGGACTAGCCGAGCTTGGCCACGATCGCGTCGATCCGGCGGGCGCGCGTGTCGGCCGCCTTGGCTCCCTCGACGTTCGTCACATGAGCCTTGCGGGCGCTCGGGGACAGCGCATCGAATGCCTCGCGCACACCCGCTTCGGCGAGCGCGGACGCGAGGTCGGCCGGCACCTCGACCGTGCGCGGCGCAGTGTCGAGCTGCAGATCGACGGTGATGGCATCCCCTCCCGAGAGGCCCGTCGCGGCACGCTTGTCGGACGAGAACGGAATGAGCATCTTGCCGGCCATGACGCCGATCGTGCTGGAGTACACGTAGCCGTTCACATCGACGACGACGGCCGCGCGCTTCCCGCCTCCCAGCGCGTCGACGACCTCGGGCGGGACTTCGATACCGGTGTTGTTGCCCATCTGCGACAGAGTCGTTTCGAACTTCATGAGGCGAGTGTGGCAGAGCGACTCAGTACGTGAACAGCGTGTGAAATGCAATCCCCCGAGGAGGCGCCCCGCCGGTTCGTATGGTGACCTATGTAACGGAGGGCCTCGGAGAGTACTCGGGGGCCTTCTGTCGTTTCCGGACACCGGCGCGTTGAGAGCCTGCTTGTACCGGACAAAGCGGGGTCGTGCAAAGCCCAATCCGAACCAGCCATTGTCTCCGAAGATGTGAGGAAGGCGGCCACGAGGTCGCTGCTAACTCACTGGGAGGTTCACCATGAGCTCTTCACCTAACCGCCTCGTGGCCACGATCTTCGGGGCCGTGTACCTGCTCGTCGGTCTGCTCGGCTTCGCCGTCACCGGCGGTGTCGGCTTCATCTCGAACGAGGGCGGCCTGCTCCTCGGCATCTTCGAGGTCAACCCGCTCCACAACATCGCCCACCTCCTGATCGGTGGCGCTCTGCTCGTCGCTGGTCTCGCGAACGCCCGTGCGGCGAAGGGCGTCAACACCACCGTCGGTGCGGTCTACCTGCTCCTCGGTATCGTCGGCTTCTTCCTCATGGGCCCCGCCAACATCCTGGCCCTGAACGTGCCCGACCACTTCCTGCACCTCGCCAGCGCCGTCGTGCTGCTGGGTGTCGGCCTCGGCACCGAGCGCAACGTCCCCCGCACCGCGGCGGTCTGACCATGAACGCTGCGACCTTCGTCCGGTCGTGGCCCTCGGTGTTCGCATGGGGGGCCGGCCTGATCACCGCCGCCCTCGGTGCGGGCGCCATCACCCGTCCCGATTCCGGGGCCGCCGCGAGCGGCCTCGGAATCGGGCTGGTGGTCTTCGGGCTCGCCGCCCTCGCGTGGGGTGGCGTCGTCCTCTGGGCGGGACGTCTCGTCGTCCCCGCCCTCGTACTCGGCGGCAGCCTCGCCGCGATCGTCGGCGCGACAGCCCTGCTGTTCGTGGTTCCGGCGCACACCAGTGTTCTCGCGGTGGCCGCGGCATCCCTTCTTTCCGTCATCGTCGGCGCGAGCGCCGCGGTGCACCTGCGTCGTCGGCGCCGCATCGCTCATCCCGAGCGCACCCCGCAGCCGATGAGCGTCGTGGGCCTGCTGGTCGCCGCCGCGGTGATCGCGGTCGTCGTGACCCCCGCGCTGGGCGCGACGCAGAACGCCGTCCTGCTGCGGGATGACGGCACCGTTCCGGTCATCTCGCACGAGGGACACTGAATCTCTCGATGCCGCGACACCTCGGCGCTCGTCGTGCGCGGCGGTGGCACGCTGGAGAGGTGACCGACCCCTCCCCCGTCCCCGACTGGATCGCGTCGCTGCGGGGAAAGCTGCTGGTCGCCCTCGCCGGAGACCCGACGGGCATGGCCCCTTACGTGCGGGCCATCGCCGAGGGAGACGACGCCGGATACTTCGCCGAGAACGGTCCCGCGTGGACGGTTCACGCCGGAATGGGGACCCTGGTCGCCGGCATCCGGGCCCTTCTGCTCCAGGCGCTGCACCCGGGTGCCCTCGCCGGCGTGCACGACTGGTCGCGGTATCGCGAGGATCCGATCGGACGCCTCACCGGCACCGTGCGCTGGGTCATCACGCTCACCTACGGTTCACGGACACAGGCGGATGCCGAGACCGCACGCGTCGGTCGGTTCCACCAGCGCGTGAAGGGGGATTATCGCGCCGGGGATGGAAGCGAGCGGGCGTACTCCGCCGAGGCGCCGGACCTCGTGCGCTGGGTGCACCTCGCCTTCACCGACGCGTTCCTGTCGGGGCACGAGGTGTCGCGGAAGCCGATCCCGGGCGGCGCGGACGCGTACGTCGCCGACTGGGCGACCGCGGGGCGGCTCATGCGCGTCGTCGATCCGCCGCTCACGCGCGCAGCGCTGCGCGCCGAGATCGACGGCTTCTACGAACGCGGTGAGCTGCGGGGCGGCGAGCGGGTCGACGATGTGGTGCGGTTTCTCCGTAAGCCCCCGTTCCGCGGGGCGATGGGGCTCGCCTACCGCGTGCTGTTCGCCGCGGCGGTGGCGACGATCCCCCGCCGGTACCGCGCGATGCTCGGCGTGCGGCGTTGGCCGCTGCCCGTGCTGAGCGTGACGCGCGTCATTCTGCGGGTGACCGAGCGGGCGCTCGGGTCGGGTCCGCGCGCGCAGGACATGGCGCGGCAGAGGTTGCGGCGCCTGGGCGTGTGAGGCGGGGCCGGGTGCGTGCCCGGCCCGAGGCGTGCCGCACTCCGGAGTTTTCGTCGCTTCGGCCCGGCGTGGGCTGCGAGTGGGGGCTGTGGCATCCATTTCTCCGGAGTCCGGCACGCTGCACCGGCTCGAGCTCGCACTGCCGCGCGCCGACCCCAGCCCGACCGCGCCGTCGTAGCCTGGAAGGACCGGAGGTGCCCATGAGCGACGACCCACGCCAGTCGGCCGAGCGCTACCGGCTCGACCGCGAGCTGCGCGAGAGCGGACTCGAGCCCGAACCCGCGGCGAATGGGCCGCAGCGCGGTTCGACCGCGGCGGAGCGGGCCGCGTTCGTCGAGACCTCGATCCAACAAGCGATCCGCCGCGGAGAGTTCGACAACCTGCCCGGCGCCGGCAAACCCCTCCCCGATCTGGGCGGGACGCACGACCCCGACTGGTGGATCCGACGCAAGATCGAGTCGGAGCAGCTCACCGGTCTCGGTCCGCCCGCCCTGACGCTGCGCGTCGAGTACGCGGAGCGCGCCGAGCGAATGGATGCCATCGCCCGAGAGGCCGACGTCCGTGAGGCGCTGCACGACTTCAACCGGCGCGTCATCGAAGCACGTCGTCAGCTGCAGGGCGGGCCGCCCGTGGTGACGCCGACCGTCGACGTCGAGGCCGAGGTGGCGGCGTGGGCGGAGCGGCGGCGTGCCCGCGAGGAAGCGGCGGCCGTCGCGCCGGTGGTGCGGCGGCGGTGGTTCCGGCGGGGCTGAACGCGCCGGGGTTGCGGCGTTGAGTGTCCAAGACACACGGACGCCTCAGAAAACTGTCCGGGTGTTTTGGACACTCAACGAGGGAACGCGGGAACGCGGGCGGCCCGGCGCGGTGCCACGGCGCCCGGCGAGCGCCCGGCGGCTACAGCGCGGCGAGGGCCTCGGCCCGCTCCACCAGCGCGCGAGCGCGCGCGAGCGTCGGGGCGTACGAGCCGTCGACCGGGCCGTCGGGCGACGCCGACAGCAGCGCCCGGGCGCGCTCGACCTCGTCGGGTGCGGGCGTGAAGCCGGCGTGGGCGCCGGGGACGGCGGCATCCTGAAGCGCGAGAGTGCCGGTGAAACCCATCGCGACGGCGTGGAGCGCGGCATCCCGGGCGTGATCCACCGGACCGCACGGCCCGTCGATGGGACCCGCGATCCCCGCCGCGGCCGAGGCGACGACGAGCTGCGCGCGCGGCCACGAGAGGGCCAGGCGGTCGGCTGACATGCCCGTGTCGCGGCGGAAGTCTCCGGTGCCGAAGGCGAGGCGGCGCGTCGCGGGGTGCGCGGCGATCGCGGGGGCCGCGAGCAGGGCCGCGGCCGACTCGACCATCGCGACGATCGGGACGCCGTCGGGAAGGGATGCCGCGACGTGGGCGACATCGGCGGGGCCCGCGCACATCGCGAGCACGACTCCGGCGAGGCGGTCGTCGAGCTCGCGGCCGAGGGCGAGGTCGTCTTCTCCGTCGAGGGTGCCCGCGGCGCTGATGCGCAGCCAGACCGGAGCGTGGGCGGCCGCCCGACGGGCTCGGTCGCGTCCCTCGGCCTTGCGTCCCGAGGGGAGGCCGTCTTCGAGGTCGAGCACGAGCACGTCGGCCGCGGTCTCGAGACCGCCCGC
>NZ_LDRU01000038.1 GCF_001476285.1 Microbacterium testaceum | reverse complement strand
ACGCGTGCGTGGGAGGTCGGCGCGGCCGTACAGCGCGGCGAAGGCGCCGAAGCTCGCGTACACGCTGAGATCGAGGCGGCCGATGAGGAACAGGACGAGAAGGGGAGCGCCGACGCTGATCACGGCCCGCAGCGCCACGCGATGATCACCCTGTCGCGGCCCCACCCGGATGACCCCGGTCCACACGCGCCCCCGGGATTCCGCCACCCCTCCACCCTACGCGCGGTGATGACACCGACTTCGTACATCGGCGTTTGAGTGAGCGGGCCGCTCGCGTGCGGTGTCGGTTCCCTCACCTAGGCTAGGAACAAGGGAGTCCAGAGGTCTGACGTGTGGGCACGTCGCGTCTCGTCCTGTGTGATTGGTTCACGATTGGAGCGGATGGTGTCAGTGGTGGATGACGCGTTTGAGGCCGCCCGCCTGTCGCCAAGTGTTCACTTCGCCGATGAGCACTTCGTCCTTCTCCGCGGTGACTGCCTAGAACTTCTACGCGAACTGCCCACAGCCTCCGTTGACCTGACTGTGACAAGCCCCCCATACAACATAGGCAAGTCGTACGAGAGTGCTAGGACGCTCGAGGATTACGTAGATTGGTCAGAGAGATGGATGCGGTTGGTCCATGCGGTGACCGCCGCCGCGGGAGCATTCTGGCTGAATGTAGGCTACACGCCGCTTCATCAGTCCGGCAAAGCCGTGCCTCTGCCATACCTCCTGTGGAACCTCACGGACTTCTACCTGATCCAAGAGGTTGTTTGGAATTACGGGGCGGGCGTCGCGGGTCGAAGGTTTCTCTCGCCGAGGAATGAAAAGTTCCTTTGGTTCGTGAAGAACGCTGACGATTACGTCTTCAACCTCGACGCCATCCGGGATCCGGACGTGAAGTATCCGAGGCAGTACAAGAACGGTAGACTGAAGGTCAACCCACTTGGCAAGAATCCGACCGACGTATGGCAATTTGCGAAGGTCACCTCGGGATACCAACGCAGTTCGGCGGAGCGCACGCCTCACCCCGCACAGTTTCCCGAGGCGCTCATCGAGCGCGTCGTTCTAGCCTCGAGCGAAAAGAACGCGGTACTGCTCGACCCGTTCTCCGGATCAGGAACGACAGCGGTCGTCGCCGCCAAGACGGGGCGCCGTTCCATCGGTATAGAAATTTCCGGTGAGTATTGCGACCTCGCCGTCAGTCGATACCTGGCCAAGAAGGAGTCTTTGAGCGGCCTGCTTCTTCAGTGACCTTCTCGCGGGTAGATCTGTATCAGCTTGGCCAACTTGGCCGCAGGCGTGAGGCGGGCCTGCTGGCCTGTCGCGCTGATTTGGGGTAACCAGTCCGTGTGATCGAGCCAACCTAGCTTGACCCGAGTCACCTGTGGTGCTCGCGCAACGCGGAACCCCTGGAAGTTGATAGCTAGGTAGTATCCATCCTTGGGCTTCGTTCCCGGGGCAGATGGCTGAGCGTAGCTCCGGTTTGCGAAGATGTCATTCGGGGATGAGGAGCATTTGATTTCAGTGGAGAAGACGTCGTCCAGGAGGCAAACGAGGTCTTTCTCGTTTTTGGATCGCTGACGTCTCCACGTGGCCGGATACCGCTCTGCCAATTCGACGGGTATCAACTCGTCGAGAAAGTTTGCCATCATTTGCGGGGAAAACTGCACGTCATCGCCGACACGCAGCCGACCACCTATGGTCGTCGAAAAAATGTCCCTCCAGCACTTGAGGACTACCTCAACAAGTTCGTCGAGATCGATCGGATACCGCTGAATGAGTCTCGAGGTCACGTCGCCCCACGTGTCCGGCGCGCGATTTTCGTACGGTGATGTCATCAATTGATTATGTAGCAATTATGGCATTTGTGGCAATCACGACGCGTCGACAATGGGGCGTTGTGTGAAGCGAATGTCCCAGTCGCCTGGTTTGGTCCGAAATTCTGTCCAAGAATTCCACTCTCGCCTCATCGAGACGCCGGTCCAGTTACCGGCCCTGAGCCCGACACGTCGACCGCGGCCGAGGCCGACAGGTCGGACCCGTCGCTCGAGGAGGACGACCAGCCGATCGAGTGAGCGTCGTTCGACGTCGAGGAGACCCGGGATGCCGCGGCCTCGGGTTCCGTAGGGTGGAAAACCCCGACTCCGGGATCTTCCACCCCGCCCGAGGAGAGACGTGTTCCGCACGCCGCTGACCCTGTTCCGCACGCTCGCGATCGCCGAAGCGATCTCGTGGACCCTGTTGATCGGCGGGCTCATCCTGCGGGCCACCGCCGATCTCCCGATCGCCGTGAGCATCGGCGGCGGCATCCACGGGTTCGTGTTCCTCGCCTACGGTGCGACAGCGGTGCTCGTGGCGCTGAACCAGCGGTGGGGATTCGTTCCGGCGGCGGTGGCGATCGTCAGCGCCGTGATCCCGTACGCGACGATTCCGACCGAGCTGTGGTTGCAGCGGTCGGGGCGGCTCCGCGGCGCGTGGCGGCTCGACGACAGCGGCGACCCGCGCGACAGGCGTCCGATCGACCGTGCGCTGCGGTTCTTCCTCCGCCGGCCGTGGGTGCTCGGCCTCGTCCTCGTCGCCGTCGTCGCGCTCGTCTTCGTCGTGCTGCTCGTCGTCGGCCCTCCCGGTGGCAAGGGCTGAGACACGCCTCAGCGCACCCCGATGCGCGCGGGAGCCGACGAGAGCGAGCAGGCCGCCACGGCCGTTTCGACGGTTCCCGAGATCGTGACGACCGCGAGACCGGTGCCGACGTAGGTCACCATCCCCTCGCTCGCCGGCGTCGAGCCGGTCGGCCCCGAGAAGCGGTGCACGGTGGTTCCCGCCCGCCCCGAGACCGACACGGTCAGGTCCACGCCCTCGATCGGACCGGTCTCCGATGACGCTCTCCACGCGATCGCCGCGACACCCCGCCCCCAGCTCATCGCCGTCAGGGTGAGCGCGCCGCACTCCTCGCCGCCGACCGCTTCGGTGCGCAGTGCGACGTCCGGCGGGGTGGTGTTCGCTGCGCACACGGCGATGCCGTGCCGGCGCGCGTACTCGCGACCGCTCGCGTCCACCCCTGAGCAGTCGGCGAAAAGAGGGGTCGTGACGGTGGTCCCGAGAGGATCGGTGTAGGCCGCCACTGCCGCCGTCGTGGGGATGCCGGTGGTGACGAGGACCACCAGGGCGGCGACGGCGATCGGCACCCCGATGATGCGACGTCGCATGGCGCCTCCTCGCGCTGATGACGAGAATCTACGCCGTCCGGGTCGACACCGTCACCGTGAATTTGCGATCGCGGGCGACCTGCCGGGTCGGCCCGACGAGACGCTCGAGTGCGGGCCGATACTGCAGCGCGGAGTTCCACACCGTCCAGAGCTCGCCGCCCGGGCGGAGCACGCGCGCTGCCTCGGCGAACATGCGCGGGGCGATGCCCTCGGTGACCGCTGCTCCCGAGTGGAACGGCGGGTTGAGCGCAATGAACGACGCACTGTCGTCGGGCCGGCTTCGCAGCATGTCGTCGCGCACTACGGTGACCCGGTCGCCGACGCCGTTGGCTTCGGTCGTCGCGCGCGCCGACTCCACCGCGATCGCGGACTGGTCGCACGCGAGAACCCGGAGGGAGGGATGCCGTGTCGCCAGCGTCGCGGCGACGATCCCGGTACCGCACGCGAGGTCGATCGCCTCACCACCCCTCGGCTCGGGCAGGTGGGCGAGGAGCAGGCGAGTGCCGATATCGAGAGACGCCCCGGCGAACGCTCCACCGAACGCGCGGACCTCGAGTCCGTCGATCCGCGCCCGCTCCGGCTCGGGGTCGGCGCCGTCGTGCGGTCCGCGTGCGATGAGGACGCGGGACTTCTGCCGGGCGTGCGAGACGTCGACCCGCTCGAACCGCGCGCGGAGCACGTCGTTCATCGTCACGGTCATGTGCTTCAGTCGCCCGCCCGCGAAGACGACTACGTCCGGGTGGGCGTATCGGGCGATGAGCCCCGCGATGTCGTGCAGCTCACGCAGCGCCCGCGGCAGGCGCAGCAGCACGACGCGCGCGTCCTCGACGAGGGCGGCATCCCGCGCGTGCGAGGTGAACGATCCGGTGAGCTGCGTCGTCTCGGCGTTCGCGGCGAGGGCCTGTTCGCCGGTCAGCTCGTCCTGATGCACCCGGATGCCGCGGGCTCCGGCGGCGGCCGAGGCCAGGGTGAGCGCCCCATAGGCGTCGCCGATCACGACGAGCTCTCCGTCCGCCAGATCCGTCCGGGCTTCCGCGGACTCGTCGAGGATCAGCCGGTCGGCCGCATCAGCGGCGAGCAGGTCGGGTGCCTCGAGATCGGGCCAACGGCGGAGGGCATCGAGTGAGAACGGCACTCGGACACGGTACCCGGCCGGTCGGGGTGAGGACGCCGCGTCCGGTGCGTCGGATAGGGGCGGTCCGCGTCAGGACCGGCGGTTCGCGGCGGCCGCGGCGGCGGCGAGGTCGGCGAGAACCGGCGGCACGTCGTCCTGCGGGACGACCGCCTGGATGAGCGTCAGCCCCTCCGATCGCCGCGCCGCGGCGAGTGCGTCGCTGAGAGCGCCGACGGTGTCGACGCGCACGCCGACGTTCGTACCGCGGGGATCCATGGCGCCGAGGAGCGCGGTCCAATCCCACGTCGCGATGTCGTTGTACTCCTCGTGCAGGCCGTGGATCACGCGCTCGACCGTGTAGCCGCCGTTGTCGACCACGACGATGACCGCGGGCACGCCGTGACGCACGAGAGTGCCGAGCTCGGCGCTCGTGAGCTGGGCAGCGCCGTCGCCGATCAGCAGCACCGGACGCCGCTCGGGTCGGGCGAGGGCCGCACCGAGGATCGCCGGGAGCGTGAAACCGATCGCCGCCCACAGCGGCTGGCCACCGAACACGACGCCGTGGGGGAGGCGTTCTCCGGCCATGCCGTAGAACGAGGTGCCCTGGTCGGCGAGCACGGTATCGCCGTCACGGAGGAAGGCGGCCACCTCGTGCCACAGCGCCGACTGCGACAGCGCTTCACCCGCTTCGGCGGGCGGTCGCGGAGCGACGGGCGGGGCTCCCGCATCGACCGCGAAGCGACCGGGGAGCGCGGCGAGTTCGTCGGCGACGGCGTCGAGGGCATCTCGCATCGCGAGCGGGCGGAAGTCGTCGTCGCCGATGCGCGCGTGTTCGCCGCGGATCTCGATCGTGCGCGCTGCATCGATGTGCTGCGAGAAGAACCCGCTCGTCAGATCGGTGAACTGCACTCCCGCCATGACGAGCACGTCGGCGTCCTCGATGCCCGCGCGGACGGCGGGAGCGCTCGCCGCACCGAGGTAGGGACCGAGATACCCGGATGCCGACTCGTCGACGACGCGGCGGCCCCACAGCAACGAGGCGTGCGGCACTCCGCTCTCGAGGACGCGGTGCAGGTGGTCTTCGGCGTCGAGGCGCGCGACGAGGATGTCGGCGAGGACGGCGACGGAGTCGGCCACGGCCAGCCGAGCGGCGACCGCATCGCGGAAGCGGGTGAGGACGGCGGGATCGGTGACGGTGTCGGGGGAGGGGAGCGGCTCCGATGGAGGGTCGACGGGCGTCTCGCCGATGTCGGCGGGGATCAGCAGGTATCCCGGCAGGCGCCGATGGCGCACCTCGGTGATGAGGCGGTCGATCTGGGCCGTGGCATCCGTCGCCGTCAGCACTTCTTGAGCGGCTGTGACCTCGGCGGTCATGCGGGCGAAGTGGCCGAAGTCGCCGTCCCCGAGGGAGTGGTGGCTCGCCCGCCCGGCTGCCTGCACCGCGGTGGTGGGGGCGCCGACGACGTGCAGGACGGGGACGTGCTCGGCGTAACTGCCGGCGACCGCACTGATGGCGGAGAGCTCGCCCACGCCGAAGGTCGTGCTCAGGGCGCCGAGGCCGTGGAGGCGCGCGTAGCCGTCGGCGGCATAGCCCGCGCCGAGCTCGTTCGCGCACCCGACCCACCCGATGAGCGGGTGGCGCTCGACGTGGTCGAGGAAGGCGAGCGTGAAGTCTCCTGGGACGCCGAAGAAATGCCGTACCCCTGACTCGGCGAGCCGGTCGAGGAGGTAGTCGGCCACGGTATAGGTCGTCATGGCCGATGCTCCCGGCTTACCGCGTGCCGAAGTGGAAGGGCAGCGCCAGCGCGGCCGAGACCAGGATGATGCCGAGGGCGAAGAAGAGCGCGGGGGCCGCGAGCGAGAACGACAGGCCGGTGAGCAGCATGCCCCCGACGAACAGGATGAGCGAGACGATGAACATGAGGATCCCTTCGGTCGCTCCAGGCTACCGTGCCGGGTCGGCGGGTCGCGCCTCGCGCTCGACCGCGTCGCGGGACGGTTTCTCGCCGAGCGCAACGTGCGCCCAGAGCGTGCTTCCCGCCACGGCCGCCGGCATGATTGCGACAGCGCCCAGCGGGACGAGGAAGCAGATCTGGGTCGCGACGCCGAACCCGAGCGCCTTCGCGCGGTGCTCGCGGAGCAGGGTGCGTCGCGCCCGACGGTCGAGACCCCGGGCCGTGAGTGCGCGCGAGGTGAGCTCGTCGGCGAGGAGCCAGCCGGTCAGCAGAAGGCCGACGACACCCCCGAGCACCCCTCCGACGAGGGGGATGAGCCCGAGCAGCCACGCGAGGAGGGCGACCAGGATGCCGCGCAGCACCAGCCGCACGCTGTCGCCGACGCCCCGCCAGAAGCCGTACTCGACGTTCGGCACTGCGCCGAGGGCGGAGCGCTCGGTCGCGCGCCAGATCCGGTCGTAGATCGGCTCGCCGACCGTCAGCGTCACGGCGGTGAACGAGACGGCGAAGAGGAACAGCACCGCGCCGAACGACGCGATGCCGATGGCCACGCGGAGGGCGCCGGCCCAGAACGGCTCCCATCCGTCGGCGAACGGCGTCCAGTCGTCGACGAGGCTCGGGAGCCAGAAGCCCCACCCCACGAGCGCGGCGCCGAACGCCAGGCCGACGACGGCACCCGGGATGAGCCCGAGTGCCATCGCGCCCGGCGTGCGGCGCCACTGGCCGAGACCGCGGAGAAGGAGGCCGGCGCCGGCGAGGAAGTCGCGCACGGCGACGAGTCTGGCAGACGCCTCCGACACGGGTCGGACTTCGTCGATGGTCGGGATGGTCGGCGACCGATGGCCCGGGCGTGGTCGTGTCGGTGGCCGATGCCAGGATGTGGGCATGCGGATCCGCACGACGTCGACCCAGCGCACCTACCGATACGTGCGGCTGTCGATCGTGGCGGCGACCCTCGTTCTCGCGGTGTCCGTGGGGCTCGAGGTCGCGAGGGCAGGTGTGCTCCCCTCGATCAGTGCCGCGTTCTACACGCCGGCGGGCGACCTCTTCGTGGGGAGTCTGTGCGCGATCGCGCTGGCGCTCCTCGTCCTCTCCGGGCGCAGCATCGAGCAGGGGCTCCTCGACGTCGCGGCCGTGTTCGCTCTCGTCGTCGCGCTGGTGCCCACGCCGATCTCCGACGCGTCCTGCGAGGTCGGCGCGGTGTGCGTGCCCCCTGCGGCGGTCCCCGGCGTGATCAACAACGGTGTGTCGGTGGCATCCCTCTCCGTCGTCGTCCTGATCTCCGCCGCGGTCCTTGCGCGCACGCAGGGCTCCGCGGGGTGGGGGACCGTCGTGACACTGCTCGGGATCGCCCTGATCGTCGCCGGGTTCGTGACGTGGGCTCTCTCCGATTTCCCGACGTTCCTCCGCGGTGCGCACAACGTCGCCGCCATCGGGTTCTTCTCGGTGATCGGCGTCGTCGCCGCTGTGTCGGCGTGGCGCCCGCAGCGCTCACTCCGTCGCTTCCGTGTGCTCTACGCGGTGGTCGCGGCCGGCATCCTGGGGGTGCTCCTCGCCCTGGTCGCTGTGCTGGTCGTCGGGGCGGCGACGGCGACCGTGGGGGGTGTGCCGGTGATCTTCCTCGGGGAGTCGGTCGTGGTGGTCCTGTTCGCGGTGTTCTGGCTCGTGCAGACGGTCGAACTCTGGGACGCCCCCGACCCCGCGCTGCGCGCGTGAGATTGCCGGGAATAACCTCGGAACGTCGTCGTTGAACTTGATACATGGCCGCTCAAGTCTCAAACTTGAGTGAGCTTGACTCATGTATCACAGGAGACATTCGTGCCCGAAGACTTCACCCCCGACGCCGGGGACAACGGCGCCCAGTCGTTCGACGAGTTCCTCGCCCGCTACCTCGCGGGAGAGCGTGCGCGCGCCGAACGGTCCATCGACCTCAGTCGCTTCCTGAGCGCCCGCACGCAGGAGGCGCTGCAGGCGGCGGGGCGGTACGCGCTCGGTCGCGGCCAGCGCGAGCTCGACGCCCTCCACGTGCTCCACGTCCTCGTGGGGCAGTCGCCCGCACGCGAGGCCGTGGCTCGTATCGGTGCCGACCCCGCCGCGATCTCCCGCGCCGCCGAGAGTCGGCTGCCCGCCGCCACCGACGCGGCCGACGTCGATGGGGCCGTCGTCGCCGGTTCCGTCCAGCGCGCGCTGTTCCACGCGTTCCAGGTCGCCCGGGCCGCCGGCTCGACCTACGTCGACCCCGACCACCTCTTCTTCGCGCTCGTGCTCGCCCAGGATGCACCCGCCGGGCAGATCCTCGCGCAGGCCGGTGTCACGGCCGAGGCCCTGACCCAGGGCGTGCGCGAGACCGTCGTGGGCGGCGAGCCGACCTCCGTGCCCGAGCAGACGGCATCCACGACCCCGAATCTCGACCGCTTCGGCACCGACCTGACCGCCCTCGCGACGGCGGGCGAGCTCGACCCGGTCATCGGCCGCGCCGACGAGATCGAGCAGACGATCGAGATCCTCAGCCGCCGCACGAAGAACAACCCCGTGCTGATCGGCGAGGCCGGCGTCGGAAAGACCGCGATCGTCGAGGGACTGGCTCGCGCGATCGTCGCCGACGAGGTTCCCGAGCAGCTCCGCGGCACGCGCGTGGTCTCGATCGACCTCGCGGCGATGCTCGCGGGCGCACGTTATCGCGGCGACTTCGAGGAGCGACTCACCCAGACGATGGAGGAGATCGCGGCATCCGAGAAGCTCGTCGTCTTCATCGACGAGGTGCACACCCTGGTCGGTGCGGGCGGCAGCGGCGACGGGTCGATGGACGCGGGCAACATCCTCAAGCCGCGTCTCGCGCGCGGCGACGTGCGTCTCATCGGCGCGACCACGCTGCGCGAGTACCGCACGATCGAAAAGGACCCCGCTCTCGAGCGGCGTCTGCAGCCGGTGCGCGTGGGCGAGCCCTCGCTGACGGATGCCGTGGAGATCCTCCGCGGTCTGCGTTCGGCGTACGAGGAGCACCACGCCGTCACCTACACCGACGACGCGCTGCGCGCCGCCGTCGAGCTGAGCGACCGGTACCTTCCCGACCGCGTGCTCCCTGACAAGGCGATCGATCTCATCGACCAGGCCGGAGCGCGGCTGCGTCTGAAGCTCGGCGTCTCGGTCGACACCTCGTCGCTGCTGGAGCGGCTCGCCACCCTCGAGGCGGAGAAGAACGCCGCCGTCTCGGCCGAGCACTACGAGGAGGCCTCGCGTCTGCGTGACGAGATGGCGGCCGTGCAGGCGCGACTCGACGACGCGACGCGGGGCCCCCGGGTCGCGGCCGTGGTCGACGAGCCCGAGATCGCCGCGGTGATCAGCCGGTCCACCGGCATCCCAGTCGCCCGACTGACGGCGACCGAGCGCGGACGCCTTTCGCAGCTCGAGAACGAGTTGCACGCCCGGGTCATCGGGCAGGACGACGCCGTCACCGCGGTCGCCAAGGCCGTGCGCCGCAACCGCACG
>NZ_LDRU01000037.1 GCF_001476285.1 Microbacterium testaceum | reverse complement strand
TGCGTGAAGAGCGCCCGCCGACGGCGGCGGAGGCGGCTCGTGAACAGACGGTAGGAGGGGACGGTCGGCCGGTCGAACGCGCGGACCACGAACCAGACCTCGTCGTTGTCGCGCCACTCGACGACGAAGAGCTCTTCGCCGCTGACGTTCGAGTGCCCGACGGTGCCGAGGATGAAGCCGACGCGGCGCGGCTCCTCGAAGACCGAGATGACGCGGAGCTCGGCGTCGGCCCGGTGCCCGTCGACCTTCCCGTGGAGGCGCACTCCGGTGCCCGGGCTCACGAAGGGGGTGCCGTCGGCGGCGAAGCGCTGCTCGGGCTCGAGGCTGCTCGGGGCGACGGGAGCGCCGTCGGCGTCGAAGCCCACGCCGGAATACCCGCCTCCGGATGCCGGACGCACGTCGCTGATGCTGAGATCGCCCGAGCGCAGCGGAGCCCACGACAGCAGGAGTTCGCTGGCCGCGGCGAAACGTTCCTCGCCGCTGCCGATGCGCCACGCGTCTTCGGCGGGGATCGAGTGCTCCGGCGGGTACTGCATCAGGTCGTGCGCCTGGGTGGCGCCGACGGCGGCGTAGTCGACCGTGTCATCGGTGAAGTTCTGCCGACGCATGCTGCCTCCCGTTCTACTTCTTGGCCTCGACGTCTCCCGACAGGGCGGCGATGAACGCCTCCTGCGGAACCTCGACGCGGCCCACCATCTTCATGCGCTTCTTGCCCTCTTTCTGCTTCTCGAGGAGCTTGCGCTTTCGGGTGATGTCACCGCCGTAGCACTTGGCGAGGACGTCTTTACGGATGGCGCGGATCGTCTCGCGCGCGATGATGCGCGCGCCGATCGCGGCCTGGATGGGCACCTCGAACTGCTGGCGCGGGATGAGCTTGCGCAGACGCTCGGCCATGAGGGTCCCGTACGCGTAGGCCTTCTCGCGGTGGACGATCGAGCTGAACGCGTCGACCTTCTCGCCCTGGAGCAGGATGTCGACCTTCACGAGGTCGGCGGTCTGCTGACCGGCCGGTTCGTAGTCGAGGCTCGCGTAGCCCTGTGTGCGCGACTTGAGGTGATCGAAGAAGTCGAACACGATCTCGCCGAGGGGCATGTGGTAGCGCAGCTCGACGCGGTCTTCGCTGAGGTACTCCATGCCGAGCAGGGTTCCGCGGCGCGACTGGCAGAGCTCCATGACCGTGCCGACGTAGTCCTTGGGGAGCAGGATGCCGACCTTGACGATCGGCTCCGACACCGAGGCCACGCGCCCGTCGGGGTACTCGCTGGGGTTCGTGACCGAGACCGTGTCGCCGGTGTCGGTGGTGACCTCGTACGTGACCGAGGGAGCCGTGGTGATGAGGTCGAGGCCGAACTCGCGTGAGAGGCGCTCGGTGATGATCTCGAGGTGCAGCAGGCCGAGGAAGCCGCAGCGGAACCCGAAGCCGAGGGCGACCGAGGTCTCGGGCTCGTACTGGAGCGAGGCGTCCGAGAGCTTCAGCTTGTCGAGCGCTTCGCGCAGCTCCGCGTAGTCGCTGCCGTCGATCGGGTAGATGCCCGAGAACACCATGGGCTTCGGATCGGTGTAGCCGGCCAGGGCTTCGGTGGCGGGCTTGCGCTGGTTGGTGATCGTGTCGCCGACCTTCGACTGACGGACGTCCTTCACACCCGTGATGAGGTAGCCGACCTCGCCCACGCCCAGACCCTTGGTCGGGATCGGCTCGGGGCTCGAGACGCCGATCTCGAGGAGTTCGTGCGTCGCGGTGGTCGACATCATCTGGATGCGCTCGCGCGGCGACAGCGCGCCGTCGACCATTCGGACGTACGTCACGACACCGCGGTACGCGTCGTAGACGGAGTCGAAGATCATCGCGCGAGCGGGGGCGTCGGCCTTGCCGACCGGCGCCGGGATCTTCTCGACGATGAGGTCGAGCAGGTCTTCGACGCCCATGCCGGTCTTGCCGCTCACGCGCAGCACGTCTTCGGGCTTGCCTCCGATGAGTCCGGCCAGTTCGGCCGCGTACTTGTCGGGATCGGCCGCCGGGAGGTCGATCTTGTTCAGCACCGGGATGATCGTCAGATCGTTCTCGAGCGCCAGGTAGAGGTTGGCGAGCGTCTGTGCCTCGATGCCCTGCGCCGCGTCGACGAGCAGGATCGCGCCCTCGCACGCGGCGAGCGAGCGACTGACCTCGTAGGTGAAGTCGACGTGACCGGGCGTGTCGATCATGTTGAGGGCGAAGGTGCCGTCGGCGGTGGACCACGGCATCCGGACAGCCTGCGATTTGATCGTGATGCCGCGCTCACGCTCGATGTCCATGCGGTCGAGGTACTGCGCGCGCATGTCGCGGTCGGCGACGACGCCGGTGATCTGCAGCATGCGGTCGGCCAACGTCGACTTGCCGTGGTCGATGTGGGCGATGATGCAGAAGTTGCGGATCTGCTCCGGCGGGGTGGCAGACGGCTCGAGGGGCTTCAGGGCGCGCGGTGACATGTTCCGTCGATTCTACGGGGGTGCGCCGACATCACCGTCCGCGGTCGCTTTTACAGTGGATGCCATGACGGTCCAGGTCGTGCTCGTGCACGGCATCCGCACGTCGGCGACGATGTGGCGGGCGCAGGTCGAATACCTCGAGAATCGCGGCAACCCCGTGGCGGCCGTCGACTTGCCGGGGCACGGCGCCCGGCGGGGCGAGGAGTTCACGCTCGACGAGGCGTTCGCCACGATCGATCGGGCGGTTCGGGATGCCGCGACCCGCGGCCCCGTGCTGCTCGTCGGGCATTCGATGGGAGGGCTGCTCTCCATCGAGTACGTCGGGCGGGAGGACCCTCCGCCGGTCGCGGCGTTCATCGCGGCATCCTGCACCTCGATCCCCCGCGGTGTGGGGCTCGCGGCGTACCGCTTCCTCGCGCGACGGTTCGACAGCCTCCCGGACCGGGGTCTCGGTCTCACCAACCGCGTGCTCGATCGGACGCTGCCGCCCGAGACCCGGCCGGACTTCGGCGCGGGCGGGTACGCGTTCGACGCGCAGGACACGGCCCTGGCGTCTCTGTCGGTGCTCGACCTGTTGGCATCCGTTCGTCGGATCCGGGTTCCGCTGTGGTTCATCAACGGGCAGTGGGATCAGCTGCGCGTGAACGAGAGGCTGTTCGTGTCGCTCGCCCCGCACGCGGAGCTGATCGTGGTGCCGCGGACCACGCACCTCGTGACGGCGATGAGGCCGCGGGTGTTCAACGCGCTGCTGGAGGTGGCGCTCACCACGATCGAGGCGTCGACCTGATAAGCTTGGCGCTTGGCTTGCGTGTGGGGTTTTTCCCGACCTCCACGACCGCCGGTGCAGCGTCCCTCTACCGCTCGCCCGGCACTTCCAACACTCACTCAAACGAAAGACCGTCGACGTGGCGAACATCAAGTCGCAGATCAAGCGCAACAAGACCAACGAGAAGGCGCGCGAGCGCAACAAGGCCGTCAAGAGCGAGCTGAAGACGCACGTGCGTCGCACCCGCGAGGCCGTCCTGGCCGGTGACAAGGAAGCCGCCGAGAAGGCGCTCGCCACCGCGACCAAGAAGCTCGACAAGGCCGTGAGCAAGGGTGTCATCCACTCGAACCAGGCCGCGAACCGCAAGTCGGCCATCGCGAAGTCGGTCGCCGCTCTCTGAGCCGCCGTACCTCGACAGCCCGTCCCGCATCCGCGGGGCGGGCTTTGTCGTTTCCGGGGTGGGATGCCACACGGGAAGAGGTGCGACGAGAACAGGTGATGCGACGAGAACAGGAGGTTGTGGGCCGCAGCGGCCTGTTTCGGTGGCATCCCCTGTTTTCGTGGCGCGGCCGTGCGCGCGGAGCCTCCGGCCGCGGAGGCAGGACGCGGCGTCGGTCAGTCGCCGTAGGGCGCGCGCGTTGCAATGATCGTGATCATGCGCTCCAGCGCGAACACCGCGTCGCGAGACGCGCCCTTCACCTCGGCGTCTGCGCGCGCGGTCGCGTGGATTGCCCGGCCGAGACTCGCGGCGGTCCAGCCCACGAGGTCGCGGCGCGCGCGGTCGACCTGCCAGTCCTTCATGCCGAGACGCTGCGCGAGCTGCGACGACGGCTCCCGCGTACCGGCCACGCGGGCCATCGTACGCAGTTTCATCGCGACCGCGGCGACAAGGGGGACGGGATCGGCTCCGGATGCCAGAGCGTGGCGCAGCGCGAGGAGCGCGGGGCCGTACTGCCCCGCGATCGCGGTGTCGGCGACGGTGAACGCGGAGGTCTCGACGCGGCCGCCGTAGTAACGCTCGACGGTGCGTTCGTCGATGTCGCCCGGGACGTCGGCGATGAGCTGCTGGCACGCGGCCGCGAGCTCGGTGAGGTCGTCGGCGAAGGCCGAGACGAGTGCCCGCAGGGCGACGGGTGCGATGCGCTTGCCCGCGGCCTTGAACTCGCCCACGGCGAAGTCGAAGCGATCGGAGTCGCGCTTGATCGCGGGGCACGCGATCTCGATGCCGCTCCCCTGGCCCGCGCGAATCGCGTCGAGGAGCTTCTTGCCGCGCACGCTCGCCCCCGTGTGGCGGAGCACGACCGTCGCGCCGTCCTGCGGCTGAGCAAGGTACGACACGGCCTCGCTGAGGAACGTGTCGCTGCACTTCTCGACACCCCCGACGCGGACGAGACGCGGCTCGCCGAACAGGGATGGCGAGGTGACGGCCAACAGCGTTCCCGCAGCGTAATCGTCGGCGCGTACGTCGGTGACCTCGAGGCTGGGGTCTTCGCTCTTCAGGAACTCCCGGATGCCCGCGGTCGCGCGCTCCGCGCAGACCTCTTCGGGCCCCGAGACGAGAACGATCGGCGCGGGCTGCGGCGTACGCCACGACACCTGCGGGATGGCCGTTTTGGCCTTCGCCGGAGCGGAGCGTCGGGGAGCCGGGGTCACCCCTCCAGCCTACCGACCGGGTCCGACATTGCGGTCGGGATGACTTCTGGGGGTGCGGGATGACGCGCGAGGATGCTTGCTAGTGTGCAGGCCTCGCGGAACCTGACGTCCTCGTGTGCGGAGAATGGGGCCGCTTGTATAGCCGCGGCGCCCGTCGAATTGATAGAGGCCACATGACAGGAACACGCAATCCCGTCGCACAAGCGCTGGATACCCGCGGGTTCATCCTTGATGACGGCTCTGCTCTGGCGCTTGCGGCACGAGCGATATGGAATCACTGGTGGCAGGGGCATGCCGCATTGACGTTCGCCCAGGCTCGTCTTCGGCTTGACCGCGTTTGCGCGCAGCGACGTCCCCAGGTCTCTCCCTCCTTCAAATGGGCGGGGTCGTCCCGAATCTCGGTCGGCGCCATGGCGTGGTTACGGAACGACCATGTTGTCACTACGCACCCAGACTTCCCTTACCACCACTCGATTCCGGAGTCGGCTGATTACCTGAGAACGTGGTCGAGGTCGGAAGCCGAGGGCGAACTGGAAGCTGCGGATTGGTCGCTGTGGCACCGACCTGGTGGCTGGGTAGGGACGGTGGGTGATAACGGCAACCACCGGTCGTTGCTCGCCGCGGCCGTTGGCGTGCCTCTTGTCCGGGTTCGCCTCACGGACGTGTACACCTGGCATGCGGAGCCAGCGTCCCCGGTCGCAGAGATCCGGCTGGAGGCGCCCCGATGGTCGTGGCAGGCTCGCGCAATCACGCGTTCTCTCGTCACGGGTTGTGTGTGTCTGATGAGTGGAAGCGAGGGGAAGGCCCCCTAGACGGCGTGAGCCTCCGTCGTATCGACCCGCTTCTTCCTTGGATCTTCGACCGGCGCCGCCGAGATGTGCGCACACGCTTCAAGCACTTCTGCGAACGGTTCGGCTACCGAACGGACGGTGACTGGAGAATGGGAGCCAACGCTCTTGCCGCCGTCCCGCCGAGTTAAAGCCCAGGTGTTCACTCGTCGGACCTGGCTCATGTCTGACCTCCCCGCCTCAACGGTGGCTTCGAGCGCTTCGACGCGGTGACGCGCCGGCCTCCGTGCCGGAGAAGCGAGCACTTGGCTACCCCGGCGGCCGTGCACGCCACAGCGTCAGCTGCCCGTCAGTCATGCTGACCGCGAGGTCTCCGTCGGTATCCGTTCGCCCGACCACGACGCCGAGCGCGGTCATCGTCGACAGGAGTGTGGCGGTGGGGTGCCCGTACCGGTTGTCCGCTCCGACGCCGATCAGTCCGACGAGAGGATGCAGGCGCCGGTAGAGCTCCGGATCCTGGTCGGCGCTGCCGTGGTGCGACACCTTCACCACATCGACCCTCGGCACCTCGACCCGCCGGAGCAGGGCGGCCTGCGCGTCTTTGCCCAGGTCGCCGAGAAGCACCGTGCGGGGGAAGTCCGCACCGACGACGTCGAGCGCGACGCTGGCACCGTTGCCGGGCTCGTCGCGCGGCGCCGGGCCGAGGGCCTGCCAGCGGGTCTCCCCCACCCTTCCCGTCGTCCCGGTCGTCGCCTGCTGCAGCTGTGCGCCTGCCGCGGCGAACCGGTCGAGCAGCCGCTGATCCTCGGGGACGTCGACGGGCCCGTGGACGACGAGTGTGGCTCGTCCGACGACGGCCGCGGATCCGCCGATGTGGTCGAGATCGAAGTGCGTGAGCACGACGAGGTCGAGGTGGTCGACACCGAAGGTTCGGAGGCATTGCGCGAGCGGTTCCGGTTCGGGTCCGGTGTCGACGAGCGCCACGGCATTGCCTGAGCGCCACAGCGTCGCATCGCCCTGTCCGACATCGCACATGGCCACATCCCACGTCGTCGGGACCGTGAGCGGCCCGGCGACCGTTCGCAGGGTGGTGTGACCCGCAATCAGACCGACGGTGACGGCGATGACCGCGGTCGCCACGGCGGTCGCTCGTCGAAGCCGGGTCGGTCGGATGAGCGCGACGGCCATCGACGCGCTGACGACCGTCAGCAGCGCCGCGCCGAACGCGCCGTCGGGCCACGGCAGGTTCTGCGCCCCGATACCGCTCGTGGTGTGTGCCACCGCCGCGATCCAGGCCGCGGGGATCCAGGCGAGAGCGGAAAGCCCGTCGCGCAGCCAGGGAAAGGGAGCGATGCAGGCGAGGACGCCCGCGATGGTCGCTGGTGCCGCCGCCGGGTCTGCCACGAGGTTGGCCACGATTCCCAGCAACGGCACGTGGGGATCGATCAGGACGATGAGCGGTCCGCAGGCGAGTTGAGCGGCCGTCGGCACGGCCAACGCGAGGGCGAGGGCGCGCGGCATCCATCGCTCCAAACCGCGCGCTATCGGGCGGGCGAGGACGAGCAGGGCCGCGGTGGCCGCAGCGGACAGAGCGAAGCCGAGGGAGGTGGACAGCCACGGATCGGCGATCATCAGCACCGTCACCGCGGCGGAGAGCACCGCCATTCCCGCAGCGGGGCGGCCGAGGACGAGGGCCAGCAGCGCGATTGCCGCCATGGTCGCCGCGCGAACCACGCTCGGCTCGGGTGTCACCAGCACGACGAAGCCGATCAGAACAATCGACGCTCCGACGACGCGGAGTGCGCGCGGGGCGCCCACCGCTGCAAGGAGGACGAACGCGGCGCCCACGACGAGCGCGCAGTTCGCACCGGAGACGGCCGTGAGGTGAGAGAGGGAGGAGGCGGTCATGGCCGCATCCGTCGCGGGATCGAGGCTCGACGTGTCGCCCACCGCGAGTCCCGGCACGAGACCCGCCCCGGGCTGCGGGAGGCCGCGGGTCGAGGCGACGAGGCCGTCTCGCAGTGCCTCGAACCACGCCCAGATTCCCTCGGGTGGAGGCGCTTCGATGATCTCCTGCGCGCGGAGGACGAGAATCGCCCTCTCCCCTGGTCTCGGCGGGACCGCTCGTCCGGTCAGGCGGATCACGCTGCCAAGACCGGATGCCGCGACCTCGGCGCGACCGCCCGTATCCACGCCGACACGGGTCGGGATGCCACCGGTCACCGTGACGGTTCCCGCCGTGACGCGAGAGGCGACCGCGTCGAACCACGCGCCGCCGTCGCTCGCCCCGGCCACGTGTCCGACGACGGTCAGTTCGACATCGAGCTGACGATCCCCTTCGACCTGCAGGGCGGCGATCTGCGCACGGGCCGGGGCCGCAGCCGTGACGCTGCCACCGGTCGCGGCCGCGCACGCGAGCGCCACCGCGGCGATACCGAGGGCGGGATGCCGAACCCTCAGGAACGCCGCCGCGCACAGGGCAGCGACCACCGCCATCGAGACCATGAGCCCGGCCAGATCCGGCGTCGAGGTCGCCCATCCTGCACCGGCCCACGTCGCGATCGCCACGGCGGCGGGTCGCAGCGCACGGCGCTGCAGGGCCGTCATACCCGCACCAGGTCTCGGAGGCCGTCGAGCATCTTGTCGCCGATGCCCGGCACGGAGCCGAGATCGTCGACGCTGGTGAAGCGGCCGTTCTCCTTCCGCCACGCGATGATGCGGTCGGCGATCGCCGGTCCCACCCGCGGCAGTGCGTCGAGCTCTTCGCGCGTGGCCGTGTTCAGGTCGACGAGGCCTCCTGCGGCGGTGCCGTGGGCCGCACCGGTGCCGTCGTCGGGTGACGCTCCGACAACGGGCACCACGATCTGCTCCCCGTCCGCGACGGGTCGTGCAAGGTTCACCCCGGCGCGCTCCGCGTCGTCCGTGAAGCCGCCTGCCCGGGCGACGGCATCCGCGACCCTGTCGCCCGCGGCGAGGCGATAGAGGCCGGGGGCGCGCACGGCACCCGCGACGTGGACGTACAGACCGGCCTGCGGGGGTGCGAGCGCGGTCGCGAGCGGTGGGGATGCGGCGGACACCTCTTGCGTGCCGGACACGCCTCGCAGCATTCCGATGCCGATCGTGACCGCGAAGGCGATCAGGACCAGAACGATCACGGCCCCGACTCCCAGCCGCCGACGCGCGGCGAGCGCACCCGGTGGGGATTCGAGGGTCTCGGTCACCCGGCAACCCTAGGAAGAGGAAGGAACGGTGCGCGGGCATCTGAGCGTCATCCGTGGATCGTTCGCCGCGAGGCCGAACTGGGGAGGATCCGCTGTGGAGCGCAAGCGCAGACGTGGCGACGGGGTGTGCGTCCCGGACTCCGCCAGCGGGCCAGGCGCGACGGTCTCAGGTCGCGGGCGCATCGGGATTCGTCGACGGACCCACGCTGATCAGCGGCACGAAGTACTTCATCAGGGACGTGGGTTCGCGAACGGGTGCGCCCTCGACGCAGATCCAGGCGTGAGCACGGAAGGGATCGATCGCGGCGCCGGCGTGCCATTCGGGCCATCTGCCATAGGTCCAGCAGAACAGCGCGGTCGCCGTCGCGCGATCGAGACAATAGCGTCCCGCGCATCTCCGGCTGACGGAGACGACGGCATCGAGACCGCGCTCGACCAGCGATCGATCGGCGGCTCGCCTCCCGCGCGCGAGTGTCGTGAGCAGGCGTTCGAGTCGATCGGGCTGTTGCCGCACCAGGAAGAAGACGAGGGGAAGCACGAGGAACGCGCGGAGCCGATCGTTCGCCGAAAGACGTTGCCGGGCTTCGAGGGGAACGACGATGTCAGACACGGACGAGTAATCCTTCGGCGGCGAGGTCATCGAGAAGTTGGTGGAGATCGCGCGTGATCTGGGCGGCGTCGACATCCGGGTACCGCTTCTGGAGGTGCTCGACGATGCCGTCCACGGGCTCCCCGTCGACCAGGAGGCGGAGGATGCGCGTTCCGGAGGGATTCACCTGGCGGTACTGCCCGGAGCGTCGGCTGAGCAGAACGCCCCCGTGGGTCACTTCCGTGAAGCGGACGTCGTCGGCGAGGTGGTAGGTGTGTGGCATCGTGCTCACCTTTCGTTCACGAGTGTCATCCGATCCGCGGCCTGAAGCCAACGCTCCGCGGCCAGGAGGAATTCGAACGGGAAGAAGTGTTGCGCTTGGGGTTGCATGCTCTGCAGATACGTTTTCAGGCGCTCGACGTCGACCAGTCCGCGTCGGCCGAGGCGGAAGTCGTCGGCCTGGGCCGCGATGGATCTGCGGTGCTCGTTGAACGCGGTGTAGATCAACGAGATGTAATCGCCTTTCGACCGTCGGTCGAGAAAGAGATCGGGGACGACGCCCGCGGCGGCCGCGGCGAGGCCGGGCTTGAAGCGACGGGTGTTCAGACGATCGACCAGGCGCACCTGGAGCGCGAGTTCGATGACCGCGTCATCGAGGAAAGGCGCTTCGTAGCGGACGCCGACCTCACGCGTCTGTTCATCGAGGGCGCGGTGGATCTGACCGTTGCGTGTGATCATTCCGTACGCGACGGCGTCGCTGGCGAATGCGGCATCGAGTTGTGCATCCGCGGTGTTCTCGAGGATCAGATCCTGGACCGCCGACAGCGCGGTGTCCGTGGCCCACGGGGACAGCGAGAACACGACGTCCCACGCGGGTGAGGGCCGCTCGAACTCCGTCATGCCCAACGAAGCGGTCTCCCGCACGAGCCACGAACGTGGATCGTCCCTGTTGAGCGCGGCGCGAACCGTCTTCGCCAGGGGCCAGCGGTGAAGCGTCGCCATCCCCCGGATCGCCCCGTAGAGCGCCGCGGGTGCCTCGCGTCGCAGGCCGGGGAGGACGGATTCGTCCGGGTAGAAGAGCTCGTCTCCTCCGGAGCCGGCGAGGTGGATCGTGCAGCCGTGCTCGCTGAGACGCTCGGCCATCGCGCGGTGCATTCCCTCCGTGCGGATGGACGGTTCGGGCTCCGCCGCGAACCGCTCGTTCGTGACGTGCCATCCGGCGAACCAGCGCGGGAACTCGTCGTGCGACACGCGGATGTGCCGGCTGCGAAGCGCCCGGGCCGCGGCATCCGCCCACTCGGCGTCGTCGTTCATCTCGACGCTGATGCCGAGGTGCATGGTCGTCAGCTCGCTCGCGTGTTCTCGCGCGAAGAACGCGAGGGAGGTCGAATCCATCCCTCCGGAGAGGTCCGTGCTCAGGGTGGATCTGGCGTGTCGAGCCCGCGCCTCGATGGCGGCGTGAAGCGCCGCGGCCAGAGCCGGCGTGACCTCGTCCTGTGGCACGTGGCGTCGAGGGAGAGCCCACCGTTCGCTCACGTGAAGGGGACCCGTCGTATCCGCACACAGTTGATGGGTCGGCAGCACGTTCTCGATTCCCTGCCAGTAGCTCGCGTCGCCGAGGGGCCAGGGTGCGCGCGGAGCGATGAGGGCGAGCGGCACGCGCTCCTCGCGGAGACGCGGGCGGAACATCTCAATCAGCAGCGCGAGGGAATTGGAGGCGAGCGGGGCGTCCGGGTCGGTGGAGAAGGACAGGCGCCGGAAACTCGACAGCGTCCCGAAAGCCCGCGTGGTTCCGGCGGACGTGGAGACGAGGGTGAAGAACGCCCCGGCGATGCTGCGGTGAATCGTCGTGAAGTCCGGCTCTCGGCCGCCGGCGTCGAGCCACGAGCGGAGCTCCTCATCGCTGCTACCAACGGTGCCGAGAAGAACGACTCGGTAATCCTTGTTCGAGGCCTGGACGATCTCTGCGTCGTCCCAGTCGCCGACGATCCACGGGCGTCCGGAGATATGCGGAACATACTTCGGCAACGCCGCGGAGGGGGCGGGCGCGATGACCTCTCGGTCGGGATAGAGCAGGAAGCGCATGGTGTCGACTCAGATCTGTGGAAGGGAGGGTGGGAGCGGCCACGAGGCGACCGCTCCCACCCGGGATCAGCGGCGGGTCAGAGCCACCAGCCGAGGACGTCGGTCCAGTAGCCCTGGGACGTGAAGGCGGTGTCCTTGCGGAAGTCGCCCACGACGAGCACCTGAGGCTTCTCGTAGGTTTCGGTCATCTGTCTCACCTCCTCCCCTGCTCGGGAACCACCGCGCGTTGCGGGGAGGGGATGCCGTCGGCGCCCTCGTCGGCGACCGGGACGGTGGCGGGGATGCCGGAGAGCGAGGGCGAACCGCCGTCGGGCCTGAGCCTGCGCCTCAGCGCCGACAGGACAGCGGGGACGTGGTGGGGACCGCTGCCACGCGGTGTCGCGGGCAGACAGGCGACGGCGACGGCGCCGATCATCACGAGAGCGAACGTCCAGAGTCCGATGGTGACGATGATCCCGACATGGAAGACGATCACGGCGGCCAGCGCCACGCGACGGAGCCTGTCTGTTCCGCACAGGATGATCACACCGACGGCGATCTCGAGCGCGATCGACCCCCAGGCCACAGCGAACGCGAAAGACGGCACCGACATCACGGCGACCCCGAGATCGCGCACCCAGCCGGCGGCGCCGAACATGTTGTCGCGGAGGACGTAGTACTCCGCGGTGCCCGAGAGCCAGTCGGAACTGGCGAACTTGCCCACACCGGAGTGCAGGTATATGCCCGCGACCTGGAGGCGCACGGCCCACAGCGCCGCATACGCGACACCGCGCGCCGACGGGCTGAGGGACGATCTCGGCCGCGTCCAATGCCACCAACGGTCGTCGGTCAGGCACATCGGAACGAGCAGCAGCGTGACGACCTTGGCGGCCAGTTCTCCCCCGTCAGGCAGGGCGATGCTGCCGGCGATCGAGAAGGTCACCCAGGCGTGCAGGATTCCGGTCGCGCGGGGAAGGAACCCGGATGCCACGACGACCAGGAGGATCAGCATGATCGCGTGTCTCGTCGAAGGGGCGAGGACATCGCCTTCGAGGCAGTACGCGCTGATCGCCTTCACGCCATCGCAGTACGGAGCGGCGGGCTGATCCCCCACGGGCACGAGAAGCGCACGCGGGTCGGTGAAGGCCAGGAGCACGATCTGGCCCGAGGCGAGAACGGTGCGCGCGGCGCCGAACCAGAGGCGACGGTGATCGAACGTCGACAGCGTGGAGAGCAGGCTCATGATCCTCCTCCGTTCGCGGGGCAGACGACATCGACCGGCGCGACCTTGTCGACGATCTGCTCGTCGGCCGAGGGGAAGGTGCGGTAGCTCCAGGGACTCTGCCGTTCCTGCGTGAGGATCACCGACCCGCAGAGCGTCGGCAGGGGGGCTCGTGTTGACGAGCTCGATCGGCTCGGCATCGAGATCCATGGCGCAGGAGATTCGCAAGGTCGAGCATTCCCGCCACTGCGTCACGGCGTTGGCCAGGTTCGCGAGCTCCGGTCCCTGTGCCCGCTGGTTCCGGGTGAGACCCCACGCATTCTCGATGCGCGTCTGCGGAGTCGTCAACAGACTGACCGGCGCGGAGCCCGACACCGTCGTGTACGCGCCGAACTGAGTCCCCTGGAGGTCCTTCGTGAAGAAGTTCCACCCCTGCGAGACGAACGCGCTGTAGTTGTTGCGGAAGTCCTGTCCCATACCGAGCGAGATCGTGGTCGGCGGGACCGCGACCAGCACCGACACGAACAGGACGGGGAGCATCACGGCAAGCGTGAGGACGAACGCCACGATGGAACCGCGACCGGCGACGATGTCGTCGACAGAGTCGTCCATGGGCATGCCTCCTTTCAGGGGAGGGGTGCCCGCCCGCGCACGGCGGCGTGGGCGGGCACCGTCGGGGTCACGGCGCGATGGTCGACGCGATCGCCGCTGATGCCTCTTGGCGGGTGAGCCGGTCGTCCGAGGCGAGCGTCGCCGACGGCGTGCTCGGCCCGACGTAGGCCACGATGCGTGTCGACACCACGGCGACGACGAGAGCCACGGCGAGGGCGAGAGGCCAGACCAGGCAGTAGGCGGTAGCCGAGCCGTCGTCGCCCGATCCGACCGTCCAGTCGTCCGAGCTCTTGACGTACTCGATCATCGAGTCGTTGTAGACGGTGAGCGCAGCTTCCACAGCGACCGGGTCGCCGCTCTGCAGCGGCTCCGTCACCTGAGCGTGAAACGCCGGATTGATCTGCGTCACCCCGGCGACGATCTCGTCCACCAGTTCCGCGGGCGGTGCCTCGGCGGCGACGCCGTCATAGCCGAGCTCGGCGATCAGACCCGGGTGCTCGGCATCGATGGTGCCGGCGCCGAAGGCCAGGAATTCGACGACCTCGCGATCGGTGTAGTCACCGGTGGCGACGTTCGCGGCCGCTGACACCGACCCGTCTCGGCTCGAGCTGTCCGCCGAAGCGGCCGTCGTCCCGGCCAGGACAAGGGCTCCGGCGGTGATCGCGACCAGCAGTGGTTTGCCTCTGTTCTTCATGAATGCTCACTTTCCTTGCGAATGATCTGTGTCTCGTGTCGTACGCCGGCCGGCGGGCGTGGCGTCAGAACCACCAGCCCAGGAGGTCGGGCCAGCCGCCGCGACTGGTCAACGCCGTGTCGCGGCGGAAGTCGGCGACGAGCACTGCACAAGGCGCCTCGTAGATGTCGTCCATGGATAATCACCTCCCCCAGGTGATGCGTCGATGGTCAGAACTCGAGACCGTTGCAAGGCTGCGTCGTCGCTCGTCACGAGCGCGCGCGGCACCGCGATCACGCTCGGTGATCCCCCGTCACGAAGCGTGGTCCGCGGCGAGCGATCACGCGCGCGGGTTCTCGAGATGATGAGACCGCGGAGCCGCCGCGGTCAGAAGCGGATGAGACGTCGATCTCAGGCCGAGCTGCGCGTCCGCTTGTAGTTCCTCCCCGCTCGATGCGCGGGAACGATCCCCAGAACCGTCCACAGCAGCAGCCACCCCAGCCCCGCCCCGAAGAACGCCGGCGCGATGCTGCTGAGGCCGAGAAGCGTGAGCACAAGAGCCATGACGGCGGCGGCGCTCGCCCCGATGCCGCCGACCGCGGCGAAAGGAGCGGGAGCGCGATTGACCGTCGTCCACGCATCCTTGTCGGACAGCGTCAGCGGCGTCCGATACCCGAAGAGCCAGTTCTGCGGCAGCGTGCCTCGCCAGGAAGCACGAGCCCACCAGAGCGACAGCAGTCCTGCGACCAGCACCAGTAGGGACGCGACAACGATCCCGATCATCTTCACATCCCTTACGGCCGGCGGCGACTCTTCTGTGAGGAACGTATTGCCGGACGGGGCCGGGCAACCACCAACCACGAGTTGAATCTCAGCCGCCAACGCGGGGGGTCACTCCCCCGTGATCTTCAGACGGTGCGCGAGGATGACGGCATGGACACGGTCGCGAAGCTTGAGCTTGCTGAAGATCTTGTTGATGTGGCTCTTCACTGTGGCCGGTGACAAGAACAGCCGTTCGCTGATCTCCGCGTTCGTCATCCCCGTCGCCATCGCCAGGAACACATCCTGTTCGCGCGGGCTGAGGACCGAGAGCTCGGCGGGCATGCCGATCGGACGAGATGCCGCCTGTCCGTCATCCGATCTCAGGGCACGATGGATCAACTTCTGGGTGATGTGAGGTTCGACCACCGCATCGCCGCGATGCACGGTCCGGATGGCATCGATCAGGCGTTCAGGGGCAGCACTCTTGAGGAGGAAGGCGCTCGCGCCGGACTCGAGGGCTCCGAACGCGTACTGATCCAGGTCGAACGAGGTCAGGACGACGATTCGCGTCGTCGGGCTGGCCGAGGTGATGGCGTGGGTGGCGCTGATGCCGCCCATTCCCGGCATCCGGACGTCCATCAGGACGACATCGGGGCGCAGGGTCTGGGCGAGGGCGACCCCCTGCTCCCCGGTCGCGGCCTCTCCGATCACGTGAAGGTCCGCCGCGCTCTCGACGACGAGCGAGTTGCCGAGTCGTGCGAGTGCCTGGTCATCGACGATGAGCACGTCGATCATCGGGACTTCTCCGTTCGCAGGGTCGTGCGCACCGCCCATCCGCCGGGGGTCCGCGGGCCATAGACGCAGGTGCCGCCGAACGACGCCGCTCGCTCCGAGACACCGATGAGACCGCGCCCCGTGCCGATGCTTCCGGCGCCGGTCGAACGGCCGTCGTCTTCGACATCGATCGCGACGATACCCGTCCGAGCGGAGCACTCGATCGTGACGAGCACGAACGTCGCCCCCTGCGCGTAGCGGAGCACGTTCGTGAGGCATTCCTGCACGATGCGGTGGACCGCGGCCCTGAGCATCGTGCTCTCCGGAAGGGCATCGCCGCGCTGTCGCAGGTGCACGGGCATCCCCGCGGCGTGGAAGACCTCGACCATGCTGCCGATGTCGGGGAGGTCGTATCCGGAGTGATGGAGCGCATCGTCGAGCTGGTCGTCGGAGTCGCGCAGTACGCGGAGAGTCCGCTGCATGTCGTCGAGCGCCGTCGCCCCGACCTCGCCCAGGTGGGCGAGTGCCTGACGCGAGCGTTCGGGGTCCGTGTCCCACGCCAAACGCGCCCCGTTCGCCAGAGAGATCATCACCGTCAGGGCGTGTCCGACCACGTCATGCATCTCGGCCGTGATCCTCGTGCGTTCCGTCGCCCGAGCGCTGTCGATCTTCTGCTGCAGGAGGGCTTCCTGCGCGCGGCGGCGTTGCAGGGTGTTCTGCACCACGATCCCCGCCGCGCAAGCGAGGACGACGTACGGATCGACGACGCTCGTGCCCACCCCGATCGCGGGAATGATGTCGTCGGTCGCGGTGACCGCGACACCCAGCATGATCTTGACCGTCGTCCCCAGCAGCGGCACTCCGACGGCCAGCAGGTAGCCGAGCGCCGCGCGTCCGGTCGTCGACCGCCGTGCGACGGTGTAAACCGCCAGGCAGAGGGCCAACGTGAAGGATTGCCCCTCACCGATCGCCGCGAGCACGGCCACGACGGCGAGAACCGTCCACGGCACCCGCTGTCGTGCGCAGAGCGTCACGGCGGCGAGGAGGAGAAGGCCGACCGTGAGGGCGGGCGAGGAGCCTTCCACGAGGATGCTGATGAGTCCCGGGAGGATGGCCACGACCGCGAGGACGACGTCCACGAGGCCGCGGAGCCGGTGAGGCCCGGGGACGCTCGCGTCGACGTCGATCATCGCGAGCCCCTCTCTTCAGGTGTCTGGGCAGTCTACTCAGCGGCCCCCTCGGGCAGCGGGTCACGCATCGGCGAATCGATACCGCAGACCCGCACCGACGACCGCGAGGACGGCCCACGCGAGCATCACGAGGAAGCCCGTCGTGCTGTCGAGCCCGCCGGGGTTCTCCGCCGCGGAGAGGGCCGTACGTCCGGCGATCGTGGGGAAGTACCCGGAGATCCGACTCCCGAGCTCTCCCCCGAACGAGGCGATCACCGAGGGGACGATCGTGAAGAGCGCGAGCGGCACGAGGAGAGCGACGATGAGGTTGCCGGCGACGACCGCGATGGCGAGACTTATCGCGGCGATGAGACCCAGATACGCCCCCGACGAGATCGCCCCCCGGAAGACGTCGGCCGGGTCCGCCGCGTAAGCCACACCCGTCCCCGACAGCAGCAGATGAGGCAGCAGCTGACCGGCCGTCGCCCCCACGACCCCGATGCCGAAGGACACGAGCCCCACGACGATCACCTTCGCTCCGAGAACGGGCAGCCGGGTCGGAACGGCCAGGAAGGAGGCTCCGATCCTGCCGCCGCTCTCGCCGGTGGCGGCCAGCACCGCGATCACCGCGATGAGCAGTTGCAGCCAGAGGACGCTGTCGAGGTAGGCGACGGCGTCCACGGACGAGATGCGCATCCGCGGATCGGGGCTCTCCGCCCGCTGCCCCAGGGAGACCGACAGGAGCACGGCGTTGAGGGGGACGAACAGGATCGCCAGAGTCACGAGGATCCGGTTCGATCGGAGCGACCAGAACTTGATGCTCTCGGCGCGGATGCTCGATCCGAACGGTCTGGTCCTCCGATGCACAGTCGGGCGAGAGGGGGCCGCCGTCGTCATGCGTCGGTCCTCCTGGTCACGAGAGCGGCGGCGCCGAGGAGCACGCCGGCCCACGCGCAGGCGATGAGGACTCCGAACCACGGCGCGATGAACCCGGCGGGCACGTGCTCCTGCAGGATCATCAGGCCGGCGGTGGACGGCAGGTATCCCGCGGCATCCCGGATGCTCTCGACCGGCGCCGCACCGACCAGCAGCGGCAAGACGTTGAGCAGGACGAGGCCGGCGATGATCGCCCCCACGGTGCTGCGCAGCAGCGCACCGATCGCGAGTCCCGTCACACCGATCGCGGCCAGATAGATCGCCGCCCCCGCGATCAGCTGGGCCGCGTAGGTGCCCGTGATCTCGAAGGGAAGCCCCGCGCTGCGCGCCACCGCTGCTGCCGCGAGCAATGCCGTCGTCGCCCCCGCTGAGCCGACCACGAGTGAGAGGGCGCCCACGAGGACGGCCTTGCTCGCCAGGACACGCAGCCGGCGAGGTTCCGCCAGGTAGCTGGGCTGCACGGTCTGGTGCGCGAATTCGGTGGTCGCGAAGACCGCGGCGACGAGGACGATGACCAGTTGCGCGCCCTGAATACCGGTCAGCGCTGTTCCCGCTCCCGCCGAAATGGTCGGCGTCGCGGCGTCCCGCTGCAGGATCCGCGCGAGAGCCGTGAGGATGCCGAACCCGCCCAGGACCGCGTAGGCCATCACGAAGGCCCAGACGAAGCTCGGCAGCGTGGCCAGCTTGATCGCCTCCGCGCGGAGGACGCGAGGGAACGTGACCGGGGCTACCCAGGTCGCGCGCTTCGCGCTGGTCATGGTCGCCGTCTCAGACACGGTGCGGCTCCCCCGCCTGCTGCGGCGCGTACTCGACGGCTCCGCGGGTGAGGTCGTTGTATGCATCCTCCAGCGTCCTCGTGAGCTGTCCCATCTCGTAGACCACGATCCGTTCGCGCGCGGCGATCTCGGCGATCTGCTCGACGGGGAGCCCGTCGATCTCGAGCCGGTCCGGCGCGGGCATCGTCGCTGCGACGCCGGGTCCCGCCACGAGCTCCGCGAGCCGTGCCGCCTCCGCCGTGCGGACGCGGACGGTGGGAGATGTCTGGATGAGCGCGGTCAAGGGGGCGTCGGCGATGATCCGGCCCTGCCCGATGACGACGATGTGTTCCGCGATGAGCGAGAGCTCCCCCAGGAGGTGCGAGGAGAGGAAGACCGTGCGTCCCTCCGCGGCGAAACCACGAAGCAGCTCGCGGATCCATGTCACGCCGTCCGGATCGAGACCGTTGACCGGCTCGTCGAGGATCAGCGTGTGGGGGTCGCCGAGGAGCGCGGCGGCGATACCGAGCCGCTGGGCCATTCCCAGCGAGAACCCCCCGACCCGCTTGCGCGCGACCGTCGTGAGCCCCGCGATGTCGAGCACTTCGTCGATCCGTGCCCGCCGGATGCCGTGGGTGGCCGCGATCCATCGAAGGTGGTCGACGGCGCGCCGTGAGCGGTGCGCGGCCTTCGCATCGAGCAGAGTGCCGACCTCGTGCAAAGGCGCCTTCAGCTCCGCGTACCTCCGGCCGTCGATCAACGCCTCCCCGGACGTCGGGAAGTCCAGACCGACGATCGAGCGCAGGGTCGTCGACTTCCCCGCGCCGTTGGGCCCGAGGAATCCGGTGACCTTTCCGGGCGCGATCTCGAACGAGACGTTCTTCACCGCGAAGGTCTTCCCGTATCGCTTGCTGAGGTTCTTCACCGAAAGGGTCATGACGCCCGCCGCCTTTCCGTCGGTTGTGCAGCTTGGTCCCGACGCTACGTTTCGGGTGGAGGGGCGCTCTACCAACCGGGGGTGGAATACGGCGCAGGGATTTCACGGGTCGTCGTTCCACGAGGAGACTCGATCCCATGCATCAGAACGCCTGGCGCGCGATCCTCGCCGCTCTCGCCGATGACCGCGCGCGCGAGATCTATGCCCGCATCGTCCTCGCTCAGCCGATCGACGAGGCCCTCGCCACGATCCCCCCGAAGAAGGCGCAGCGCATCACCGAGTCGCTCACGGCGGCGGGGCTCGTCTCCGCCACCGCAGAGGGGCTCGTCGCCGTCCCGGACGTGTTCGCCCGGGCCCTGGCATCCGCGAGTGGCCCCCGCTCGGCGCGAGGGCGTGGATCGCTTCTTGGAGGACGGCCGCGTCGTCGGCATGCCCGCGCGAGCGACCGACCGGCAAGCGCTCCTGGAGCATCTCGCGACCCGCGTGCTCGCGCCCGGCGACACCGTCTCCGAGGCCGAGATCAACGCGCGGCTCGCCGGGGTGACGGACGACGTCGCCGGCCTTCGCCGCGCTTTCGTCGACCACGGTCTTCTCGTGCGTACGGCCGACGGCTCGGTCTATTCCCGCGCCTGATACGCCGGATGCCCCGCCCCTCCCGCTCTGCTGAGCGCTCGGGACGCGGCATCCGCGGGTCCTACTTCGTCGAGAAGCTGACCACCTTCGGCGGCCGCACGACCGCGCGCACGATCTCGCGCTCACCGAGGGCGCGGCGGACCTTCTCGTCCGCTCGCGCGAGCTTCTCCAGCTCGTCGGCGCCGATCTTGGCTGAGACCTCAAGGGTGCCGCGCACCTTGCCGTCGATCTGCACCACGGCGGTGACGCTGTCTTCGACGAGCAGCGTCGGGTCGGCCTGGCGCCAGGTGACCAGGCCAACGAAGCCGTCGTAGCCGAGCGTCTGCCACATCTCTTCCGCGGTGTGCGGGGCGAAGAGGTCGAGGGTCATCGCGATGACCTCGGCGGCCTCTCGCACGGCGGGGTCGCTCGTGCCGGCGGAGCCGTCGATCGCCTTGCGGGTCGCGTTGACCAGTTCCATCAGGCGCGCGACGACGACGTTGAACTTCGTCTGCTCGATGAGGTTGGGCGCTTCCGCCAGCAGGCGGTGCGTCACGCGGCGCAGGGCCTGGTCGCCCTCGGCCCACACGACGTCCTTCTCGCTGTCGACGTCGTGCGCGATGCGCAGCGCGCGGGCGAGGAACTTCGCTGCTCCCGTGGTCGAGACGTCATTCCAGTCCTTGTCGTCCTCCACGGGACCGGCGAAGGCCAGCGCCACGCGCAGGGCGTCGGCGCCGTGGGCGTCGAGCTCCTCCTGGAAGAGCACCAGGTTGCCCTTGCTCTTCGACATCTTGGCGCCGTCGAGGATGACCATGCCCTGGTTGATGAGGCTCGAGAACGGCTCGGTGAACTCCACCAGGCCCATGTCGAACAGCGCCTTGGTGATGAATCGCGCGTACAGCAGGTGCAGGATCGCGTGCTCGACACCGCCGATGTAGAAATCGACCGGGCCCCACTTCGACGCCTCGCGACCCGAGAAGGGCTGCGTCTCGTCGCCCGGCGACAGGAACCGCAGGTAGTACCAGGAGCTGTCGACGAACGTGTCCATCGTGTCGGGGTCGCGCAGCAGCGTCTGGCCCGTCTCGGGGTCGGTCACCTGCACCCACTCGGTGGCAGCGCCCAGCGGCGAGGTGCCCTTGGGCTTGAGGTCGAGCCCCTCCACCGACGGCAGGACGACCGGCAGCTGATCGGCGGGCACGGGCGTGATCGAACCGTCCTCTCCGTGCAGCATCGGGATGGGCGTGCCCCAGTAGCGCTGACGTGAGATCAGCCAGTCACGCAGGCGATAGGTCTTGGCGGCGCGGCCGACGCCCTTGGCCTCGAGCTCCTCGATGACGCGGGCGATCGCGTTGCGCTTCGACAGCCCGTTCAGAGAACCGGAGTTGATCATGCGGCCGTCACCGGTGAGCGCGATCCCGGTCTTGACGGGATCGGTCTCTTCGATGTCGCCGAGCGGGTCGATCGGCACCCCCTCGTCGTCGAGTTCGATCACGGGGATCGCGCCGGTGACCGGGGCATTCGTGTCCACGACGACCTTGACGGGCAGATCGAAGGCGCGGGCGAAGTCGAGGTCGCGCTGGTCGTGCGCGGGTACGGCCATGACCGCGCCGTGACCGTAGTCGGCCAGCACGTAGTCGGCGGCCCAGATCGGCAGCTTCTCGCCGTTGATCGGGTTGATCGCGTAGTGACCGAGGAAGACGCCGGTCTTCGGACGGTCGGTCGCCTGACGCTCGATGTCGGTCGCGCGCTGCACCTGGGTGAGGTACGCCTCGAACGTCTCGCGCACGCCCTGATCCGCGGATGCCGCGAGTTCGGCCGCGAGGTCGGACTCGGGCGCCACGACGAAGAAGGTCGCGCCGTGCAGCGTGTCGGGGCGGGTCGAGAAGACAGTGATCTTCTCGTCACGACCCTCGATCTCGAAGGTGATGTCGGCACCGACGGAGCGGCCGATCCAGTTGCGCTGCATCTGGATCACCTTGCTCGGCCAGAAGCCCTCGAGCTGGTTCAGGTCGTCGAGCAGGCGGTCGGCGTAGTCGGTGATGCGCAGGAACCACTGCGTCAGCTTCTTCTTCACCACGACGGCGCCGCTGCGCTCGGAGGTGCCGTCGGGCAGCACCTGCTCGTTCGCGAGCACGGTCTGATCCACCGGGTCCCAGTTGACCAGCGCGTCCTTGCGGTACGCGAGGCCCTTCTCGTACAGCTTCTGGAACAGCCACTGGTTCCAGCGGTAGTACTCGGGGTCGCTCGTGTGCAGCACGCGGCTCCAGTCGAACGAGACGCCGTAGTCCTTCAGGCTCTCCTTCTGCTGCGCGATGTTCGCGTACGTCCACTCGACGGGGTCGGCCCCGCGTTTGATGGCGGCGTTCTCGGCGGGCAGGCCGAACGAGTCCCAGCCGATGGGGTTGAGCACGTTGTAGCCGCGGTGGCGCCAGAATCGCGCCACGATGTCGGAGTAGAGGTAGTTCTCGGCGTGCCCCATGTGGAGGTCGCCGGAGGGGTACGGGAACATCGCGAGCACGTACTTGCGTGGGCGCTTGTCGTCGTCGCCACCGGCGCGGAACGGATCCTTGTCCGCCCACGCGCGCTGCCACTTCGCCTGGATCGCGTGGGCGTCGAAGGCGCCCTCGCCGGGCACGGGTGTGGTGTTCTCAGACACGGGTGAAGCCAATCGTGAGGTCGGGAGGCCCGAGGGCCAGCGTCCAGGTTATCGGACCCGGCCCGTCACCATCCCGGCGGCACCTGGGCGCCGAGCGCGGCGAGCGGGGCGCGCGCCTTGATTCCCACCTCGGCCACTTCGGATGCCGCGACCGAGCGCCACGTGATGCCTCCGCCGGCGCCGACGTGGGCGGCATCCGCCTCGACGACGATGCTGCGGATGACCATCGCGAGATCCGCGGACCCGTCGTCTCCGATCCATCCGAACGTCCCGGAGTAGATGCCCCGGGGCGCGCCCTCGAGGCGCTCGAGGATCGTCATCGCCGAGGCCTTCGGTGCACCGGTCATGCTGCCGGCGGGGAAGGCGGCATCGAGGAGCGCACCGAGCGTCGTTCCGGGACGCAGCCGCCCCGAGACCTCGCTGACGAGCTGATGCACGTGCGGATACGACTCGACCTCGAGCAGCCGGTCGACCCCGACGCTCGACGGCACGCAGACGCGCGAGAGGTCGTTGCGCATCAGATCGACGATCATGACGTTCTCGGCCTGCTCTTTGGCATCCGTCCGCAGCTCCGCAGCGAGCGCTTCGTCGACGACGGGATCGGTGGCGCGCGGGCGCGTGCCCTTGATGGGGTGCGTGTGCACGGCCCCTCCGCGCACCTCGAGGAAGCGCTCGGGTGACGCGCTCACGAGGGCGGTGTCGCCGATCCGCACGAAGCCGCCGTGGTGCGACGACGACGTCGCGCGGAGGCGCCGGAACACATCGAGGGCGAGAAATCGGCCCGGAACGGTGAATCGGGTCGTGAGACACAGCTGATAGGCGTCCCCCTCGCGGATGTGCTCGCGGCACACCCCGATGAGTCCGGCGTACTCGTCGGCTTCATGGCGACCGGATGCCACCCCTCGCGGTTCCGCGGGAGCCACGGCAGCGACCGGCCCGACGGCGAGCGCCCGCTCGGCGAGGTCGGCCAGGGCCTTGGCATCCGTCCCGACCGCCCACACGCGCCGCTTCTCGTGATCGAACGCGAGCGCGGCGTCGACGCGGATCCACGCGGGGTCGCCGTCGTACGGGATCCAGCCGACCCATCCGCCGTGAAATGCGCCGCGGGAATCGTTCGACGCGATGACGTGAAGGGGGTCGTTCGCGCTCTCCCGGTGCCCCGCCCCCATCCAGCTCCAGCCGGTCTCGGCATCCACACCGCCGTCGAGCCAGAACGCCGCGGGTTCGGCGGCCCAGAGGCTCGTGAAGACCGTCTCCGGGTCCATCCAGCACGGGAGGGCGAGCGGAGGGGCGGAACGCGGCACGCTCCCAGGCTAGGCCTCGGCGTCGCCTCTAAGCTGACGGAGGTGAACGAGATCCTCACGTGGTTGCTCGACGTCGTGCAGAACGTCGACCCCGTGCTGCGCACGATTCTCGCCGGTGTCGCGGTCATGCTCGAGACGAGCGTGCTGGTCGGTTTGATCGTGCCCGGAGACACGATGGTCATCGTCGCCGGGACGGCGATCGCCTCACCTCTCGAGGGCGTCATCCTCGCCTCGGCCGTGGTCGTCGGCGCTCTGCTCGGCGAGAGCGGCGGGTTCTGGCTCGGCCGTTATTTCGGCCCGCGCATCCGCGCGTCGAAGCTCGGCCAGAAGCTCGGTGAACGCAACTGGGAGCGCGCGGATCGCTACCTGCGGCGGCGGGGCGGGCCGGCGATCTTCCTCTCGCGGTTCCTCCCGGTGCTGCACTCCCTCGTCCCCCTGACCGTCGGGATGAGCGGGTACAGCTACCGACGTTTCCTCGCGTGGACGGCCCCGGCGTGTGCGATCTGGTCGGCTCTCTACATCTCTGTCGCGGCGACGGCGGCGGGCACGTATCGCGAGCTCGCGGACCGCATCCATTACGCCGGCTATGTCTTCGTCGGCATCCTCGTCGTGTTCCTCGTGCTGGTGTTCGTGGGCAAGAAGGTCATCGAGCGGATCGAGCGTCGTCATCTCGCCGACGATGTGCACCCCCTCGAACCGGTGGACGGTGACGTGAAAGACTGAGGCGGATGCCTCGTTCCCCCCGCGCCAAAGTGCTCTGGTTCGCCCGACTGGAGCGCCGCTTCCATCGGTGGCGCGAGAAGCGCGCCCGCGCGCGCGGACTGCGTCCCGCCGTCACCGGCTTTCCGGGGTACGGCACCGAGGAATGGATCCGCGTCCTGGGCCGCGTGCTCATCGCTCCTCCCCTCAAGCGCACGTCGACGGGCGAGTTCGCGAGCCTCCGGGGCTGGCGTAGCTTCGCGGCCGTCCCGGTGGGCATGGCGAGAGTCAGCGTCGTCATCGACGGCGTCACGCACGAGGTGTCGGCCGACCGCGGCGGGGTCATCGACGCGCGGCTGCCCGCGACGCTCGCGCCGGGATGGCAGACCATCACGATGTCGGTGGAGGGGAGCCAGCCCGCCGAGACCCGCGTCTTCATCGTCGGCTCCGACGTGCGGTTCGGCGTCGTGAGCGACATCGACGACACGGTCATGGTCACGGCGCTCCCCCGCCCGCTCCTCGCCGCCTGGAACTCGTTCGTGCTCGACGAGCACGCGCGCCAGCCCGTACCGGGCATGGCCGTGATGCTGGAGCGGCTCACGCGCGAGCACCCCGGCACCCCCGTGATCTATCTCTCCACCGGAGCCTGGAACGTCGCCCCGACGCTCACGCGCTTCATGCGCCGACACCTGTTCCCCGCGGGGTCGTTCCTGCTGACCGATTGGGGGCCGACGCACGACCGCTGGTTCCGCAGCGGCCGCGATCACAAAGAGCAGAACCTCCGCCGACTCGCGAGCGAGTTTCCCCGCGTCAAGTGGCTGCTGGTGGGTGACGACGGTCAGCACGACGACGCGATCTACACGCAGTTCGCGATCGACCATCCGCAGAACGTCGCCGCCGTGGCGATCCGTCGGCTCCTTCCCGCTGAAGCCGTGCTCGCCGGTGGACGGACGGTCGTCGACGACCACTCGGCATCCGAAGTGCCCTGGGTCACGGGGTCGGACGGGGCTGCCCTGCTCGACCGGCTCGAGAGCACCGGAGTCATCGCGTCGGACGCGTGACGGCGGACGCCTGACGGCGGATGGCTGATCGCGGATGCCATGCGCCCGGCCCGATGTCGGAGGGGGCGCGTACGGTGGAAGCATGTGCGGTCGATTCGTCGTGGCCAATGTGGCGTCGGAGCTGGTGGGTGTCCTGCGCGTAGATGTCGAGGGCGATGAACTGCCTCCGCCCTCCTACAACATCGCGCCGACGTCGTCGGTGGCGATCGTGCTCGACTCGGTGAAGACCGAGCCCCCGGTACGTCGGCTGGAGGTCGCGCGGTGGGGACTCGTCCCCGGGTGGGCAAAAGACGTCAAGATCGGCGCCCGCGCTTTCAACGCGCGATCCGAAGAGATCGAAGACAAGCCGATGTTCCGCAACGCCCTCATCAAGAGGCGCGCAGTGATCCCGGCATCCGGGTACTACGAGTGGAAGACGACCGACGAGGGCAAGACGCCGCACTACATCCACCCCGCCGACGGTTCGCCCCTCTTCTTCGCGGGCCTCTACGAGTGGTGGAAAGACCCCGCGCGTGCCGACGACGATCCGGCTCGGTGGGTGCTCAGCTGCACGATCCTCACCCGCGACTCGATCGGCCGACTGGGCTCGATCCACGACCGGATGCCCCTGTTCATGGACCCCGACTTCGCCGACGCGTGGCTCGACCCGACGACCGAGAACGTGGGCGACATCCTCGACGCGGCGATCGACGCGGCCCCCGACGTCGCCGAGACGCTCGACGACCATGTCGTGTCGCCGGCCGTGGGCAACGTTCGCAACGACTCCGCCGCCCTCATCGAGCCGGTCGAATGACCGCGCTGCTCGTCGACACGGTCCTCGGTCGTGACGAATGGACGGCGGAGGCCGAGGCGCACGCGGCTCGCGCCGATGCCCTGACGGCGGAGCACCGCGCGCGGGCGAGCCGCGCGCAGAAGCATCCCGTCGAGGACTTCCTCTTCACCTACTACTCGTACAAGCCGGCGATCCTCCGGCGGTGGCACCCGGGCCCTGGGGTGGTGCTCGACGACGCCGACGAGCGCGCCGGCTGGCGCTGGTACCGCCGCGAGGGCAGCGGGGTGCGGGTGGATGCCGAGGCCTTCCGGACCGAGCGCGGATCGCTGTACCGCGGCATCGTGAACCTCCTCCGCGCGACGCTGCACCGGCCCGCGCAGTTCGGCTGCTTCGGCCTTCACGAGTGGGCGATGGCGTACCGCGTCGACGAGGTGCGCCACGACGTCCCGTTGCGACTGGGGAGGGACGGGACGGATGCCGTCGTCGACGCGCACGACCTCCGCTGCAGCCACTTCGACGCCTTCCGCTTCTTCACGCCCGACGCCGTGCCGCGCAACCGCGAGCCACTGTCGCGCGAGACCCAGACGGATCGCGAACAGCCCGGCTGTCTGCACGCGGGAATGGACGTGTACAAGTGGGCCGTGAAGCTCGGCCCCCTCGTTCCCGGTCGCCTCCTCCTCGACGCTTTCGAACTGGCGCGCGACATCCGGACGCTCGACATGGAGGCATCCCCGTACGACCTCCGCGACTGGGGGTACTCCCCCGTCGCCATCGAGACGGCGGAGGGTAAGGCGCAGTACGTTGCCCGTCAGCGCGCCCTGAGCGACCGTGCGCAGGGTCTGCGACGCGCTGTGCTGACGTCCGTCGGAGCCACCGACGACACGCCCGGCGGCGCCGATTTCTTGCCACTCGATCGCGTGTAGTAAGCTCATGGAGTTGCCTCAAACGGGGCAGAAAACAAAAAACGGGCCTGTGGCGCAGCTGGTAGCGCACCTGCATGGCATGCAGGGGGTCAGGGGTTCGAGTCCCCTCAGGTCCACCCAGAGAAAGCCTCCGCCTCGGCGGGGGCTTTTTTCGTTCCGTCGGACTGTGGGATCGCGGTGTTCGATCGGATCGCCGTCGCGCGTCGGTGGCCCGCTCGCACCGTGGGGCTCCTTCTCGACGCGTCGGGCACGAGCACCCGGGGCACCGCCGTGACGGGGCAGATGGGGATCCGGATGCCGTGAGCCTCGGCATCCGGATCCGTTCGGGTCAGCGCGATGCGACCGATTCCCGGCTCCGCGCCTCTCGCGCGTCCCGCATCAGCACCTCGTCGTCGAGCCAGTTCGGTGCCTTGTTGCGCAGCGCGAAGATGTACACCGCCAGCGAGGCAGCGATGATGACCGTCACGTACACGATGAACAGCGGCACCTGCGCGGTGCTCTGGGCGCCCGCGTAGAGCAGCGGCGCCGTACCGCCGAACAACGAGTTGGCGAGGGCGTAACCGAGACCGACGCCGAGGGCGCGCACGTGCGTCGGGAAGAGCTGAGCCTTCACGAGGGCGTTGATCGAGGTGTAGCCGGTGAGGATCACGAAGCCGCCGAAGAGGATCGCGAAGGCCGTGAACTCGTTCGTCTGCTGCGGCAGCATCGTGATGAGGAACCACGTGTACAGCACTCCCCCGACGCCGAAGAAGACCAGCAGCGTCTTGCGTCCCACCTTGTCGCTGAGCCAGCCGCCGAGAGGCTGCATGAGCATGAGCGCGGTGAGGGCGACGAGGTTGATGATGGTCCCGGCGATGACGTCGCCGCCCGAGAACGCCGTCTTGACGATGTTCGGTCCCGTCACCGAGTACGTGTAGAACGCGACGGTGCCGCCGGCGGTCACCGCGAAGCAGAGCAGCAGCGGGCGCCAGTTGTTCACGAAGAGGTCGCGGAGCGAACCCGACTCCTTGGTCTTGCCCGACTTGGTGTTCTCGATCACGCTCTTCTCGAGCGACTCGTCCATCGTGCGCCGCATCCAGAAGACCGCGACCGCGGCGACGCCGCCGATGGCGAAGGCGACGCGCCAGCCCCACGCCGAGATCGCATCCTCGTCGAGGGTGAGCACCATGATGAGGAGCGTCGTCTGCGCCAGCACGTGACCGCCGACGAGGGTGACGTAGTGGAACGACGACAGGAAGCCACGACGGCCGGGCATCGCCGCCTCGGACATGTACGTGGCGCTGGTCCCGTACTCGCCGCCCGTGGCGAAACCCTGCACGAGACGCGCGAAGACGAGGATCACCACGGCGCCCACGCCGATCATCTCCGCCGTCGGCGCGAACGCGATCACCAGGGAGCAGAACGCCATCAGCGAGACGGAGACCGTGAGCGACAGCCGCCGTCCGTAGCGGTCGGCGAATCGACCGAAGAACCACGAGCCGATCGGCCGCATGAGGAACGTGACGGCGAAGATCGCCCACACGTAGATCGTGGAGTTCTTGTCGTCGGCGCTGAAGAACTGCGATTCGAAATACACCGCGAAGACGGAGTAGACGTAGACGTCGTACCACTCCACGAGGTTCCCGGCTGAGCCCTTCAGCGTGTTCGAGATCGAGCGTCGAAGACTCGTGGGGATCGTCGTGGTGGTCGCCGCGGGGGCGGATGTCGTCGTTGACATGGGAATCCGATCGGTCGAGGGACGGAACGCCGCCTCGTGGGCCGTCGGCCGAGGGTCCGGTGCTCGGCGGCGACGACGAGGCGTATCCGACATCGTGGTCGCTCGCGCCCAGCGTGATCGAGATCCTTACACCGGCCTTACATTCGGTGTCCGCCCTGCGTTCCTCTCGCGCCGGCGATGCCTACGATGAACCCCATGCACATACTCGTCGCCGAGGATGACGGCTCCGTCGCCGCCGCTCTCGTCGCCGCGCTGCAACGAGCGGGGCACACGTGCACCCGGGTCGCGCGTGGCAGCGACGTGCTGCTTCGGCACCGCGACGCACAGGTCGTGCTCCTCGACCTGGGGCTCGAGGACATGGACGGGCTCGACGTCCTCCGCGCGTTGCGCGCCGTGAGCGAGGTCCCCGTCATCGTCGTCACGGCACGCGGCGACGAGCGTTCCACGGTGCGGGCTCTCGCTCTCGGCGCCGACGACTACCTCGTGAAGCCCGTTCGCCTGCACGAGCTGCTCGCGCGTCTGCTCGCGGTCACTCGGCGCTACAGGCCCGCGGAGGAACCCACCCGCGTGCGAGCGGGGTCGATCGACATCGATGTCGACGCCCGTACGGTCCGCGCGGGAGACCGCGACGTCGCTCTCACACCGAACGAGTTCGGCATCCTGTTCGCGCTCGCCCGGCGGGCGGGGCAGGTGGTGACACGCCCGCAGATCCTCGATGAGGTGTGGGGCGACGGGTACTCGACGTCGTCGCGATCGTTCGACGTGCACCTCGGTCAGGTTCGACAGAAGGTTCCCGAGGTCACGATCACGACCATCCGCGGGGTCGGCTACCGACTCGAGGATGCCGGGTGAAGCTGCGCGTCCTCCTCCCCTTGCTCGTCTTCGGGCTCATCGCCGTGATCGCGGTGTTGATCCCGACGGCCCAGTCCATCGCCGACTCGCGGACGCAGCAGCTCGCGTTGCAGCGCACCGCCGCGCTCGACCAGGTCGTGCAGCGCGCCCGCACCGCCCTCGTGCAGGGCGACGCCGAGAGCCTCGAAACGTACCTGCAGCGCTTTCACGCCGTGTACACCGAATCCGTGCTCGTCCTCGACGAGAGCGGAGAGGTCGTCGCCTCGGCGGGATCGCTCACGCGCGACGATCAGGTCGACGCTGTCGCGACGGCCGCGTCACGCGCGATCCCGCAGCTGACCCTGCCGCGCGTCACTCCGTGGGGACCCTCATCCGCTCTCGTCGCCGTGCCTGTCATCGCCGCGGGCGACCTCTCGACGGGGGTGGTGGTGCTCTCGGTCGATCTCCGCGGCGCCCAACGCGATGTCGCGCAGGCGTGGGCGATCGTCGCGGTCATCGGGGTCGTCCTGCTCGGCACCCTGATGGTGGCCTCGCTGCTCTGGACGCGCTGGATCCTCCGCCCCGTCCGCGCTCTCGACACCGCGGTCGCCGACGTCACCGCTCATCGCGATCCCGCGCCGCTTCGCCCCTCGGGTCCGCCCGAGCTCCGCAGACTCAGCCGCGCGTTCGCGGCCATGGCGCACGAGGTCGAGAACAGCCTCGAGCAGCAGCGGGGGTTCGTGGCCGATGCCTCCCACCAACTGCGGACGCCCCTCGCGGCGATCCGTCTCCGCGTCGACGGTCTCCCCCGCGACGGGGAGGCAGGTGACGACCTTGTCGCCGTCGACGAGGACCTCGACCGTCTCGAGCACACGGTCGAGCGAATGCTTACCCTCGCGAACGCGGAGCACCGTGCATCGGCGCAGACGCAGGGCCACGACGTGGGCCGTGCTGAGGGTGCGGAGCGCGAGTGCGTCGTCACGGCCGCGGACCTGGTCGAGCGGCACCGCGAGCTTCTGCGGAAGGCGGGCGTGCGACTCGAGGTCGTGTCCGGCGCCGAGGTGACGGTGCCCTGCGGGCGTGCCGACCTCGACGAGATGCTCGACGTCCTCCTCGACAACGCCTCGAAGTACGCGGGACCGGGGTCGCACGTGCGCGTGGCGCTCGTCGCCGAGACCGAAGGTCCCGTGCTGACGGTCGAAGACTCCGGCGAGCATCTCGACGATGACGATCTGTCCCGCATGGGCACGCGGTTCTGGCGTGCAGGACGGGACTCTTCGCGCACCGGTACCGGGCTGGGCCTCGCGATCGTGGTGCAGCTTCTGCGAGCCGCCGGCGGGCGGATGGAACTCGCGCGTTCCCCGCTCGGCGGTCTGTCGGTGCGCCTGGTCTGGAGGCGGACGTGACGGAGGTCAGCCGGCGCGGCTTCCTCTGGGCCGGCGCCGCACTCGGCGCGATCGCTCTCGCCGGCTGCGCCCCGACGGGTATCCCGGTCGTCAGGCTCGGCTGCGGTGAAGCGGGCGGTAGTTACCTCCAGTTCGGGGAGCTGCTGAGGGAGGCAGCCGGGGCCGAGGTGGGGATCACCGCGCTCGCCACGCAGGGGAGCGTCGAGAACCTCGCCCTGCTCGGCGATCAGGAGATCGACCTCGCGCTGGCGCTGGCGGATGCCGCCGCGGAGGCTCCCGGACATGATGCCTTCGTCGCGATCGGACGCGTCTACCAGAACTACCTCCAGTGCGTGGTCCGCGCAGACGACGGCCCCCGCTCGCTCCCGGAGCTCGCCGGACGCGTCGTCTCGCTCGGCGCCCCCGGATCAGGAGCCGCCGCGACGGCGCGTCGGGTTCTGGATGCCGCGGGCCTCGGCCCGGGTGATCGGGGGCCTGTCACCGTCGAGAGATCTTTCCGGGATGCCGTGGCCGACCTCGAACAGGGTCGCATCGACGCCCTCTTCTGGTCGGGGGGAATCCCGACGCCCCAGATCGCCGACCTGGCGGAGCGAACGCCGATCGCCGTCCTCGACATCACCGCGGTGCTGCCCGAGCTGCGTCGCCGCTCCCCCGATGCCTACGTCTCGACGATGATCCCGGCGGGAGTCTACGGTGCGTCGGCACCCGTCCCGGCGATCGGGGTGGCGAATCTTCTCGTCGCTCGTGCGGATCTCGATGACCTCGTGGTCGAGCGGCTCGTCGACGTGCTGATCGACGACGCCGCCGCTCTCGTGCCTCCTGGCGCCCTCGGCATCCAGTACCTGACCCCGGCGAGTCTCATCGACACCCTCCCCCTCGCTCTGCACCCGGCAGCCGAGCGCCGGTACCGCCAGCGATACGGATGACGTCGCGATCGCCCACGAATGCGAGGGGCGATCCTGACGATGAAACGGCGATGCCCCCGCGCCGAGAAGCGCGGGGGCATCGCCGTGTGGGCGCGGGTCAGTCCGCCGTGGCCGGGCTCGGGAGCTCGAGCGGAATGACCGGGCAGTCCTTCCAGAGGCGCTCGAGGCCGTAGTACACGCGCTCCTCCTCGTGGAAGACATGCACGACGAGGTCGCCGAAATCGAGCAGCACCCAGCGTGACTCCTGGCGACCCTCGCGCCGAAGACGCTTGTGACCCGCCTCGAGGAGCTTCTCTTCGATCTCGTCGGCGATCGCCGCGACGTTGCGCTCGTTGCGGCCCGTCACGAGCAGGAAGATGTCGACGAGCGGCAGGGGCTCCGAAACGTCCAGGGCGACGAGGTCTTCGCCCGACTTGCTGTCGGCGGCGAGAGCGGCGATCTGTGCCATCTCGCGGCCGTTCTGGGTCGCGGTCATCCGAATACTCCTGTCGTGACGGCGATGGCGAGAGCCACCGCCACGGCGATCGCCAGAGCGCCTGTGGTGATGATGAGGCCGATGACGAGCTTGCTGCCCTTCTCCGGCGCGGGTGGGCGGATGATGTCGCCCGGCTGCTTGACGGTGCTGATCGCCGCGCTGGCGGCGATCGGTGTGGGCGACGACGCGGCCGGCAGCTCTCCGTCGAGGAGGACGGCGTCTGCTTCGCGGCCGTCGGTGGTGCCGGGGGCGTGGCCGACGGACCCCAAGCCCTGGGGAAGTTCGAACGTTCCCGTGATCATGACCTCGCCCGTCGCCGTCACCGGAGCGACCAGCGGCCCGCCGACGGGGGCGTCCGAGAGGATCAGCGCGTTCGGGGTCGAGACCGACCCCGTCGCGGCACCGCTACGCGCGATCAGCTGATCGAAAGAGGGCGGCAACGAGATGTCCGGCGTCGCACCGTTGAGGAGATCGGATCCGAGCTCGGGGTTCACCGTCGACGAGACCGGCGGAGCGGGGACGGGCTCGGTGGTCTCCGGCTCCTCGGCGACGGCCGGGCGGAAGATCGCCGGAAGGTCTCCGGTGGGCGCGCTCTGGCCGGGGACGGCCGGGGTGAGGTCGGGCGAGATGACCGGCACCGACGCCGTTCGGATCTTCTCCTGCGCGCGCACCTGACGCCGGGTGAGTCCGGTCGGTGCGTACGCCGAATTGTCGTCGACCGCCGACGACGGAAGGCCGATCACGGCAGGTTCCGGCGTCGTCACGGGCTGCGCGGGCTGCGCGGGCTGCGTCGAGGAGACGGGAGCGTCGGGCTCCACCGGCGACTCCGGCGTCGCGCTGTCGTCGTGCGACGTGGGCTCGTCGGGCGTCGCGGGATGTCCATCTGCGGTGCGCTCGTCGTGCGCGACCGGCGAGTCGTCGGCGATCGCGGGCTCGTTCGCGACCGCGGGCTCGTTCGCGACCGCGGGCTCGTTCGCGACCGCGGGCTCGGGCGCCGCCTCGACGGCGGGCTCGACCGGCGGCGTCGGGATGATCGGCGTCGCGCCGGTGTTGCGGATCTCGCGCAGCTGGCGCCGCGTCAGCGGCGGGGTTCCATTGTTCTCGGAAGTGCTCATGCGTTACTCCGGTAGAGGTGGTGCTTCGCGATGTACTGCACGACACCGTCGGGCACGAGGTACCACACCGGGTGTCCTCGGCGCACACGGGCGCGGCAGTCTGTGGATGAGATCGACAGGGCCGGGATCTCGAGCTGACTCACATCTTCGGTCGGGAGTCCCTCGGTCGTCAGAACGTGCCCCGGGCGGGAGACGGCGACGAAGTGCGCGAGGTCCCACAGTTCCTGGTGATTGCGCCAGCTGAGGATCTGCGCGACCGCGTCGGCTCCGGTGATGAAGAACAGGTCGGCGCCGGGGCGTTGGCTCTTCAGATCACGCAGCGTGTCGATGGTGTACGTCGGGCCGTCGCGATCGATGTCGACCCGGCTCACGGTGAACTGCGGGTTCGAGGCGGTCGCGATCACCGTCATGAGGTAACGGTGTTCGCTCGCCGTGACCTCGTCCTTCTGCCACGGGCGGCCCGTGGGCACGAAGACGACCTCGTCGAGGTCGAAGGACTGCGCGACCTCGCTCGCCGCCACCAGGTGACCGTGATGGATGGGATCGAACGTCCCACCCATGACCCCGATGCGAGGGGCTCGCGTCACCGACATACGGTGGGCCTCAGTGGCCGTGCGCCTCGGGCGTCGGCGTCCCGTGCTTCTTCGTGTAGGCCTCGGCCTTGTGCGCGTGACGGTTCGAGACGTTGCGGTACGACAGCGTGACGAGGCTGAGCGACACGAACACCACGAAGGCGAGGGCGCCGATCCAGAAGGTCTGGGCCTGCACGTTGCCGCCGTGGTGACCGGCCTCTTCGGCGGCGTGGGCGAGAAGTGAGGCGAAAGTCATCAGTGCTCCGTTTCGGGTGTCTGCGCGGCGCGCAGTGCCATTTTAGGCGGTTAGACGCGGACCTGTCCGTCGCCGCGCCCGAGCCACTTCGTGCTCGTGAGCTCGGCGAGACCCATCGGGCCGCGCGCGTGAAGTTTCTGAGTGGAGATGCCGACCTCGGCGCCGAAACCGAACTCGCCGCCGTCGGTGAAGCGGGTCGACGCGTTGACGAGCACGACCGCCGAGTCGACCTCGGCCAGGAAGCGCTGCGCCGCGGTGTCGTCGTCGGTGATGATCGACTCGGTGTGGTGCGTCGAGTAACGCCGGATGTGGTCGAGGGCGGCGTCGAGGTCGTCGACCACCCGCACAGCCAGATCGAGGCTGAGGTACTCGGCCGCCCAGTCGGCGTCGGTGGCCGCGACGACGCGCGGGTCGTACCCCGCGACGGTCGGGTCGCCGTGCACGCTGACGCCCGCCTCGGCGAGCGAGACCAGCAGTTCGGGCAGCAGACGGTCGGCCGCCGCGCGGTGCACCAGGACCGTCTCGACGGCGTTGCAGACGCTCGGTCGCTGGGTCTTGGCGTTCAGGACGATCTCGCGCGCCCAGTCCGCGCGCGCCGTCTCATCGAGGTAGACGTGGACGACGCCCGCGCCCGTCTCGATGACGGGGACGGTCGACTCGGTGACGACCGTCTCGATGAGCGACGCGCTCCCCCGCGGGACGAGGACGTCGACGAGACCGCGGGCATTCATGAGAGCGCGGGCACCGTCACGGCCGAAGTCGTCGACGGTCTGCACCGCCTCGGGCGAGACACCTTGCGAGGCAAGTGCCCCGCGCATGACCGTCACGAGTGCCGCGTTGGAGCTCTGCGCGGCGGAGCCGCCCCGGAGCACCACCGCGTTGCCCGATCGCAGGGCGAGAGCGGCGATGTCGACCGTGACGTTGGGGCGTGCCTCGTAGATCGAACCGACGACACCGAACGGCACGGCGACCTTCTCGAGTGCGAGCCCGTTGGGAAGGGTACGGCGATCGAGGACCCGCCCGACCGGGTCGGGCAGGACGGCGACGTCGCGGACGGCTGCCGCGAGCGCCGCGACACGGCCGGCGTCGAGGCGCAGCCGGTCGAGAAGGGCGTCGCCGATCGCGTTCGTCCGACCGCGCTCGAGATCGTCGGCGTTCGCGAGCACGATGTCGTCGGTCGCGGCGTCGAGAGCGTCGGCGATCGCGTTCAGGAGAGACGTCTTCGCGTCGGCGTCGAGCAGGCCGATCTGTCGCGCCGCGTCCTTCGCCAGACGCAGACGCTCCTGGACGGAGACAGCGATCGTGGTCATCGCGTCAGTCTACCGTCGCGGCGACGGCGCCGATCGGACCGGTCGACAGGGTGACGGCATCCGGATTCGGAGCGAACCAGGTCCCCACCGACTCGCCGGCGAGGGCATCGGCGACGAGATCCGCGCTGGTCACCAGAACGCCGACACCGGCCGTCGACGCGAGCTTCGCGGCCGAGACCTTGGTCGCCGCTCCCCCGGTGCCGACGCCGTTGACGACGCCCGCACCGAACTCGAAGTCGGACAGGTCGTCACCCCAGGCCACGTCGGTGATCGGGCGAGCGCCGGGTTCGTTCGGCGGGGCGGTGTACAGGCACGCGATATCGCTGAGCAGCACGAGCGCGTCGGCCCCGATCAGCTGTGCCACGAGGGCGGCGAGCCGGTCGTTGTCGCCGAAGCGGATCTCGTGCGTGGCGACGGTGTCGTTCTCGTTGACGATAGGCAGGATGCCGAGCCCCAGAAGCCGTTCCATGGCACGACGCGCGTTGGAACGCGGAGTGGCGTTCTCGAGGTCGCCGGCCGTGAGCAGCACCTGGCCGGCCAGCAGCCCGAAGCGGTCGAGAGATGTCTGGTAGCGCCACATCAGGACGTTCTGCCCCACGGCGGCGGCCGCCTGCTGCGTGGCGAGGTCGTTCGGTCGGCCGCCGAGGTCGAGGAGCGGCAGGGCGGTGGCGATGGCGCCGGACGACACCAGCACGACCTCGACGCCACCCGCGTGAGCGCGAGACAGGGCCTCGACGATCGTGTCGATGCGGTGCGCGCCGTCACCGCTGATCGACGACGAGCCGACCTTGACGACGACGCGCGACGCGCGTGGGATGTCGGCGCGGGTCGAGGCCATCACCGTTCGTCCGCCTCGTCCAGGAGAGCCGAGGAGTCGCCGTCCGGGTCGATCCCGGCGGCGCGCGCCGCCCGGCGCTCGGCCTCGAGTTCAGCGCGCGCCTCGGCCTTGGCATCCATTCGCTCGTGATACTGCTCACGACGCTCGGACGACGTACGACGCGGGTTCTGCACGAGACGCGGGTCGGTGCCGCGGGGCGCGGTCATGAGTTCTGCGGCCGACGTGAGCGTGGGCTCCCAGTCGAACACGATCCCGTCTCCGGGGCCGATGACGACGGTCGCACCCGCGACGGCGCCGGCGCGGAACAGACCGTCCTCGACGCCCAGGCGCGCGAGACGGTCGGCGAGATAGCCCACGGCTTCTTCGTTCTGGAAGTCGGTCTGCTGCACCCACTTGACGGGCTTGTCGCCGAGGATCCGGTAGACCGGCCCGTAGGTGCCGCCCTCGACCTTGATCTCGAAGTCCTTCTCGGCACCCTTCGGACGGATGACGATGCGCTCAGCCGGGGCGTCGTCGATCGTCGCCACGCGGTGCTGCTCGACGATGTCGGCGAGGGCGAAGGTGAGCTCGCGCAGGCCGGCGCGGCTGACCGTGGAGATCTCGAACACGCGGAATCCACGCGCTTCGAGGTCGGGGCGGACGAAATCGGCGAGTTCGTGAGCCTCGGGGACATCGACCTTGTTCAGGGCGATGATCTGCGGGCGCTCAAGGAGCGGCAGCTGCCCCTCGGGGACCGGGTAGGCGCCCAGCTCGGCGAGGATCACGTCGAGGTCGCTCAGCGGATCACGACCCGGGTCGAGGGTCGCGCAGTCGAGGACGTGCACGAGAGCCGTGCAGCGTTCGACGTGGCGCAGGAACTCCAGGCCGAGGCCCTTGCCCTCGCTCGCACCCTCGATGAGCCCGGGTACGTCCGCGATCGTGAACCGCACGTCGCCCGCCTGCACGACGCCGAGGTTCGGGTGCAACGTCGTGAACGGGTAGTCGGCGATCTTGGGACGCGCGGCCGACACGGCGGCGATGAGGCTCGACTTTCCGGCCGAGGGGAAGCCGACGAGGGCGACGTCGGCGACGGTCTTGAGCTCGAGGACGACATCGCCCTCCCACCCCGGTGTCCCGAGCAGCGCGAAGCCGGGAGCCTTGCGCTTGGGCGAGGCCAGCGCGGCGTTGCCGAGCCCGCCCAGACCACCCGGGGCGACGACGAAGCGCATGCCGGGGGTGAGCATGTCGACGAGAACGGTGCCGTCGGTGTCTTTCACGACCGTGCCGAGCGGGACGGGGAGCTCCTGGTCTTCGCCCATGGCGCCGGAGCGGTGGTCGCCCATCCCGAATCCGCCGTTGCCCGCGGAGCGGTGCGGCGAGTGGTGGTACGAGAGCAGGGTGGTCGTCTGGGGGTCGGCGACGAGGACGACGTCGCCGCCGTGTCCGCCGTTGCCGCCGTCGGGACCGGCCAGCGGCTTGAACTTCTCGCGGCGCACCGACACGCAGCCGTTGCCGCCCTTGCCCGCACGCAGGTGCAGAGTGACGCGGTCGACGAAGGTGACCATGGGAGTCCTTTCGGGACGGGACCGGGATGCCGGAAAGAAAAGAAGAGGGGGCGGGCTGTGCCCACCCCCTCTATCGCGCGCTGAGCGCTGTGGATTACTCCGCTGCGGCGACGATGTTGACGACCTTGCGGCCGCCCTTGTTGCCGAACTCGACCGCACCGGCGGCGAGAGCGAAGAGCGTGTCGTCGCCTCCACGGCCGACGTTGGCGCCGGGGTGGAAGTGCGTGCCGCGCTGGCGGACGAGGATCTCGCCGGCGTTGACGGCCTGGCCGCCGAAGCGCTTCACGCCGAGGCGCTGTGCGTTGGAGTCACGACCGTTACGGGTGGAGCTTGCGCCCTTTTTGTGTGCCATCTCTGCGTCTCCTGGCTCTTACTTGATGCCGGTGATCTTGACGCGCGTGAGGTCCTGACGGTGGCCCTGGCGCTTCTTGTAGCCGGTCTTGTTCTTGAACTTCTGGATCACGATCTTCGGACCGCGCTCCTCACCGAGGACCTCGGCCGTGACCGAGACCTTCGCGAGCTTGTCGGCGTCGGTCGTGACGGCGTCGCCGTCGACGAACAGGACGGCGGGCAGCTGGATGCTCTCGCCGATCTTCGCCGCCTGGCGGTCGAGCACGACGATCGTGCCGACCTCCACCTTTTCCTGCCGGCCGCCGGCGCGCACAACTGCGTAGACCACTTCACACCTGTTTCATTCGGGAGCGCACGGCTCCGGTTGTCTGATGACGTCGAGAGGGTCTCTCGACCCAAATCTCGGTACGATCCGGCGAGCTCGGCTCGCGGGTGTCACGCGCTGGTAGGGGCGGACACGACGCACCAAGGGTCAAGTTTAGCTCACGGGACGGCATCCGGCAAAAGCATCCGACCCGCGTGTCGACCGTAGGATCACGGAATGGCGATCCTGATCGACGACCCGCAGTGGCCCGCGCACGGACGACTGTGGGCGCACCTCGTCAGCGACAGCGATCTCGACGAGCTGCACGCCTTCGCCGCGGCCGCCGGGATTCCCGCCCGTGCGTTCGATCTCGACCACTACGACGTTCCCGACGAGCGCCACGCCGATCTCGTCGCCGCCGGCGCGGAACACGTCGGCGGGCGCGAGCTCGTCCGTCGTCTCCGCGCTTCGGGCCTGCGCATCACCGCCCGCGAACGCCGCGGACGCGCGTGAGGGGTCATGCCCACGTCGCGGACGACAGGGCATGACCCCTCACGGGTGAGAACGATCAGTCCGACGACGGCTGGGCGTCGACCGGGGTCCCGGTGAGGGCGGCTGTCGTGACGCGGCGGCGCGAGCGTCCCTGACCGGGCGCCTTCGGCTCCGGGAGCGCCTCGAGCACGGACTCGAGCAGCGCGTCCTTCTCGGTGCGCGGGGTCTTCGGCTCACGCTTCTTGCGCGGACGCTTCTCGCGCACGGGCGCCTCGACCTTGGCATCCAGGACCGCTTCGACCGACGCGACCACGGCCGCTTCGACGATCGCGGGGTCTTCGACGGTGGGGTGGATCGTGGATGCCGCGATCTGCGCGAGCGCCGACTTCACGCCCTCGGTGATCACGTGCGTGCCGCCGGCGGCGGCCGCTGCTCCCCCGTTGCCGGCCGGAGCGCCGTTTCCGTTGTTCGAGCCGTTCGCGGAGGCGTTGCCGTTGCCGTTTCCGCCGCGTGTCCGACGGTTGTTCGAGCCGCCGTTGCCGTTCCCGTTGCCGTTCGTTCCGGTGCGGTGGCGGACGACGGGGTCGTGATGCACGACGACGCCACGTCCGGCGCAGACCTCGCAGGCCTCGCTGAAGGTCTCGAGAAGGCCGAGGCCGAGCTTCTTGCGCGTCATCTGCACGAGGCCGAGCGAGGTGACCTCGGCGACCTGGTGCTTCGTGCGGTCGCGGCTCAAGCACTCGATGAGACGACGGAGCACGAGATCGCGGTTGGACTCGAGCACCATGTCGATGAAGTCGACGACGATGATGCCGCCGATGTCGCGCAGACGCAGCTGACGCACGATCTCTTCGGCCGCTTCGAGGTTGTTCTTCGTGACCGTCTCTTCGAGGTTCCCGCCCGAACCGACGAACTTGCCGGTGTTGACGTCGACCACGGTCATGGCCTCGGTGCGGTCGATCACGAGCGAACCGCCGGAGGGCAGCCAGACCTTGCGGTCGAGGGCCTTCTCGATCTGCTCCGTCACGCGGAAGGCGTCAAAGGGGTCCTGCTCGCCCTCGTACTTCTCGACGCGCTCGAGCAGGTCGGGGGCGACGCCCGCGAGGTAGTTGGAGATCGTCTGCAGCGCCTCGTCGCCCTGGATCAGCATGCGCGTGAAGTCCTCGTTGAAGACGTCGCGGACGATCTTGACGAGGAGATCGGGCTCGGAGTGCAGCAGCGCGGGCGCCTGGATCGTCTGCAGCTGGTTGCTGACGTGCTCCCACTGCGAGGTCAGGCGCTGGACGTCACGCGTCAGCTGCTCCTCGGTGGCCCCCTCGGCCGCGGTGCGGACGATCACGCCCGACGACTCGGGCAGGACCTCCTTGAGGATCTTCTTGAGGCGGGCGCGCTCGGTGTCGGGCAGCTTGCGCGAGATCCCGTTCATGGTGCCGTTGGGCACGTAGACGAGATAGCGCCCCGGGAGCGAGATCTGGCTCGTGAGGCGCGCACCCTTGTGGCCCACCGGGTCCTTGGTCACCTGAACCAAGACGCGGTCGCCCGACTTGAGCGCGAGCTCGATGCGGCGGGGCTGGTTGCCGGTGTCGATGCCGTCCCAGTCGACCTCGCCGGAGTACAGCACGGCGTTGCGCCCGCGACCGATGTCGACGAACGCGGCCTCCATGCTCGGGAGCACGTTCTGCACGCGGCCGAGGTAGACGTTGCCGATGAGCGACGCATCCTGGTTGCGGGCGACGTAGTGCTCGACCAGCACGTTGTCCTCGAGGACGGCGATCTGGATGCGGCCGGCCTTCGACCGCACGACCATCACGCGGTCGACGGCCTCGCGGCGCGCGAGGAACTCGGCCTCGGTCACGACGGGGCGGCGACGGCCGGCCTCGCGACCATCGCGGCGCCGCTGCTTCTTGGCCTCGAGGCGCGTGGAGCCCTTGATGCGCTGCGGCTCGGTGACGACCTCGACGGCGCGCTGGCGCGGCGGGGCCGCGGGGGCGTCGTCCTGGTCGTCTGCGCTGGCGGCGGCGGCGCCACCGCGACGGCGGTTGCGTCGTCGAGCGTTCGCGGAGGTGCGCTCCGCCGGAGCCTCGTCGTCGCGCTCGTCGCGGAAGCCGCGGTCGTCGGAGTCGTCGCGCAGGGCCGCCGGAAGCGGCTCGGGCGCGTAGAAGTGCAGTTGGGTCGACACCGCGGACACGAACACCTCGGGCAGAAGGCCCAGCGACACGGCGGTCGGGCGTTCCGGCTTCTGCGGTGCGGACGTCTCTTCCGCGGGCGCTTCGGATGCCGCGACCTCGGCCGTCTTCTCCGTTTCGGGCGCCTCGGCGGTGCGCGTCTCGGCGGTGGACGTCTCGTCAGCGGTGTCCGGCCCGGGGGCGGCCTCGGCGGGCGTCTCGTCCACCGGCGCGGGAGCGTCAGCGTCGGCGGCGTCTTCCGTCGCGCTGTCCGTCGCGGCGTCGGCGACAGCGGGCTCAGCGTCCTGCTCGCTCTCGGCGGACACCGCGTCGGCGGGCGCTTCTTCGGCGGGCGTCTCGTCGAGCACCGCGGGAGGAGCCGTGTCGAGCGCCGCGGCGCTCTCGGCATCCTGAACCGCGCCCTCTTCCTCGTCGACCGTCGGCGCCTCGGGGGAAGCGGTGGCGTCGGAGGAAGCGTCCTGCTCGACTGCGGCGTCGGGCGCGATCTGCTCGGTGGGGGTCTGTTCGTCGCTTGCGTCTGCCATTGTGGCGTACTCCCTGGCGGGGCGACACCGCGCGTCGCCCGGCGAAATCTCGTGCGGCGCCGCACCCGGCGGGGCCGCGAACTCACTCGGTCTGCAGCAGGCCGGCGGCTCGTGCTGCGAAGGGCGGTCATCGCCCGAAGTCTTCTGGTGATGCTCCTGCGGCGCGGCCGCGGTACATCGAAACATCATTATCGCACGGTCCGTCCGGAAACCACCGCACGGGGGCTCTTCGACACCGAGCGATCTTCAGCGGACAGCGAAGTGCGCGGTGACAGAATCGAGCCATGAGCGACACCGTCACCCCTCGCCGCCCCGTCGTGGTCGCGATCTGGCTCGTCTTAGCCGGCATCGTCGGGTGGTGGGCGGCGTTCTCGCTGACGATGGAGCGCTTCGCCCAGTTGAAGAACCCCGGGGAAGCGGCATCCTGCGACTTCAGCGTCCTGGTCCAGTGCTCGGCGAACCTCCAGTCGCCCCAGGGCAGCGTGTTCGGATTCCCGAACCCGATCATCGGCCTCACGGCGTGGATGGCGCCGGTCGTCGTGGGCATGGCGCTGCTGGCCGGTGCACGGTTCGCGCGCTGGTTCTGGGCGCTGTTCTGGCTCGGGTTCGCCTTCGCGATCACGTTCGTCATCTGGTTGATCTCGCAGAGCATCTTCGTGCTCGCGACCCTCTGCCCGTGGTGCATGGTGACGTGGTCGGTCGTGATCCCCTCGTTCTTCGTGGTCACGCTGCACGTGCTCCGCGAGGGAGTCATTCCCGCGCCGCGTGTGCGGCACGTCGCCGAACGGCTCATGCCCTGGGTCCCGCTGATGACGCTCGCGGCGTTCGTCGTCATCGCCGTCATCGCGCAGGCTCGACTCAACGTCCTGGCGCAGTTCTGACCTCATCGCGGGTCGTTCTCGTGCCCTCGGGTTCTCGTACCCGCGGTTTCTCGCGCGCAAAGGACTTGTGCCCTAGGTTCGAGGAATGGATGCCACGAACCCGCTGATGCCTGCCGCGTACGACCTGGTGTGGTCGGGGCTGGCCGTGGTGGTGCTCGGTCTTGCCGTCTGGGCCATCGTCAGCCTGTGCCGCAGCGCGGGACGGCTGTCGTCGACGTCGGTGCTGGTGTGGGCGATCGTGATCCTCGCCGTTCCCGTGCTCGGCCCGGTGTCGTGGCTGGCGGCGGGGCACCGGGCGGGCTTGTCGCGAACCTGAGGGCGTCGCGCGCGGGCCGGTGGCTTCCACAGGCTCAGCCACCTCCTCGGTCGAGGGCGCGGGCCGGTAGCAGTCATCTCACCGGGCGCCGGCGCAGGTTCCTGAGCTCGTCGAAGGGATCGGGACGCAGTGATGGCCGCCACCCCTCGGGGCGGCGGCCATCTCGGCATCCGGGATCAGGCGAACCAGATCGCGAGCTCGCGCTCGGCGGACTCGACGCTGTCGGAGCCGTGGACGAGGTTCTGCTGCACCTTCAGGCCCCAGTCGCGGCCGAAGTCGCCGCGGATCGTGCCGGGCGCGGCGGTGGTGGGGTCGGTCGTTCCGGCGAGCGAACGGAAGCCCTCGATCACGCGGTTGCCCGCGAGACGGATGGCGACCGAGGGGCCGGAGAGCATGAACTCGAGGAGCGGCTCGTAGAACGGCTTGCCCTCGTGCTCGGCGTAGTGCTGGGCGAGGCGCTCACGGTCGGGCTCGACCAGGCGGATGTCGACGAGGGCGTAGCCCTTCGCCTCGATACGGGCGAGGATCGCGCCGGTCAGGCCGCGGGCGACGCCGTCGGGCTTGACCAGGACGAGGGTCTCTTCGGTGGCCATGGGTCATTCTCCGTTCGAGAGGTCGGGGGAAGCGGCCCGCCGGGCGTTCTGCCGGTCGAGGGCCGCTCCCTTGATCGTCGCATACGCCCACATGCCGCCGAAAATGAGCGCGACGACGGCGAGGGCCGGAACGAGGAATCCGCCGAGGAGCAGGAGCACCTGGAGAGCCCAGCCGACCCACACGGCCTTCCGGTGGCGAAGGAGGCCGGCGACGGCGACCATGGCGACGGCCATCACGACGCCGCCGACGATCCCCCACCACGGTTCGATGCCGAACGGCAGCACCTTCAGCCCGTAGACGACGAGACCACCGAGGAAGACGATGATCGACTCGAAGCCGAGCACGACGGCGCCGAGCGATTCGAGGGCACCGCGCTGGCGACGCGCGCGCGGCTCCCGGGGACTCACGCCTGCCACCCCGACTTCCAGTCCTCGAGCTCCGACAAACGCAGCGCTTCGCCCGCGAGGACGACGGAGCCCGCGATGACGACGGCGCGACGGTCGGACTCGGCCGCCCACGCCCGTGCCGCGTCGGCGGCGTCCTCGAGCGTCGGGTGCACGGTGACCGGCAGGTCGGCCGCTTCGGCCACGTCGGCGATCGTGTCGGGATCGGTGGCGCGGTCGCTGTCGGGAGCGGTGGCGAACACACGCGCGACGGCCGGCACGAGTGCGGACATGATGCCGACGGCATCCTTTCCATCCAGGATGCCGATGACCGCCCCCCACTCGTCGATGTCGAACGACTCGTCGAGGGCGGCGACCAGGGCGCGGGCGCCGTGCGGGTTGTGTGCGGCGTCGACGAAGACCGTGGGCGCCGTGCCGATGAGCTGCAGGCGGCCGGGCGAGGTCGCGGTGCCGAGACCGTCGGCGATCACGTCGGCGGCGAGGGCCTGGGTCCCGCCGCCGATGAGCGACTCGACCGCCGCGACCGCCAGGGCCGCGTTGGCGCCCTGGTGAGCGCCGTACAGCGGCAGGTAGACCTCGCGGTAGGTTCCCGCGACGCCGCGGATGTCGAGCTGCTGTCCCCCGACGGCGAGGGTCTGCCCCTCGAGGGCGAACCCGTCACCCGCGATCGATACCGTCGCGCCCTCCTTCTCGGCGCGTTGGCGGATGGCGCGCAGCGCGTCGGGAGGCTGCGGAGCCGAGACGACGGCCGCGCCAGGCTTGATGATGCCCGCCTTCACCGTGGCGATCTCCGCGACGGTCGAGCCGAGTCGGTCGACGTGGTCGATGTCGATCGGCGTGAACACCGCGACGTCGCCGTCCGCGGTGTTGGTCGAGTCCCACTCGCCGCCCATGCCGACCTCGAGCACGAGCACGTCGATCGGCGCGTCGGCGGCGACGACGAACGCGAGCACCGTGAGCAGCTCGAAGAAGGTCAGCGGAGCGTCGCCCGCGCCGGCCAACTCGGCATCCACCATGTCGACGAACGGCTGGATCTCGTCCCACGCGTCCGCGATCGCGGCATCCGACACCGGCTCGCCGTCGATGAGGATGCGCTCGGTGAACCGCTCGAGGTGCGGGCTGGTGAACAGGCCCGTCCGAAGCCCCATCGCACGCAGCAGGCTCTCGATCATGCGGCTCGTCGAGGTCTTGCCGTTCGTGCCGGTGACGTGGATCACGCGGTACGTGCGCTGCGGGTCGTCGAGCAGCTCGAGCACACGACGCGTGCGCTCGACGCGCGGCTGCACCCACTGCTCGCCCTGGCGCTCGAGGAGCGCCGCGTAGACGGCGTCAGCTCTGGTGCGATCGCTCATGCGGGGGCTCCGATCCGGGCGACGGCCACCGTGACGGCTCCGACGTTCGCGTAGGTCTTCGCGGCGAGCACGTTCTCGAACTCGGGCTCGCCCACGTTCCCGCGCTCGATGAGCCGCTCCGTGCGGCTGGCCAGCACGACGCCTTCGGCGAGGGTCTCGGATGCCACGCCCGCGACGTCGAACGCCTGGGCCACGGCGGCCGCATCGCCGGCGTCGTCGAACGTGAGGGAAAGGGCGATGCGGTCGCTCACGTCGAAGCCCGCCGCCTTTCGCGTGTCCTGGATGCCCCGGATCATGTCACGCGCCAGGCCCTCGGCCTCGAGCTCGGGCGTCGTCGAGGTGTCGAGCAGGAGGAAGCCCTCGGCGGCGACGAGCAGCGCAACCGCTTCGCCCTCGGCGAGGCGAGAGGCGTCGGTCTCGAGGGTTCCCTCGCCGAGCCCCAGCACGACCTCGCCCTCCGGGGTCTGCACGACGATGCCGCGGTCGGTCTCCGCCCAGTCGCCGGCCTTGGCCGCCTGGATGACCTGCTGCACGCGCTTTCCCAGACGCGGGCCGGCGGCGCGAGCGTTGATGACGAGGCGCTGCGCGAGTCCGAACTCGTCGAACGACTGGGGCGTCAGCTCGACCAGTTGCACGTCCTTGACGTTGAGTTCCTCGCGCACGAGGTCTTCGAACTGCGCCAGGCCCGCGGCATCCGGGGTCACCACCGTCAGACGCGGCAGCGGCAGGCGCACACGCTTGCCCTCGCGCTTGCGCAGCGCGTTGGCGACGCTCGAGACGTCGCGCACGGTGTCCATCGCGGTGCGGATGTCTTCCGCGGCCGCGTAGGCCGACGCGTCGGGCCAGTCCGTCAGATGCACGCTGCGTCCGCCGGTGAGGCCCTGCCACACGCGCTCGGTGACGAGCGGAAGCAGCGGGGCCGCGACGCGGGTGAGCGTCTCGAGCACGGTGTACAACGTGTCGAACGCCTCGCGGGAGCGCGGGTCGTCGGTCACGCCGACCCAGAAACGGTCGCGCGAGCGCCGGATGTACCAGTTGGTCAGCACCTCGGCGAAGTCGCGCAGGCGCTCGGCCGCGGTCGTGGAGTCCAAGCCTTCGAGGTCGGCGGCGACGTCCTTCACGAGGTCGCCCGTCAGCGCAAGGATGTACCGATCGAGCACGTCGGTGGAGTCGGTGCGCCACTCGGCGGTGTAGCCGTCGGGTCCCGAGGCGTTGCTGTACGTCGCGAAGAAGTACCACGCGTTCCACAACGGCAGCAGGAACTCGCGTACGCCCGAGCGGATGCCCTCCTCGGTCACGACGAGGTTGCCGCCGCGCAGCACGCTCGACGACATGAGGAACCAGCGCATGGCATCCGAGCCGTCGCGATCGAAGACCTCGCGCACGTCGGGGTAGTTGCGCAGCGACTTCGACATCTTCTGCCCGTCGTTGCCGAGCACGATGCCATGGCACGAGACGCCCGTGTAGGCCGGGCGGTCGAACAGCGCGGTCGAGAGCACGTGCATGACGTAGAACCAGCCGCGGGTCTGTCCGATGTACTCGACGATGAAGTCGGCGGGGGCGTGCTCGTCGAACCACTCGTGGTTCTCGAACGGGTAGTGCACCTGCGCGAACGGCATCGAGCCCGAGTCGAACCACACGTCGAGCACGTCCTCGATGCGGCGCATCGTGGACTGCCCGGTCGGGTCGTCGGGGTTCGGGCGCGTGAGGTCGTCGATGTAGGGGCGGTGCAGGTCGACCTCGCCGTCGGCGTTGCGCGGCAGCCTCCCGAAGTCGGCCTCCATCTCGGCGAGCGAGCCGTACACGTCGACGCGCGGGTAGTTCGGGTCGTCGCTCCTCCAGACCGGGATCGGCGAGCCCCAGTAGCGGTTGCGGCTGATGGACCAGTCGCGAGCGCCCTCGAGCCACTTGCCGAACTGGCCCTCCTTGACGTTCTCGGGCACCCAGGTGATCCGCTGGTTGTTCGCGAGCAGGTCGTCCTTGATGTCGGTCACACGCACGAACCAGCTCGACACGGCCTTGTAGATGAGGGGGTTCCGGCAGCGCCAGCAGTGCGGGTACGAGTGCTCGTACGACGCCTCGCGCAGCAGGCGTCCGCCCTGCTTCAGCAGACGGATGAGCGGCCGATTGGCCTCCATCCACAGCTCCCCGGCGACGTCGGTCACTGCCGACAGGAACCGGCCGCCGTCGTCGAGCGAGATGATCGTCGGCAGGCCCGCGGCATCCGCGAGACGCTTGTCGTCCTCACCGTAGGCCGGGGCCTGGTGCACGATGCCCGTGCCGTCGCTCACCGTGACGTAGTCGTCGACGAGGATTCTCCAGGCGTCCTGCGTGCCCCACACCGACGCGTCGGCGTAGTAGTCGAAGAGGCGGTCGTACGAGACGCCCTCGAGCTCGGCGCCCAGGACCGTCGTCTGAACGGCCGCGCGGGCGGCATCCGCACTCTCGTACCCGAGATCCTTCGCGTAGTTCGGCAGCAGATCCTCGGCGAGCAGGTAGCGGTGCGCGACGGCCTCGAACGCCTCGTCGGGGGTGCCGTCGGGGGTCGTGTGCACGTCGGCCGCGCCGTTCGGGCCGCCCTCGATAACTGCATAACGGATGCCGGGACCCACCGCGAGGGCAAGGTTCGTCGGGAGGGTCCACGGGGTCGTCGTCCACGCGAGGGCACGGACGCCGGTGAGACCCAGCGCCTCGGCCTTCGCGCCGACGAGAGGGAAGGTCACGGTGACCGAGGGGTCCTGACGCATCTTGTAGACGTCGTCGTCCATGCGCAGCTCGTGCGTCGACAGCGGCGTCTCGTCGCGCCAGCAGTACGGCAGCACGCGGTACCCCTCGTACGCGAGGCCCTTGTCGTGCAGGGTCTTGAAGGCCCACAGGACGCTCTCCATGTAGGTCGTGTCGAGCGTCTTGTAGCCGCGCTCGAAGTCGACCCATCGGGCCTGACGGGTGACGTAGTCCTGCCACTCGCGCGTGTACTCGAGCACCGACTCGCGGGCCTTCGCGTTGAAGGTCGCGACGCCCATGCGCTCGATCTCGTCCTTCTCGGTGATCCCGAGCTGCTTCATGGCCTCGAGCTCGGCCGGGAGACCGTGGGTGTCCCAGCCGAAGACGCGGTCGACCTTCTTGCCGCGCATCGTCTGGAAGCGCGGGAAGACGTCCTTGGCGTACCCGGTGAGCAGGTGCCCGTAGTGCGGGAGACCGTTGGCGAAGGGCGGGCCGTCGTAGAAGACCCACTCCTCGGCGCCCTCACGGTTCGCGATCGAGGCGCGGAATGTGTCGTCCTCGGCCCAGAACGCGAGGGTGTCACGCTCGATGTCCGGGAAGCGCGGGCTGGGAACAACGGATGCCGTGCCCGCGGCGCTGGCGTCAGCTGCGGGGCCGAAGGATGAGGGGCGAGGGTAGGTCATGTCTCTCCGCGGGTCGAGGTCTCCTCGCCGGGACGATCCGTCGGGACCGCGGTACCACCCTGCGTTGCGCGCCCTCCCGGGAACGCCGCTCTCACTGCGGCTGTGACGGGCCTGCCCCGCGCGGTTCTAGTCCGGGCCGTGACCCGTTTCTTCCGCGAGCTCCCCGGTGATGGCCGGATCGGTGCTGATCGATCTAGTCTACGCGCTCGTCCCGCTCCCCGCTGCGCCCCTTCGCTCCCCCGTCGAGTGTCCAGGAAACGCCGTTATGCCGGAGCGAGTTGCGGCGTTTCCTGGACACTCAACGCTCGGTCGGCGGGGCGGTGAGGGCAGAGGAGGAAGGGGAAGCGGAGGCGGCGAGGAGCTCTTGCGTGAAGGGATGCCGGGGCTCGGCGAACACGCACGGCACGGGGCCGGACTCGACGACGCGGCCGTCCTTCATCACGAGCACGTCGTCGGCGATGCCCGCGACCACCTCGAGATCGTGCGTGATGAACACCATCGCGAGATCCCGCTCACGCTGGAGAGCCCGAAGGCGGTCGAGGATACGCGCGCGGACGGTCGCGTCGAGCGCCGAGACCGGCTCGTCGAGAACGAGGAGGTCGGGATCCGTCGCCAGCGCGCGAGCGATCGCGACCCGCTGCCGTTGTCCGCCCGAGAGCTGCGCCGGCAGTCGTCGCCCGAAGCCGGCACCCAGACCGACCTCGTGAAGCAGCGCATCGACCTCGGCGCGGCGGCGCGGACGGGGAACCCCGGCCGCAGCGACCGCCTCCCCCACCGTGCGGGCGACGCTCCAGCGCGGATCGAGCGCGCCCCAGGGGTTCTGCTGCACAAGCTGTACGCGGCGCCGAGAGGCACCGCGCGCCGCGTGGGGAGACCAGGGGCGTCCGTCGAACGTGAGGCTCCCTTCATCCGGGGCGCCCACTCCGACGATGAGTCGGGCGAGCGTCGTCTTGCCCGATCCCGATTCGCCGACGATCGCGAGGGTCCGTCCACGGTGCAGCGTGAAGCTGACGTCGTCGACCGCGACGCGGTCGCCGAAGCTCTTGCGCAGTCGCTTGCCGGCCATCAGCGGTGCGTCGAATCGCGGGGCGCGGTGCAGGAGCTCGTGATGCGTCGCCTCGACGAGCGCGCGGGTCTGCGGATCGCGCGGGGCGGAGAGCACCCGGGCGGTCTCGCCGGTCTCGACCACGCGACCGTCGTGCAGGACGATCACGCGATCGGCCACGCGGCGGACGGCCGCGAGGTCGTGACTGATGAACACCACCGCGACACCGGCGTCGGCAATACGCCGCAACTGGTCGAGCACGCGCGCCTGGACCGTGGCATCCAGGGCCGTCGTCGGTTCGTCGGCGATGAGGATCGCGGGATCGGCGGCGAGAGCCGAGGCGAGGAGCGCGCGCTGGCGAAGTCCGCCCGAGAGCTCGTGGGGATACTGGCGAGCCCGCCGGTCGGGCTCGGGCAGCGCCACGCGGTCCAGCACCCCGCGGACGCGCGCGCGGAGCGCCTCCCCGCGGACGGCGGGTTCATGGATGCGCACGGGCTCGGCCACTTCGGCTCCGACGCGCCGCAGCGGGTCCAGCGAGACGAGGGCGTCCTGCGACACCAGGGCGATCCGGCGCCCGCGGAGCCCGCGCCACCGCCGCTCGTCGAGGCCGCGCCCGTCGACGCCGTCGACCTCGAGGGCGGCGGCGCTCCACGACAGGGTCCGCGGCAGCAGACCGAGCAGCGCCGCGGCCGTCAGCGACTTTCCGGTGCCCGATTCGCCGACGATCGCCACGCACTCCCCCGGCGCCACGTCGAGGTCGAGACCGCGGACGAGCGGCGTTCGCCCCGCGGCGACCCGGAGGTCTCGCACCCTGAGCCCGCTCATGCGCCCCGCTCCTCGGTCCCGGCCCGCAGGATGCGCCCGATCACGCTGACGCTGATGACGGTCGTGGTGATCGCCAGCCCGGGGAACACGGCGACCCAGGGCGCCTGCAGCAGCAGATTGCGTCCAGCCGAGAGCATCAACCCCCATTCCGGCGTGGGTTCGGTCGGCCCCAGACCGAGGAAGCTCAACCCCGCCGCGGCGAGGATGCTCGTCCCGATGCCGATCGTGGCCAGCACGCTCACGGCGCCCAGGACGCCCGGCAGCACGTGGCGGATGTGCACGACGACGGCGGGGACGCCGACGATCCGCGCGGCCTCGACGTGCTCGGCGGCCGCGAGTGTGCGCGTCTGCGCGCGAGCGAGGCGGATGTAGACCGGGATGGCGGCGATCGTCACGGCCACCGCGACATTGACCGGGCCCGGTCCCAGCACCGCGACGACGAGGAGCGCGACGAGGAACTCGGGGAACGCGAGCAGCACGTCGACGACGCGCATGGCGGCGGCATCCACGACCCTTGGCGAGACAGCGGCGAGAGACCCGGCCACGATCCCGACGACGAAAGCGAGGGCGGTGGCGAGGAGCCCCGTACCGACCGAACGGCCCGTCCCGTAGACGACGCGCGAGTACACATCGCGCCCGCTCTGGTCCGTGCCGAACCAGTGCGCCGCGCTCGGGGGCTGCAGGGCAGCACGCACGTCAGTCACGAGCGGGTCGTGCGTCGCGAGCAGGCCGGGGGCGACAGCCGCGAGGGCGATGACGGCGAGCACCCCGCCGGCGATGCCGAGCGCGAGGGTCCGCCCGCCGGAACGCGTGCGCTTCGGCGCATCCACCACCGTCATGCGGGCACCCCCGCCCGCACCCGGATCGCCGCGGACGCGCCCCGGAGCCGCGGGTCGAGCAGCGGCACGACGAGGTCGACGATCGTGTTCACGATGACGAAGACGAGCGCGCTCAGCAGGATCACACCCGTGATGACGGGCAGGTCGCGGTCGGTGATCGCCGTGAGCGTCACTCGCCCGATGCCGGGGCGGGCGAACACCGTCTCGACGAGCACGGCGCCCCCGAGGAGCGAGCCGACGAGGTAGGCCGCGAGCGTCACGGCGCCCACGCTCGCGTGACGCAGAGTGTGGTGCACGCTCTCGCGGAACGGCGAGGCACCGCGTGCTCGCACGGTGACGAGGAACGGTTCGCGTTCCGCCGCCTGCACCCCGTCGCGCAGAACCTGCGCGAGCAGAGCCGCGACCGGCAGGGCCAGCGTCACGGCCGGCAGGACGATCGCCGACGGGTCGCGCGCCCCCGACACCGGGAACCAGCCGAGCTGGAACGAGAACACGCTCAGCAGCACGAGCCCCGTCCAGAACACCGGCGACGAGAGCACGACGAGTTCGATCCCGGACGCCACGACCCGGCCCGTCCGTCCGCGGACGAGAAGAGCGGATGCCAGGGCCAGGACGAGCGCGATCCCCAACGCGAGGGCCGAGAGCTGCAGGGTGGGGCCGAGCTGGCGCCCGATGACCTCGCTCACGGGCAGTCGCAACTGGTACGACTCCCCCAGGTCACCGCGCGCGAGTCGACCGAGGAACGCGCCGTACTGCTCGAGCACCGGGCGGTCGAGTCCGAGCTCCGTGCGGATTCCGTCCTTGACCGCGTCGCTGACCTGCGCCTGCGGGCCGAGCATGACCTCGACCGGATCGCCGGGGATGATCCGGAACGCGACGAACGCGACGGTGGCCGCTCCCCACAACACCAGGACGACGGATGCCACGATCCCGCCGAGGCGCGAGAGGATCGCGCGCGAGCGAGGGCGTGGCATCCGTGGTCTGTGGTGTGCGGGCGATCAGCCGACCGAGGCGGTCGCGAACAACGGGCGACCGTAGAGGTCGAAGGTCAGGCCGGACACTCTCGGAGTGATGGCGCTGATCAGGGCGGGGCTGTACAGCGGGACGATCGCGGCGTGCTGCGCGTTCCACTGCTGCACCTGCGCGTAGATGGCGTTCCGCGCGGCCTGATCGGTCGTCGAGGCGCCCTCCTGAAGCAGGGCGTCGAGCGCGGGATCGCTGACCTGCGAGGCGTTCTGGAAACCGTCGCTGGCGAGGTGGCTCCGCAGCAGGTCGGGGTCGACGCCCGAGAAGCCCCAGTCGGTCAGATCGAACGTCTTGGGACCGTACTGCTCGTTGTACGCGCCGGGTTCCAGCACCTCGCGCTGCAGGTCGAAACCGACAGCCTTGAGGTCGCTCTGGATCGCGTTCGCGAGCGCCGCGCGGTCGTCCGGGACCGGGGTCCATGCGATCCACCGGGCGGTGAGACGCTGACCGTTCTTGGTGCGAATGCCGTCGGCATCCCGTCCCGTCCATCCGGAGGCGTCCAGCAGCGCGTTCGCCTCGGCGGGGTCGAACGGCCAGGAGTTCTCCAGGCTCGCGTCGTAACCGGGCGTCGTGGCGCCGAGGATGCTCCAGGCGCGCGGGTACTGCCCGAAGAAGATCTCCTGCACGGCCGTGTCGACGTCGATCGCGCGACTGAAGGCCTGCCGCACGTTCTGGTCGGCGAACACCCCGTACTTCTCGTTCAGGTACAGCGAGTAGGGCAGGCCCGGGTACGCGATCGACTCGACGGTGTCATCGCCCGGAACCTGCGAGACGAGGTTCGGCGGGAGGTTCGTGACGACGTCGGCCTGGCCGCTCGACAGCGCGCCGAGGCGCACCGAGGCCTCGGGGAGGATGTCGACGCGAAGCGTCTTGAACGCCGGCTTTCCGCCGCCGTCGGGTCCCCACGTGTAGTCGTCGTTGCGGGTGTACACGATGTCCTGATCGGGCGTGTACTCGGTCAGCTCGAAGGGGCCGGTGCCGACGTTCACCCCGGGACCGCCGGCCTTGAGCTGGTCGGCCTTCGCCGAGAGCACGGCGGGCGAGTAGAACCCGAGCAGAGCCGTGCTCGCGGCCTGCAGGAAGGGTGAGTAGGGCTGCGAGAAGCGCACGCGGACGGTGTGCTCGTCGACGACGTCGGTGCCCGCGTAGAGGTCGCCGCCCAGCATCGAGGCGGCCTGGGCCGACGCGGTCGCCGGGTCGACGATGCGATCGAAGTTCGCCTTCACGGCCGCCGCGTCGAAGGGCGTGCCGTCGTGGAAGGTCACGTCGTCACGGAGTTGGAAGACGTAGGTCGCGCCGCCGTCCTCGACCTCCCACGAGGTCGCAAGCCACGGCGAGAACGAACCGTCGGCCTCCTGGAAGACGAGCGAGTCGAGGACCGCGCGCTGGACCATCGCCGACACGTCGAGCTGGCTGGTCTGCGGGTCCATGTGACCGGCCGAGAGGTTGGCTCCCTCGATCGCCCAGACGAGCTCGCCGTCTCCCTCGGCCGCGGGGTCGGAACCGGCGCACGAAGCGAGGGTCAGAGCGGCGACCGCGGCGACGGCCACCGTCGAGAGCACGCGGCGGGCGAGCCGCCCGCGGGAAGGCACAGAAGGCATGGAGCAACCTCGGAGTTTTCGATGGGGAACCTTCAGACTACCGGTGTTCCTGGACCCAGTGCGGAAAGTTGGGGCGCGGAGGGGTGGCCCGCAGATCCGGAGAAGGGCGCTGCATCCTGACGCAGCGCGCGAATGCATCCGGGTCCGGCCGCGATCTCCGGATCTGCGCGCCGCGCTCTCGCGCGCGACTCCCCCGGTATCCTGGAAGCCACACCCATCAGGCACGCTCACACAGTGCCGCCCATATCGCTCGAGGAGTACCCCCATGGCCACCATTCCCGACAAGCCCGCCCTGGAAGGCCTCGAGCAGAAGTGGGACGCCGTGTGGCGTGAGAACGGCACCTACGTCTTCGACCGCATCCGCGCCGCCGAGGCCGGTCGTCAGGGCGTGTACTCGGTCGACACCCCGCCGCCGACGGCATCCGGAAGCCTGCACATCGGACACGTGTTCTCGTTCACCCACACCGACGTCAAGGTGCGGTTCGAGCGCATGCGCGGCAAGACCGTGTTCTACCCGATGGGCTGGGACGACAACGGCCTGCCCACTGAGCGCCGCGTGCAGAACTACTACGGCGTGCGCTGCGACCCGTCGCTCCCCTACGACGCCGACTTCACCCCGCCGTTCGCGGGAGGCGACAACAAGAGCAGCAAGGCCGCCGACCAGGTGCCGATCAGCCGCCGCAACTTCATCGAGCTGTGCGAGCAGCTCACCGTCGAAGACGAGAAGCAGTTCGAGGACCTCTTCCGCGAGCTGGGCCTGAGCGTCGACTGGACGCAGACGTACCGCACGATCTCCGACGACTCGATCCGCACGAGCCAGCTGGCGTTCCTGCGCAACATCGAGCGCGGCGAGGCGTACCAGGCGCTCGCGCCGACGCTGTGGGACGTGGACTTCCGTTCCGCGATCGCCCAGGCCGAGCTCGAGGACCGCGACCAGCCCGCCGCGTACCACCGCGTGGGCTTCGCCAAGACCGACGGTTCGGGCGACGTGTTCATCGAGACCACCCGCCCCGAGCTGCTGCCCGCGTGCGTGGCCCTCGTGGCCAACCCCGACGACGAGCGCTACCAGCCGCTGTTCGGCTCGACCGTGCGCACGCCCCTCTTCGACGTCGAGGTGCCGGTGCTCGCCCACCCCCTCGCGCAGAAGGACAAGGGCTCGGGCATCGCCATGATCTGCACGTTCGGCGACGTGACCGACATCATCTGGTGGCGCGAGCTCGACCTCCCCAACCGCACGATCATCGGCAAGGACGGTCGCATCGTCGCCGACGCCCCCGACGTGATCGTGACGGATGCCGCGCAGGCTGCGTACGCGGAACTCGCGGGCAAGACCGTGTTCAGCGCCAAGAAGCGCATCGTGGAGCTGCTGCAGGAGTCCGGCGCCATGGAGGGCGCCCCGAAGCCCTTCACCCACCCCGTGAAGTTCTTCGAGAAGGGCGACCGGCCGCTCGAGATCGTGTCGACGCGCCAGTGGTACATCCGCAACGGGGCTCGGGATGCCGAGCTGCGCGAGCGCCTGATCTCGCTCGGTCGCGAGATGTCGTGGCATCCGGACTTCATGCGCGTGCGCTTCGAGAACTGGACCAACGGGCTCACCGGCGACTGGCTCGTGTCGCGCCAGCGCTTCTTCGGCGTGCCGATCCCGGTCTGGTACGCCCTCGACGAGAACGGGGAGCGGGACTACGACCGTGTGCTGACCCCCGACCTGGCGTCGCTGCCCGTCGACCCGACCACGGACGTGCCCCCGGGCTACACCGAAGACCAGCGCGGTGCGGCCGGCGGCTTCGACGCCGAGCGCGACATCCTCGACACGTGGGCGACGTCCTCCCTCACCCCGCAGCTGGCCGGCGGCTGGCAGCGCGACGACGAGCTCTGGAACCTCGTGGCGCCGTTCGACCTGCGCCCGCAGGGTCAGGACATCATCCGCACCTGGCTCTTCTCGACCATGCTGCGCAGCGCCCTCGAAGACGACCGGAACCCCTGGTCGGATGCTGCGATCTCGGGCTTCATCGTCGACCCCGACCGCAAGAAGATGTCGAAGTCGAAGGGCAACGTGGTGACGCCCGCCGACATCCTGAAGCAGCACGGCTCCGACGCGGTTCGGTACTGGTCGGCGTCGAGCCGCCTCGGCACCGACGCGGCCTTCGACCCGCAGAACCCGACGCAGGTAAAGATCGGTCGACGCCTGGCGATCAAGCTGCTGAACGCGGCGAAGTTCGTGCTGTCGTTCCCGGTGCCCGAGGGCGCGCAGGTCACGCACGCGCTGGACGCGTCGATGCTCGCGACGCTGGATGCCGTCGTGCGCGACGCCACCGCCGCCTTCGAGGCGTACGACCACGCGCGTGCGCTCGAGATCACGGAGTCGTTCTTCTGGACGTTCTGCGACGACTACCTCGAGCTCGTCAAGGAGCGCGCGTACGACCAGACCGACGTGGGTCAGGCCTCCGCGGCTCTCGCGCTGCGCACGGCCCTGTCGACGCTCGTGCGCCTGTTCGCGCCCGTGCTTTCGTTCGCGTCGGAGGAGGTGTGGTCGTGGTTCGAAGAGGGCTCGGTGCACACTGTCGCCTGGCCCGAGCCGCTCGGCATCGAGGGCGACCCGGCGGTGCTGACCGCCGTGAGTCAGGCGCTCATCGGCATCCGTCGCGCCAAGACCGAGGCAAAGGCCTCGCAGAAGACGCCGGTCACCTCGCTGACCGTGTCCGGGCCGCACGTCGAGGCCCTGCGCCTCGCGGAGGGCGACCTGCGCGCGGTGGGACGCATCGAGACGATCGCCTTCGCCGAGGGCGAGACCACCACCGTCACCGACATCGTGTTCGCACCCCAGGAGGACTGATGCAGCTCGGAACCCGTTGGACCGCCCGCGAAGAGCCGCCGAAGGCTGTTCCCGAGGTGCTCCACGCGCAGATCGCCGCGGTCGAGGAGGCTCTCAACCCCGACGGGCTCAGCGCCCCCGCGCCGCGGTGGACGCTGACCTTCCTCGAAGGCCGTCCGGTGGCTGAGCTCGACACCGGCGTCGTCGTGACGCAGGATGCCGCGGGCGAGGTCGTCGTGCGCTACGACGAGGGCGACGAGTTCGCCTGAGTCGACGTCAGCGGATGCGGAGCGTGAACTCCGCCTCCGCGGTCAGTGACCGCCCGCGATCACGGGCGGTGTCGCGCGTGCGGGTGGTGAGGGCTCGATTCTCGCGCGCCCGCATGCGGTGTTCGGCGGCTCGCGCGAGCGCCCGCGAGAGAGCGATCAGTGCGCGGTCGAGAGCGGTCGGCGCGAGCGCGCGGGGCGCGGTGGGCAGGGAAGTCGTCAGGGTGGTCATGATGCGGCTCCTTGAATGGGCAGGGGGAAGACGTCGGCGCGCACCGACACCACGCGCACAGCGTCTCCGGTCTGGTCTCGGTATCGGGCGACCGTCTCGTCGATCACGGTCTGTAGCCGAGCGCTGAGCTCGGCCATCTGTTCGGCTGTCAGCCTCGCGCTGGCGGTGGAGATCAGGGTGGCGTCCCGCCACTCAGCGGTCTCGTCCCACCCGTGGCGCACGAAGTGCATGAGCTGCTCCTGTCGCAGCGTCAACGTCTCGCTCGCGACGACCTCTTGTACGGCTCGACCGGCGGGGGTCTTCGCGAGTTCGGGGTCCGACAGCGTGACGGCGCCGGCGGGACGCTCCCACCACCGCTCTCGCGCGGTTCCGCGCCCTTCGACCTCGCGGATGAGGTCGTGACGCGCGAGTGCACGCAGGTGGTAGCTCGTGGCTCCTGTGGACTCCCCCGTCAGCGCGGCCAGTCCGCTCGCCGTCTGAGCCCCGTACTGGCTGAGCAGATCGAACAGGCGCACGCGGAGGGGGTGGGCGAGGGCGCGCAGCGCGCCGGCGTCGAGGATGCGTTCGCGGGGCGACTCCGTGTTCATAGTGCAAAGATACCTTTGCAATCGCATCTATGCAAATACTTCTTTGCATCCGGGCATGAGGCAGATGACTACGCTGGACGGATGACGGATGCCGTGACCAATCCCCTCCTCTCACCGCCCGCTCTCCCCTACGATCTGCCGCCCTATGGCAGCATTCGCGCCGAGCACTACCTGCCCGCGTTCCGCGAGGCGTTCGCCGCGCACCGGGCCGAGGTGGAGCAGATCACCTCGCAAACCGACGCGCCGACCTTCGAGAACACCCTGATGGCCCTCGAACGCAGCGGGGCTCTGCTCGATCGCATCGCCCGCACGTTCTACACGGTGTCGTCGGCGGACGGCACGGCCGAGATCCAGGCCGTCGAGGAAGAGCTCGCGCCGCTCATGGCCGCCCACAGCGACGCCATCCAGCTGGACGCGACCCTTTTCGCCCGCATCTCGGCTCTTCACGCGCAGCTCGATGAGCTGGGTCTGGATGCCGAGAGCCGCCACCTCGTCGAGCGTCACCACCGCGAGATGTCGTTGGCCGGTGCCGGTCTCGACGACGAGCAGAAGAAGCGGCTCACCGACCTCAACCAGCGTCTCTCGGTCCTGACGACGACGTTCGAGAAGAACCTCCTCGCGGACACCAACGATCTCGCCGTCGTGTTCGACGATGCCGCCGAACTCGACGGACTGAGCGAGGGCGAGCTGTCGGCCGCCGCACAGGCCGCCACCGCCCGCGGGCTCGACGGTCGGTACGTCGTCACCCTCACGCTCTACACCGGACACCCTTACCTCGCGTCCCTCGCGAACCGCGAGAGCCGGCGCCGGCTGCTCGAGGCATCGCGTGCGCGTGGCGCACGTGGCAACGAGCACGACAACCGCGAGGTCCTCCGCGAGATCGTGCGCCTCCGCGCCGAGCGCGCGGCACTCCTGGGGTACCCGTCTCACGCGGCCGCGATCCTGGCCGATCAGACGGCCGGGTCCCCTCAGACCGTGCACGACCTCCTGCGTCGCCTCGCCGTGCCCGCTGCGACGAACGCCCGGTCGGAGCAGGCCGCGCTCCAGCGCATCGCCGACGCCGACGGCATCCGGATCGAAGCCCACGACTGGGCCTTCTACACCGAGAAGGTGCGCGCGGCCGAGTACGACCTCGATCGCGCGGCCCTGCGCCCCTGGTTCGAGGCCGAGCGCGTGCTCCGCGACGGCGTCTTCTTCGCGGCCGAACAGCTGTACGGCGTGACGATCACCGAACGTCACGATCTGCAGGGCTACCACCCCGACGTCCGCGTGTTCGAGGTGCACAACGCCGATGGCAGTGAACTCGGACTGTTCCTGCTCGACCTGTACACGCGCGACTCCAAGCGCGGCGGCGCCTGGATGAACTCGATCGTCACCCAGTCGGCCCTGCGCGGGACGGCTCCCGTCGTCGTCAACAACCTGAACGTCAACAAGCCGGCGCCGGGCACGCCCACTCTGCTCACGCTCGATGAGGTCACGACGCTCTTCCACGAGTTCGGTCACGCCCTGCACGGGCTGTTCGCCACGGTCACCTACCCGCACTTCGCCGGCACCGCGGTCCACCGCGACTTCGTCGAGTTCCCGAGCCAGGTCAACGAGATGTGGATCCTCTGGCCCGAGATCCTCACGAACTACGCCCGTCACATCGACACCGATGAGCCTCTGCCCGCGGACGTCGTCGAGAGGCTGCACGCGTCAGAGGCCTTCAACCAGGGTTTCGCGACGAGCGAGTACCTCGCGGCATCCTGGATCGACCAGGCGTGGCACGGCCTGTCGGTCGACGAGGCGACCGCCGACATCGACGTCGCGGAGTTCGAGGCGACAGCGCTGGCCGACATCGGCCTCGACAACCCGGCTGTCCCCACCCGTTACGCCTCGACCTACTTCGCGCACGTGTTCTCGGGCGGCTACAGCGCGGGCTACTACTCGTACATCTGGAGCGAGGTGCTCGATGCCGACACGGTGGAGTGGTTCCGCGACAACGGCGGTCTCACGCGCGACAACGGCGACCGCTTCCGGCAGCGGCTCCTCGGTGTGGGAGGGTCGGCCGATCCGCTCGCCGCGTACCGCGACTTCCGGGGCAGGGATGCCGAGATCCAGCCACTGCTGGAGCGTCGGGGCCTGACGGGCTGAGCGATCAACCCGTCCCTGGTGGCGGCGGCGACTCCCATAAACGCTGTTCGCTCACGGAAACACGTTCTCCTCGTGTTTCTGTGAGCGAATCGTGTTTATGGGCGGCTGCGCGCGCGGGTGCCGGCCACAGCAGCGCGGCGCGGCCGGCACCATGCGCCCTCTAGCGCCAGCCCAGGACCTCGCGCACGAAAGCCTGGGAGGCCGGAGCTCTGTCGTTCGGGACACCGTGCAGGGGCTCGCGCGACACGACGTTCCCCGACGCCTCGACCCGGTCCAGAGCCGCTTTCAGCAGGGGGGCCGCGTCGTTCGACGAGGTCCACCCTCGGACGGTGACGTGAGAGAAGGCGACGAGCTCCGCGCCCTCGCGGTGGGCCCGCGCACTGGCCATGACGAGGGTCGGCGTGGCGTGACGCCAGAGGCCGGGCACCACCGTCAGAAGAGTGTCCGACAGCATGGCATCCACGAATCCGGTGTTCCACGACGGATTCGGGTGGCCGATGCGGACGTCCTGGGCGACCCACTCCGAGCCGCGCTCCCTCAGCGCCCGGGCCACACGATCGTCCCCGAGGTCGAAACGCTCCTCGCACAGGGCGTCGAGAGCGAGCGAGAGAGCGGCGTCCGGCGTGTCGCGGAGCACCAGTCGAGCACCGCGCGCGATCCCGCCGACGGTGAACGGCCGGACGCGCAGCGATTCGCCGCGTCCCCGCCAGCCGCCCACGCGTGTCAGGCGCTGCGACGCTTCTGCGCCAGGACGATCGTCGGCTGGGCACCGTCCTCGACCGCCGCGCGCGTGATGACGACCTTCGCGATGTCGTCGGACGACGGCACGTCGAACATGATCGGCCCGAGCACGTCCTCGAGGATTGCGCGCAGTCCGCGCGCGCCCGTCTTGCGGGCGACGGCGAGGTCGGCGATCGCGCGCAACGCGTCCTCGTCGAACTCGAGTTGCACACCGTCGAGCTCGAACATGCGCTGGTACTGCTTGACGAGCGCGTTGCGCGGAGCGGTGAGGATCTCCATGAGCGCGTCCTGGTCAAGGGGCGAGACGGATGCCACGACCGGGAGACGACCGATGAACTCGGGGATGAGACCGAACTTGTGGAGGTCTTCGGGCAGCGCTTCGCTGAAGAGGTCGGGTGCGTCCTCCTTGCGGTGCAGCGGAGCGCCGAAGCCCACGCCGTGCTTGCCGACGCGCGCCGAGATGATCTCTTCGAGACCCGCGAAGGCCCCGGCCACGATGAACAGGACGTTCGTCGTGTCGATCTGGATGAACTCCTGGTGCGGGTGCTTCCGGCCGCCCTGCGGCGGCACCGAGGCGACCGTGCCCTCGAGGATCTTCAACAGCGCCTGCTGCACGCCCTCGCCCGACACGTCGCGCGTGATCGAGGGGTTCTCGGCCTTGCGGGCGATCTTGTCGACCTCGTCGATGTAGATGATGCCCGTCTCGGCGCGCTTCACGTCGAAGTCGGCGGCCTGCAGGAGCTTGAGGAGGATGTTCTCGACGTCTTCGCCGACGTAGCCGGCCTCGGTGAGAGCCGTGGCATCCGCGACCGCGAAGGGCACGTTCAACCGCTTCGCGAGAGTCTGCGCGAGGTAGGTCTTGCCGCAACCGGTCGGACCGAGGAGCAGGATGTTGCTCTTGGCGATGTCGATCTCTTCGGCACGCGCCTCGGCGGGCTGCAGGGTGCCGTGCGCACGGACGCGCTTGTAGTGGTTGTAGACGGCGACGGCGAGAGCGCGCTTCGCGGGCTCCTGTCCGACGACGTACTCCTCGAGGAACGAGAAGATCTCGCGCGGCTTCGGGAGGTCGAACTCGGCGACCTCACCGGCCGAGGACTCGGCCATGCGCTCTTCGATGATCTCGTTGCAGAGCTCGACGCACTCGTCGCAGATGTACACGCCCGGACCGGCGATCAGCTGCTGCACCTGCTTCTGGCTCTTTCCGCAGAAGGAGCATTTGAACAGATCGGCGCTTTCTCCGATGCGTGCCATGCCTGTTCCTCCTCGTCACTCGGCGCCCTCACGCCTGTGTGCCACGAGCCTAACCCGTGCCCGAGCGAACCGAGGGCATTTGCGCCCGCGGTGCCGGTGTGATCCGCGCAAGACGACGCCCCGCAGACCGAGACGGGTCTGCGGGGCGTCGTCGAGAAAGCGCGGGTATCAGGCGGTGAGTGCCGCCGGCTGACGCTTGCGCGTGGTCAGCACCTGGTCGACGATGCCGTACTCCATCGCCTCCTGGGCGGAGAGGATCTTGTCGCGGTCGATGTCCTTGTTGACCTTCGCCGCGTCCTGACCCGTGTGGCGCGCCATGGTCTCTTCGAGCCAGGTGCGCATGCGCAGAATCTCGGCGGCCTGGATCTCGATGTCTGACGCCTGTCCGTGACCGGCCTCGCCCATCGCGGGCTGGTGGATCAGGATGCGGGCGTTGGGCAGGGCGAGACGCTTGCCGGGCGCGCCGGCGGCGAGCAGGACGGATGCCGCGGACGCGGCCTGTCCGAGCACGACCGTCTGGATCTGCGGCGAGACGTACTGCATCGTGTCGTAGATCGCCGTCATGGCCGTGAACGAGCCACCGGGCGAGTTGATGTACATGATGATGTCGCGGTCGGGGTCCTGCGACTCGAGAACGAGCAGCTGGGCCATGACGTCGTCTGCCGAGGCGTCGTCGACCTGGACGCCCAGGAAGATGACGCGGTCCTCGAACAGCTTGTTGTAGGGGTCCTGACGCTTGTAGCCGTAGGCGGTGCGCTCCTCGAACTGAGGAAGGACGTAGCGGCTCGAAGGCATGTGCGCCGCAGCGCCGCCGAAGGTGGGGATGTTCATATCGGTGTCCTTTTCCTCTCGACTCAGGCCGCGGTTCCGCCGCCGCCGGTGACGTCGGTGGCGTGTTCGCGCATGTGGTCGACGAAGCCGTACTCGAGGGCTTCCTGAGCGGTGAACCAGCGGTCGCGGTCACCGTCGGCGTTGATCTGCTCGACGCTCTTGCCGGTCTGCGAGGCGGTGATCTCGGCGAGGCGGCGCTTCATGTCGAGGATGAGCTGAGCCTGCGTCTGGATGTCGCTCGACGTTCCGCCGAATCCGCCGTGGGGCTGGTGGAGAAGCACGCGGGCGTTGGGCGTGATGTAGCGCTTGCCCTTGGTGCCGCTCGTCAGCAGCAGCTGCCCCATCGAGGCCGCCATGCCGATACCGACGGTGACGATGTCGTTCGGCACGAACTGCATCGTGTCGTAGATCGCCATACCGGCCGTGATCGAGCCGCCGGGCGAGTTGATGTAGAGGTAGATGTCCTTCTGCGGGTCTTCTGCGGCGAGCAGGAGGATCTTCGCGCAGATCTCGTTGGCGTTCTCGTCACGCACCTCCGAACCGAGCCAGATGATGCGGTCCTTCAGCAGCCTGTCGAAGACGCTCGTTGCCATAAGGGGTTCGGGCATTTGTGCTCCTCTTCCGGTGATCTGCAACGAATCTACCGGCGCGTTCCGGGGCGGGATGCCGTGTTCGCCGCGGGCGGATCAGACGCGGTCGTCGGCGATTTCTCGCGCGTATCCGGTCACCGACCGGGTATAGCGCGGAAGGTGCGGGGCGAGGGCCTGAAGGGCGATGGATGCCGCCCGCTCGGGCTCGCCGCTCGACACCAGCGCGAGCGCGTAGAACGCCGCAGCCGCGTCGTGCAGGGGTCCGCGCGGTTCGCGCTCGTACTCCGCGCGCAGCATCGCGAGGGCTTCGGCGGTCTTGCCCAGGTTGCGGATGGTGCTGGCGAGCTGGATCGTCGCGCGCGTGCGGCGCTCGTCGTCGAGACCGAGCGCGAGGGCACGGCGGTAGAGGACCTCCGCCTCGTCCTCGACACCGGCCGAGTCGCGTGCACCCGCTCGCTCGAACAGGGCCACCGCGTCGTCCTCCGGCCGTTCGCTCGAGAGCGCGTCGATCCGCTCGATCACGTCACCGGGCGTGAGGGTCTCGTCCGCCCAGACAGCGTCCACTCGGTTCTGCCAGTCGTTCATGATGGGCCCGATCCTTCTCTGTGCGGTGCCCGCCGAGTGTCCAAGACACGCCGTTTCCCCACCGGGCATTGCGGCGTGTCTTGGACACTCGACGGTTCTGTTCGGGTGCGCGTTTCGGTAGCGCGGTCCCGGGAACGCGAAAGGGGGCGGATGCCATGGC
>NZ_LDRU01000036.1 GCF_001476285.1 Microbacterium testaceum | reverse complement strand
GACGTCGGGGACGGGGATGCCGGGGGAGTCGCGGAGCCAGTCGGATCCGGCGTTGCTGACGGTTCATCCTGCGCGGGCAGGACGGCCGCGCCGTTCGTGGGAGATTCGAGCGCGGCGCCCGTCGCGACGTGTGCCGGTGGTAGCGACATGGCGTGAGCGGCCGGTGCGGGCAGCGTCGCGCTGAGGGCGACGACGGTGGCGATACTGAGGATCTTGAGCATCCGGGGGGTCCTCGGGGTAGGAGACGCCACCGGAGTGTGACGGCCCGTCGGGTACGTGTCTTCTACTCGCCCCGTGGTCTCCCAGCGGGGCGAGCGGTAACGCTCTCGGGAAATCGTCACGTCGACGCCGGTGTCTTCGCTTCGCGGCAAAGACGGAACCGGGGTTCGCGACTGCGTGCCCGTGAGGGGCGCTGGGCGGTCGCAGGATTCCCCGCCTCAGTCTTACCCGCGCACACAGCAGAAACAAGCGAATCTCAGAGAAAGTCATTGGGAAAGACCCTCCCCGCATTCAGGTCAAGCCCACGAGCCATCTCCCCACGACGCGCCGTGCGCGAGCACAATGAACCGCAACCCGTCGGCATCCCCGCCGGCACCGGTCCTGAAGGGAGACGCGCATGGGCGTGGACGACATCATCAACAAGGGCAAGAAGCTGCTCGATGAGAACCGCGACAAGATCGAAGAGGCGCTGAAGAGCGAGAAAGCCGAAGAAGTCAGCGACAAGATCCTCGACGGCGCCGCGGATGCCATCAAGAAGGTCGTTCCGGCGGAACAGCACGCGAAGATCGACGACGTGCGGCAGAACGTCGACAAGCACATCGGCAACGCCTGACCCGAAGCCACACGAAGCGGCGCCGCCCGGGGACGGGCGGTGCCGCTTCGTCGTCGTCAGCCGAGTGGTGAGGAGAGCCGGTCGAGCGGCCAGACGATCGCGAAGACGGTCCCGATGACCTGATCGCGAGGGACGAAGCGCGCGCATCCGTCGGTCGACGCCGTGCCGCGACACTTCACCACCGAGTCCGACGAACTCGCCCGATTGTCGCCCATGACCAGGAAGGAGCCGTCGGGGACGGTGACGGGGCCGAAGCAGCGCGACGACGCCGGGACGCTGTCGCAATCCAGCTGCCCGGGAGCGAAGGCGAGGTCGTTTCGGACGTAGTCCTCGTCGAGCGCGGTCCCGTCCACTTCGATCCGGCCGTCCGCCGTGCAGCACTGCACGGTCGTCCCGGGCTCGCCGATGACCCGCTTCACGAGCGCATCGAGATTGCTGGGACCGAAGCCCACGAGATCTCCGACCCAGCCCGCCGCCCGACGGAGCGGGCTCGGCGCCGCGGCATCCGTCTCCCACGCCTCGGGGCGAGAGAACACCACGACGTCGCCCGGGCGAGGATCGGATGCGATGAGGGTGATCCGGTCGGCCAGGATGCGATCACCCGCCTCGAGAGTCGGCGACATCGATTCGGACGGCACCTGGAACGGCTTCACGACGAACGCCTGCAGGAGAGAGAGCACCAGCAGTGCAGCCACCAGATGCAGGATGGGGGAGCGGCGTACGCGCTGCCACCGGGTGCGCATCCTGGACGCGTCGGGATCACGGGCGCTCATGTGCCTGCCGCCAATCGGGTTCTCCGGCCGCACGGACGTCCGCGCGCGCCGACATGGTAGGCAGGAAGCGAACTCGTCGATGGCCGGGTGGCGGCGCTCTCACGAGCGGTTCACCCCCATAGGAAGCACCGCAGGCACCGGCGGCCGGGCGAGCGATGCTGAGGATATGCCGCGCGCGACACGCCCGGGTTTGCGACACGCCCGACGGGTCCGTAGACTAGTCCAGTTCCACATTCCGGCGTGCGCTCGGCGCGCGCCAGGATCACTGTCAGGGCAGTGCACAGGCGGCGCGTGAGCGCAGGGTCCTGGGCCGCGGGCAGCAGAACACCACACCGAACCCCCTCTTCCTTCACAGGATTCGCGCGCGTGCGTGCGAGGGGCGGGCCGGATGCCATGGCATCCGGTTTGACAGCTGAACAGCGGTGCAGCATCTCTCGCGTGAGCGAGGGGAAGTGCCAGGGTGCGTCAGCACCACCGTGCGTCCAATGCCCCAGGTCGGGTAAGACGCGAGAAAGAGAGAGAGCAGACAATGGCGGGACAGAAGATCCGCATTCGCCTGAAGTCGTACGACCACGCCGGGCTCGACTCGTCGGCGCGCAAGATCGTCGACACCGTGACCCGTGCCGGCGCCACCGTGGTGGGCCCGGTTCCCCTGCCGACCGAGAAGAACGTCGTGTGCGTCATCCGGTCGCCCCACAAGTACAAGGACAGCCGCGAGCACTTCGAGATGCGCACCCACAAGCGCCTCATCGACATCATCGACCCGACGCCCAAGGCCGTCGACTCGCTGATGCGCCTCGACCTCCCGGCCGATGTCAACATCGAGATCAAGCTCTGAGGTTCGACATGGCTGACATCAACTCCAAGATCTCCAAGGGCCTCCTCGGCACCAAGCTCGGCATGACCCAGGTGTGGGACGAGAACGGCAAGCTCGTTCCCGTCACCGTCATCGAGGTCGCTCCGAACGTCGTGACCCAGCTCCGCTCGGTCGAGAAGGACGGCTACAACGCCGTGCAGATCGGCTACGGCCAGATCGACCCCCGCAAGGTGAACAAGCCCCTCACGGCCCACTTCGAGGCCGCGGGCGTCACCCCCCGCCGTCACCTCACCGAGGTTCGTACCGCGGATGCCGCGGACTACTCGCTCGGTCAGGAGCTCACGGTCGACGGTCTCTTCGAGGCCGGCCAGCTGGTCGACGTCGTCGGCACCAGCAAGGGCAAGGGCACCGCGGGTGTCATGAAGCGCCACAACTTCAAGGGTGTGTCCGCTTCGCACGGTGCGCACCGCAACCACCGCAAGCCCGGCTCGATCGGCGCCTCGTCGACCCCGAGCCGCGTGTTCAAGGGCATGCGCATGGCCGGCCGTATGGGTGGCGAGCGCGTGACCGTCCTCAACCTCACGGTGCACGCCGTCGACGCCGAGAAGGGTCTGATGCTCGTCAAGGGCGCCGTCCCCGGTGCTCGTGGCCGCATCGTCTACGTCCGCAACGCAGTGAAGGGTGCCTGATCTCATGGCTGACTCGACTCTCGCGCTCGACGTCCTGAAGGTCGACGGCAAGAAGGCCGGCTCCGTGGAGCTGCCCGCCGACATCTTCGACGTCAAGACGAACATCCCCCTCATCCACCAGGTCGTCGTGGCGCAGCGCGCCGCGGCTCGCCAGGGCACGCACTCGACCAAGCGTCGTGGCGAGGTCTCGGGTGCCGGCCGCAAGCCCTTCAAGCAGAAGGGCACCGGTAACGCCCGTCAGGGCTCGATCCGCGCGCCGCACATGACCGGTGGTGGCATCGTCCACGGCCCCAAGCCGCGCGACTACGGCCAGCGCACCCCCAAGAAGATGATCGCCGCCGCCCTCCTGGGTGCGCTCAGCGACCGTGCTCGTGGCCAGCGCCTGCACATCGTCGACAGCTTCGGCATCGAGGGCGCGCCCTCGACCAAGGCTGCCGCCGCGGTGCTGACCGGCCTCGGTGCCGTCAAGAACGTCCTCGTGGTCATCGACCGCGACGACGAGCTGACGATCAAGAGCGTGCGCAACCTCGCGTACGTCCACGTGCTGACCTTCGGCCAGCTGAACGCCTACGACGTGCTCGTCTCCGACGACATCGTCTTCACCAAGGCCGCCTACGACGCCTTCGTCGCGTCGAAGTCGGGCGCCACCGAGGAGGTCTCGGCATGACCGCCGTCAACAAGGACCCGCGCGACATCATCCTGAAGCCGGTCGTCTCCGAGAAGAGCTACTCGCTCATCGACGAGGGCAAGTACACCTTCCTGGTGGACCCCCGTTCGTCGAAGACCGAGATCAAGCTCGCGATCGAGAAGATCTTCGGCGTCAAGGTCGCTTCGGTGAACACGCTGAACCGCGCGGGCAAGGCCCGTCGCACCCGCTTCGGCATCGGCAAGCGCAAGGACACCAAGCGTGCCATCGTCACGCTGAAGTCCGGCACCATCGACATCTTCACGTCTGTCGGCTGACGGTCGGGATAGAGGACAAGAACAATGGCTATTCGCAAGTACAAGCCCACGACCCCCGGTCGCCGCGGCTCGTCGGTGGCCGACTTCGCCGAGATCACCCGATCGACGCCTGAGAAGTCGCTGCTGCGCCCGCTGTCGAAGACCGGTGGCCGCAACAACCAGGGCCGCATCACCACCCGTCACATCGGTGGTGGCCACAAGCGTCAGTACCGTCTGATCGACTTCCGTCGTAACGACAAGGACGGCATCGACGCCAAGGTCGCGCACATCGAGTACGACCCCAACCGCACCGCGCGCATCGCCCTGCTGCACTACGCAGACGGTGAGAAGCGCTACATCCTCGCTCCGGCGAAGCTGTCGCAGGGTGACGTCGTCGAGTCGGGTGCCGGCGCTGACATCAAGCCCGGCAACAACCTGCCGCTGCGCAACATCCCCACCGGTACCGTGATCCACGCGATCGAGCTCCGTCCCGGTGGCGGCGCGAAGATGGCCCGTTCGGCCGGCGCCTCGGTGCGTCTGGTCGCGAAGGACGGCCCCTACGCGCAGCTGCGTCTGCCCTCGGGCGAGATCCGCAACGTCGACGTGCGCTGCCGCGCGACGATCGGCGAGGTGGGCAACGCCGAGCAGTCGAACATCAACTGGGGCAAGGCCGGCCGCATGCGCTGGAAGGGCGTCCGCCCGACCGTGCGTGGTGTCGCCATGAACCCGGTCGACCACCCGCACGGTGGTGGTGAGGGTAAGACCTCCGGTGGTCGTCACCCTGTTTCGCCGTGGGGCAAGGCCGAGGGCCGCACCCGTCACGCGAACAAGGAGAGCGACAAGCTCATCGTCCGCCGTCGTACCGCCGGCAAGAAGCGCAAGTAGGAGTAGAGGAAGATGCCTCGCAGCCTTAAGAAGGGCCCCTTCGTCGACGAGCACCTGCTTCGCAAGGTCGTCTCGCAGAACGAAGCCGGTTCGAAGAACGTCATCAAGACCTGGTCGCGCCGTTCGATGATCATCCCCGCCATGCTGGGACACACCATCGCCGTGCACGACGGTCGCAAGCACATCCCCGTGTTCGTGACCGAGACCATGGTCGGCCACAAGCTGGGCGAGTTCTCGCCCACCCGCACCTTCCGCGGCCACGTGAAGGACGACAAGAAGGGCCGCCGCCGCTGACGCGGGGGCGCAAGAGGAGAGAGAAATGGTGGAGTCCATCGCACGCGTGCGACACATCCGCGTGACCCCTCAGAAGGCTCGTCGTGTCGTCGCTCTCATCAAGGGCAAGCAGGCCGAAGAGGCCCTTGCCATCCTGAAGTTCGCGCCCCAGGGCGCGAGCGAGCCGATCTACAAGCTCGTCGCCTCGGCCATCGCGAACGCTCGCGTCACGGCCGACAAGACGAACGAGTACCTGGATGACGCTGACCTGTACGTGAAGAACGCGTACGTCGACGAGGGCACGACGCTGAAGCGTTTCCAGCCCCGCGCTCAGGGTCGCGCCTTCCAGATCAAGAAGCGCACGAGCCACATCACGGTCGTGCTCGCGACGCCCGAGACCGCTGAGGCGGCCCCGGCTCGCGCCAACAAGAAGGCGAGCAAGTAATGGGACAGAAGGTCAACCCGTACGGCTTCCGCCTCGGCATCACCACCGACCACGTGTCGCGGTGGTTCTCGGACTCGACGAAGGCCGGTCAGCGCTACGCCGACTACCTCGCCGAGGACATCAAGATCCGTCGCCTGCTGACCACGTCGCTCGACCGCGCCGGCGTCAGCAACATCGAGATCGAGCGCACGCGTGACCGCGTCCGCGTCGACATCCACACCGCCCGTCCGGGCATCGTGATCGGTCGCCGCGGCGCCGAGGCCGAGCGCATCCGCGCCGACCTCGAGAAGCTCACCGGCAAGCAGATCCAGCTGAACATCCTCGAGGTCAAGAACCCCGAGGCCGACGCTCAGCTGGTCGCGCAGGGTGTGGCTGAGCAGCTCACCGCTCGCGTGGCGTTCCGCCGCGCGATGCGCAAGGGTCTGCAGGGTGCACAGCGCGCCGGCGCCAAGGGTGTCCGCATCCAGGTGTCGGGCCGCCTCGGCGGCGCCGAGATGAGCCGTTCCGAGTTCTACCGCGAAGGCCGGGTGCCCCTGCACACGCTCCGCGCGAACATCGACTACGGCTTCTACGAGGCCAAGACGACCTTCGGCCGCATCGGCGTGAAGGTCTGGATCTACAAGGGCGACCTCACCAACAAGGAGCTCGCCCGCGAGCAGGCCAACGCGCCCAAGTCGCGCGGTCGTGACGACCGCGGTGGCGACCGTCGTCGTGGCCCGCGCAACGAGGCCCCCGTGGCAGAAGGAGCGTCGGCGTAATGCTCATCCCCCGCAAGGTCAAGTACCGCAAGCAGCACCACCCCGGCCGTTCGGGCCAGGCCACCGGTGGCACCACGGTGTCGTTCGGTGAGTTCGGGATCCAGGCGCTCACCCCCGCTTACGTGACCAACCGTCAGATCGAGTCCGCTCGTATCGCCATGACGCGTCACATCAAGCGTGGTGGAAAGGTGTGGATCAACATCTACCCCGACCGTCCGCTCACCAAGAAGCCGGCTGAAACCCGCATGGGTTCCGGTAAGGGCTCGCCCGAGTGGTGGGTTGCGAACGTCAAGCCGGGTCGCGTCCTCTTCGAGGTCGCCGGTGTCAACGAGGAACTCGCTCGTGAAGCACTGACCCGTGCCATCCACAAGCTGCCCCTGAAGGCACGCATCATCAAGCGCGAGGAGGGCGACGCGTAATGGCGATCGGCACCAAGCAGCTCGCCCCGAGCGAGCTCGACACGTTCGAAGACCAGCGCCTCGTCGAGGAGCTGCGCAAGGCCAAGGAAGAGCTGTTCAACCTGCGCTTCCAGTCGGCCACCGGCCAGCTCGAGAGCCACGGCCGCATCCGTGCAGTCAAGCGCGACATCGCGCGTCTGTACACGGTGATCCGTGAGCGCGAGCTCGGCATCCGCGCCACCCCGGCCCCGGTCGAGGCGACGAAGGCGAAGAAGAGCAAGGCGAAGAAGGCGGATGCCGCTGACGACGCCGCGAAGGAAGAGGCGGAGTAATGGCTACCGCGAAGAAGGCCGAGGCGCAGGTCGCCGGTCACGAGCACGCCGAACACGATGTCCGTGACGAGAACGCCCGCGGTTACCGCAAGGCGCGTCGTGGCTACGTCGTCAGCGACAAGATGGACAAGACGATCGTCGTCGAGGTCGAGGACCGCGTGAAGCACCCGCTCTACGGCAAGGTCATCCGTCGCACCTCGAAGGTCAAGGCGCACGACGAGACCAACTCGGCGGGCATCGGCGACCTCGTCGTCATCAACGAGACCCGTCCGCTCAGCGCCACCAAGCGCTGGCGCCTGGTCGAGATCCTCGAGAAGGCCAAGTAAGCCTCGCGGCTTGCTTGGAACCCAAGGAGTAAAAAGTGATTCAGAACGAATCCCGGCTGAAGGTCGCCGACAACACCGGCGCCAAGGAGCTGCTCACCATCCGCGTGCTCGGCGGCTCCAACCGTCGTTACGCCGGCCTGGGTGACGTCATCGTCGCCACGGTCAAGGACGCGATCCCGGGTGGAAACGTCAAGAAGGGCGATGTGGTCAAGGCCGTCGTCGTCCGTGTCGTCAAGCAGACCCGCCGTCCCGACGGCTCGTACATCAAGTTCGACGAGAACGCTGCCGTGATCCTGAAGAACGACGGGGAGCCCCGCGGCACCCGCATCTTCGGACCGGTCGGTCGTGAGCTTCGTGACAAGAAGTTCATGAAGATCGTCTCGCTCGCCCCGGAGGTCATCTGATCATGGCGAAAATCAAGAAGGGTGACCTCGTTCAGGTCATCTCGGGCGCCAAGCCCGAGCGCGGCGGCGACCGTGGCAAGCAGGGCAAGGTCCTCGAGGTCCTTCCCGAGCAGAACCGCGTCATCGTCGAGGGCGTGAACTACGTCACCAAGCACAACCGCGTGGGCCAGTCCCAGCGCGGCACCAAGACCGGTGGCATCGAGACGTTCGAGGCCCCGATCCACATCTCCAACGTCGCGATCGTCGACCCCTCGACCAAGAAGCCGACCCGTGTCGGCCACCGGGTCGAGGAGCAGGTCAAGGACGGCGTCAAGCGCACCGTCCGCGTGCGCTTCGCGAAGAAGTCAGGCAAGGACCTCTGAACATGAGCACCGTGACTGCCGCGGAGACTGGCAAGATCCAGCCCCGCCTCAAGCAGAAGTACAACGCCGAGATCAAGAAGGCGCTGCAGGACGAGTTCGGCTACGAGAACGTCATGCAGATCCCCGGCCTGGTCAAGGTCGTCGTGAACACCGGTGTCGGCGAGGCCGCTCGTGACAGCAAGGTGATCGATGGTGCGGTCGACGACCTCACCAAGATCACCGGTCAGAAGCCGGTCGTCACCAAGGCCCGTAAGTCGATCGCCCAGTTCAAGCTGCGCGAAGGCCAGGCCATCGGCGCGCACGTCACCCTCCGTGGTGACCGCGCGTGGGAGTTCGTCGACCGCCTCGTCAACCTCGCTCTGCCGCGCATCCGCGACTTCCGCGGTCTGTCGCCCAAGCAGTTCGACGGCAACGGCAACTACACCTTCGGTCTCCAGGAGCAGTCCGTGTTCCACGAGATCGACCAGGACCGCATCGACCGTGTCCGTGGTTTCGACATCACCATCGTCACCACGGCCAAGACCGACGACGAGGGCCGTTCGCTGCTGCGTCAGCTCGGTTTCCCGTTCCAGGCGGCGGACGCTCAGGCCTGATCCTTGGGCCCCCGGGTTTCCGGGGGCCCATCATCGAAGGTCGCCTGTCGTGTAACGGCAGGCGAAACCTCATGAACGAAAGAAGCAACACATGACGATGACAGACCCGGTCGCAGACATGCTGACCCGTCTGCGCAACGCGAACTCGGCGCACCACGACTCCGTGTCGATGCCGAGCTCGAAGCTCAAGACCAACATCGCTGAAATCCTCAAGCAGGAGGGTTACATCGCCGACTGGAACGTCGAAGACGCCCGTGTCGGCCAGACCCTCAACATGACGCTGAAGTACGGCCCGAACCGCGAGCGGTCCATCGCCGGCATCAAGCGCGTCTCGAAGCCCGGCCTCCGCGTGTACGCGAAGTCGACCGAGGTCCCCACGGTCCTCGGCGGGCTCGGCGTCGCCATCCTGTCCACCTCCTCCGGTCTCCTCACCGACCGTCAGGCCGAGCAGAAGGGCGTCGGCGGGGAAGTCCTCGCCTACGTGTGGTGATCTGACATGTCGCGTATCGGACGTCTTCCCATCGACATCCCCGCCGGAGTCACCGTCACGGTGAACGGCCGGGAGGTCTCCGTCAAGGGCCCCAAGGGCGAGCTCGCGCTCACCGTTGCGCAGCCCCTCGAGGTGTCGGTCGAGGAGAACCAGGTTCTCGTCACCCGCCCCGACGACGAGCGCGAGTCGCGGTCGCTCCACGGCCTGACCCGCACGCTCATCAACAACAACATCATCGGTGTCACCCAGGGCTACACCAAGGGCCTCGAGGTCGTCGGCACGGGTTATCGCGTGGCGCAGAAGGGCAGCTCGGTCGAGTTCGCCCTCGGCTTCTCGCACCCCGTCTTGATCGACCCGCCCGCGGGCATCACCCTCACGGTCGAAGGCAACAACAAGCTCACCGTGAGCGGCATCGACAAGCAGGCTGTCGGCGAGGCCGCCGCCAACATCCGCAAGATCCGCAAGCCCGAGCCCTACAAGGGCAAGGGTGTGCGCTACGCGGGCGAGGTCGTCCGCCGCAAGGCCGGAAAGGCTGGTAAGTAAGCATGGCTGTGCAGTCGAAGTCTGTTGCTCGCGCACGTCGCCACGCGCGCCTTCGCAAGAAGGTCGTTGGCACCGAGCTGCGCCCCCGTCTGGTCGTGACGCGTTCGGCGCGCCACGTGTTCGTCCAGGTCGTGGACGACAGCAAGGGCCACACCGTGGCCTCCGCCTCCACCCTCGAGACCGACCTGCGCGGCTTCGACGGTGACAAGACCGCCAAGGCCCGCAAGGTCGGCGAGCTCGTCGCCGAGCGTGCGAAGGCCGTCGGCGTGTCCGACGTCGTGTTCGACCGTGGCGGGAACCGGTACGCCGGTCGTGTCGCCGCGATCGCCGACGGTGCCCGCGAAGGAGGGCTGAACCTGTGAGTGACAACAAGGAGACCGAAGTGACCGAGCAGACTGCACCGGCTGAGGGTGCGGCTGCGGCCACGGCCCCCGCCGAGCGTGAGCGCGAGCCGCGTCGCGGTGGTCGCGAGCGCAACACCAACCAGCGCGACCGTGGTTCGCGCGACCGTAACGAGAGCCAGTTCCTCGAGCGCGTCGTGACGATCAACCGCGTGTCGAAGGTGGTCAAGGGTGGTCGCCGCTTCAGCTTCACGGCGCTCGTCGTCGTGGGCGATGGCAACGGCGTCGTGGGTGTCGGTTACGGCAAGGCCCGCGAAGTCCCCCTCGCCATCTCGAAGGGTGTCGAAGAGGCCAAGCGCAACTTCTTCCGCGTTCCGCGCTCGGGCTCGACCATCCCGCACCCCGTCCAGGGTGAGGCCGCTGCCGGTGTGGTGCTCCTGCGCCCCGCCGCCGCCGGTACCGGTGTTATCGCCGGTGGTCCCGTCCGCGCCGTCCTCGAGTGCGCCGGCATCCACGATGTCCTCTCGAAGTCGCTCGGCTCGTCGAACACGATCAACATCGTGCACGCGACCGTCGAAGCGCTGAAGTCGCTCGAGGAGCCCCGCGCCGTGGCCGCTCGCCGTGGCCTGGAGTTCGACCAGGTCGCCCCGGCCCGCCTCGTGCGCGCCGAGGCCGCCGCTCAGAAGGTAGGTGCCTGATGGCCGAGCGTCTGAAGGTCACGCAGATCAAGTCCAAGGTGAGCGAGAAGCAGAACCAGCGTGACACGCTGCGCTCGCTCGGTCTCAAGCGGATCGGCGACTCGGTCGTCCGTCCCGACGACGCGCAGACGCGCGGCTACGTCAAGACCGTCGCCCACCTCGTCAAGGTTGAGGAGATCGACTAATGGCTGACAAGAAGGACGAGACCGCCACGGTCGCCGCCCCGAAGAAGGCCTCGGCCCGTAAGACGGCTGAGAAGAAGGAAGCTCCCGCGGCGCGCCCCGGCGTGCTGAAGGTCCACCACCTGCGTCCCGTCCCGGGCGCCCGTACCGCGAAGACCCGTGTGGGTCGCGGTGAGGGCTCGAAGGGTAAGACGGCCGGTCGCGGTACCAAGGGAACCAAGGCCCGTTACCAGGTCAAGGTCGGCTTCGAGGGTGGGCAGATGCCGCTGCACATGCGCACCCCGAAGCTCCGCGGCTTCAAGAACCCGTTCCGCGTCGAGTACCAGGTCGTGAACCTGGAGAAGCTCGGCGAGCTCTACCCGCAGGGTGGCGACGTGACCGTCGCCGACCTGGTGGCCAAGGGCGCCGTGCGCAAGAACGAGAAGGTCAAGGTGCTCGGCACCGGCGACATCTCGGTCGCGCTGACCGTCTCGGTCGACAAGGTCTCCGGCTCCGCAGAGCAGAAGATCGTCGCCGCGGGCGGCACCGTCAACTGACGCTCGAACCCCGGAGGGGCCGGCGGCCTTACGGCCGTCGGCCCCTTCTGGGTTAGTCTGATTTGGTGTGCGCCTGCGGCGCGCCGAGATCGTTCTGGAGGAATCCCCTTTGTTCAGCGCCATCGCGCGGGTTTTCCGCACGCCCGACCTGAGGCGCAAGATCGCCTTCACGTTGGGGATCATCGCCATCTACCGGCTCGGTGCTCATGTCCCGTCGCCGTTCGTCGACTTCCCCAACGTTCAGCAGTGCCTGAGCGACTCCGGAAGCACCGAGGGTCTGCTGTCGCTGGTGAACCTCTTCTCCGGTGGCGCCCTGCTGCAGCTGTCGATCTTTGCGCTCGGCGTCATGCCCTACATCACGGCCACGATCATTGTGCAGCTCCTGCGCGTCGTCATCCCGCACTTCGAGACGCTCTACAAAGAGGGCCAGGCGGGACAGGCGAAGCTGACGCAGTACACGCGCTACCTGACCATCGCCCTCGCACTGCTGCAGTCGACCACCCTGGTCACCGTCGCACGTTCCGGCCAGCTCTTCGGCTCGGCCGGCATCCCCGAGTGCCAGCAGCTCCTGACGAATGACGTCTGGTGGGCTCAGCTGCTGATGATCATCACGCTCACCGCCGGTACGGGCCTCGTCATGTGGTTCGCCGAGCTGGTCACCGAGCGCGGCGTCGGCAACGGCATGTCCATCCTGATCTTCACCTCGATCGCCGCGACCTTCCCGGCCGCCATGATGTCGATCCTCAACTCGCGCGGTGTCGAGGTCTTCCTCCTCGTCCTGGCCGTCGGGATCCTGGTCGTCGCGCTCGTCGTCTTCGTCGAGCAGTCGCAGCGCCGCATCCCGGTGCAGTACGCCAAGCGCATGGTCGGCCGCCGCACCTACGGCGGTACCAACACGTACATCCCGATCAAGGTCAACATGGCCGGTGTGGTGCCGGTGATCTTCGCGTCGTCGCTGCTGTACATCCCGGCGCTCATCGCGCAGTTCAACCAGCCCCAGGCCGGTCAGGAGCCGGCCCCGTGGGTCACCTGGATCTCGCAGTACCTCACGCGCGGTGACCACCCGCTGTACATGCTTATCTACTTCCTGCTGATCGTCGGCTTCACCTACTTCTACGTCGCCATCACGTTCAACCCCGTCGATGTCGCCGACAACATGAAGAAGTACGGTGGGTTCATCCCCGGCATCCGCGCGGGACGCCCGACCGCCGAGTACCTCGACTACGTGCTGACGCGCATCACGCTCCCCGGCTCGATCTACCTCGGCCTCATCGCGCTCCTGCCGCTCGTCGCCCTCGCCACGGTCGGCGCGAACCAGAACTTCCCCTTCGGCGGCGCCTCGATCCTCATCATCGTGGGTGTCGGTCTCGAGACGGTGAAGCAGATCGACGCGCAGCTCCAGCAGCGCCACTACGAAGGGCTCCTCCGATGACGGCACGCCTGTTGATCGTCGGCCCACAGGGCTCGGGCAAGGGAACGCAGGGCGTCCGCATCGCGGAGGCCTTCGGTATCCCCGTCGTCTCGACCGGCGATGTGTTCCGTGCGAATGTGGCCGCAGGCACCGACCTCGGCAAGCAGGTCACCTCGATCATCGACGCCGGCGACCTCGTCCCCGACGAGCTGACCAGCGCGGTCGTGCGTGACCGGCTGTCGCAGCCGGACGCGGGGGAGGGGTTCCTTCTCGACGGCTACCCGCGCAACCTCGCGCAGGTGATGCACCTCGATGAGTTCCTGGGCGGACGCGACGAGGCCCTCGACGCCGTCATCGCACTCGTGGTTCCCCGTGACGAGTCTCTGGCGCGCCTCACCGCCCGCGCGGCCGAGCAGGGCCGCGCCGACGACACGGCCGAGGCGATCGAGACCCGCTTGAACATCTACGAGCGCGAGACCGCCCCGATTCTCGGGGTCTACGGGACGCGAGGGATCGTCGACGAGATCGACGGTGTCGGCGGGCTCGACGACGTCACGGACCGGATCTTCGCGGCGCTGGACGCGCGCGGACTCCGCCGTCGTTCGGCTGACTGACAGTGGTCTTCCGCTCCTCGATCTACAAGAAGCCCGCTCAGCTGCGCGCGATGGTGGAGCCCGGGCTGATCACCGCCGCCGCGCTCGACGCCGTGCGCGCGCTGATCGCTCCGGGCGTCACCACGCTCGAGCTCGACGAGGCCGCCGCCCGGGTCATCGCCGAGCGCGGTGCCGAGTCGAACTTCCAGATGGTGCGCGGCTACCGCCACACGATCTGCGCGTCGGTGAACGAGCAGGTGGTCCACGGCATCCCCAGCGAACGCCCCCTTCGGGCGGGCGACATCCTGTCCATCGATGCGGGGGCCCAGTTCCGCGGGTGGAACGGCGACTCGGCCTTCACGGTCATCGTGCCGGGCGACGCGCCGGAAGATGTCGTCGCTCCCCGGCGCCGCCTGTCGGAAGTCACCGAAGGCTCGCTGTGGGCGGGCATCGCGGCGCTGAGCCGTGCTTCGCACCTGGCGGAGGTCGGGGCTGCTATCGAGGCGTACATCGACGACAACGCGCCGGAAGGCGGCTACGGCATCCTGCGCGATTACGTCGGGCACGGGATCGGGCGGAAGATGCACGAATCGCCGAGCGTCTTCAACTACGCCGTGGCCGACAAGGGCCCGGAGGTGCGCCCCGGTCTTGCTGTGGCCATCGAACCGATGGTCGTCATCGGCGATCAGGCCACCGAGGTCGAGGACGACGGGTGGACCGTGTCGACGATCGACGGCACAGCCGGCTCCCATTGGGAACATAGCGTCGCCGTGCACGATGGAGGCATCTGGGTTCTCACCGCTCCCGACGGTGGTGCAGAAAAACTGGCGCCCTTCGGTGTGGTGCCGAAGGAGATCGATTCATGATGATGGCTGCGGCACGTAAGGCCACGAACTGGTTCGCGATCGGCATCACCGCTGCCGCGGTGGTGGTCGTGCTCGTCGTGGGCGGTGTCGTGTGGTTCGCCAACAGCCAGGCGACCTCGCCCGGGACCCTCCCGCAGTCCTCGGCGGTCAACACGGACACGGGTGCGATCTCGGTGGGCTCCGGCTCGAAGACCGTCGACACCTATGTCGACTTCATGTGCCCCATCTGCAACTCGTTCGAGCAGTCGTACGGACCGACCCTGCAGCAGCTCGTCGACGATGGCACGATCACGCTCAACATCCACCCGATTTCCATCCTCGACCGGTCATCGCAGGGGACCCAGTACTCGACGCGTTCCGCCAGCGCGGCCTACTGCGTCGCGGTCGACGACCCCGCGAACATTCCCGCTTTCGTCAAGGCGATGTACGCGCAGCAGCCCGCAGAGGGAACGTCGGGCCTGGACGACGCCACGATCGCGTCGATCGCGACGAGTGCCGGCGCATCGGATGCCGTGACCTCCTGCATCAACGATGGCACCTACGAGAAGTATGTGACGGCGATGACCCGTCAGACCCCGATCCAGTCGGGCGCGAGTGGTGTCTCCACTCCCACCATCGTCGTGAACGGGACGCTCCTCACCAACAAGACCGACCTGACCGGTGACCCGCAGAAGGACATCGTCGCCCGTCTGAACGGCTGACGACACTCCCGGCGAGTTGCCGGGTTGAGCATTACCACGTATGCTTGATCTTTGGTGCGTTGCGCCTTCATTGGCGTGTCGAAGCACCGAACCCCCATCCACCGCAGACCGGCCGGTCTGCAACTGAGCGTGAGCGAGTTTATGGCGAAGAAAGACGGTGTCATCGAGATCGAGGGCACGGTGTCCGAGGCACTGCCCAACGCGATGTTCCGTGTCGAGCTGACGAACGGGCACAAAGTGCTCGCGACCATCTCGGGCAAGATGCGGCAGAACTACATCCGCATCATCCCGGAGGACCGCGTCGTCGTCGAACTGAGCCCGTACGACCTCACCCGTGGTCGTATCGTCTACCGCTACCGCTGAGTCCGGCCGAGAAGTAACGAACCGCACCTCGCGGCTTCGAAGACAGCGAAACAGGAACATCATGAAGGTCAACCCCTCCGTCAAGCCCATCTGCGATCACTGCAAGGTGATCCGCCGCCACGGGCGCGTGATGGTGATCTGCAAGAGCAACCCGCGCCACAAGCAGCGCCAGGGCTGAGCTTCCAGCTCGACGTCGTTCCACTCGACGTCATCTCCAACTGAATACACACCGGCAGGATCAGATCCGCCACTCGGACGCTTCGACGAGCTCAGCGACCGAACGGCGGGGACACCTCGGGGCGGAGGCCCGAGCACCGATCCTGCTCCACACCTCCAGCACACTCTGAGGAGAGCCGCATGGCACGTCTTGCCGGCGTCGACATCCCGCGCGATAAGCGCGTGGTGATCGCACTTACTTACATCTACGGCGTGGGCCGCACCCGCTCCGTCGAGATCCTGAACGCGACCGGCATCAGCCAGGACGTCCGCGTCAAGGACCTCACCGACGACCAGCTGGTCGCGCTGCGCGACCACATCGAAGGCACCTACAAGGTGGAGGGTGACCTCCGTCGCGAGGTCGCCGCCGACATCCGCCGCAAGGTCGAGATCGGTTCCTACGAGGGCCTGCGCCACCGCCGCGGCCTCCCGGTGCGCGGTCAGCGCACGAAGACGAACGCGCGTACCCGCAAGGGCCCCAAGCGCACCGTCGCCGGCAAGAAGAAGGCGCGCTAAGCCGCGGGCTGAGCGTCAGGATTCAGGAGAACGCACATGGCACAGGCCAAGTCCGCCGCGCGCAAGCCGCGCCGCAAAGAGAAGAAGAACATCGCTGTGGGTCAGGCCCACATCAAGTCGACGTTCAACAACACGATCGTTTCGATCACCGACCCCTCGGGTGCCGTCATCAGCTGGGCCTCGTCCGGCGGTGTCGGATTCAAGGGTTCGCGCAAGTCGACGCCGTACGCCGCCGGCATGGCCGCCGAGTCGGCCGCCCGCCAGGCGCAGGAGCACGGCGTCAAGAAAGTCGACGTCTTCGTGAAGGGTCCGGGTTCGGGTCGTGAGACCGCGATCCGTTCGCTCACCGCGGCCGGCCTCGAGGTCGGCTCGATCCAGGACGTGACGCCGCAGGCCCACAACGGCTGCCGTCCGCCCAAGCGTCGCCGCGTCTGACGCGTCTGTTCCCGGGGAGAGTTCTTCGCTCCCCGGGAACGCCGCGCTCACGCGCGATTCAGACTTCCGGATGCCGAGACCCGCGGTCGCGGTCCCCACAGCATCCCGCGAGTACAACTCAACACCTCACCCCATTACACGTGTCATATAGCGGGCACGTGATCGAAAGGAACACATAGTGCTCATCGCACAGCGTCCCACTCTGACCGAGGAGAAGGTCGGGGAGTTCCGCAGTCGTTTCGTCATCGAGCCCCTCGAGCCCGGCTTCGGTTACACCATCGGCAACGCCCTGCGTCGTAGCCTGCTGTCGTCGATCCCCGGCGCGGCCGTCACGAGCATCCGCATCGACGGCGTCCTGCACGAGTTCAGCACGATCCCGGGCGTGAAGGAAGACGTCACCGAGATCATCCTGAACATCAAGCAGCTCGTCGTCTCGAGCGAGCGTGACGAGCCCATCACCGCGTACCTGCGCAAGACCGGCTCCGGCGAGGTCACGGCCGCGGACATCTCGGCTCCGGCCGGGGTCGAGGTGCACAACCCCGATCTGGTCATCGCGACCCTCAACGACACCGCGAAGTTCGAGCTCGAGCTCACCATCGAGCGGGGCCGCGGCTACGTCTCGGCCACGCAGAACCGCAACGAGTACGCCGAGGCGGGTCAGATCCCGATCGACTCGATCTACTCGCCCGTTCTCAAGGTCAGCTACCGCGTCGAGGCGACCCGTGCCGGCGAGCGCACGGACTTCGACAAGCTCGTCCTCGACGTCGAGTCGAAGCCTTCGATCGCTCCGCGCGACGCCGTCGCTTCGGCCGGGCGCACGCTCACCGAGCTGTTCGGCCTGGCCCGCGAGCTGAACGTCGAGGCCGAGGGCATCGAGATCGGCCCCGCGCCGGTCGAGACCGTTCTCTCGAACGAGCTGTCGATGCCGATCGAGGACCTCGATCTGTCGGTTCGTTCGTACAACTGCCTTAAGCGCGAGGGCATCAACACGGTGTCCGAGCTGGTCGCCCTCTCGGAGACCCAGCTGATGAACATCCGCAACTTCGGTCAGAAGTCGGTCGACGAGGTGCGCGACAAGCTCGTCTCGCTCGGCCTCTCGCTCAAGGACTCGGTGCCCGGCTTCGACGGTGCCCAGTTCTTCGGCGGCTACGACGAAGAGACCGTCTGACCCCGTCAGACCCGACCGAACCTTCCTACTGGAGTAACACGAAATGCCTAAGCCCACGAAGGGTCCCCGCCTCGGAGGCGGCCCGGCCCACGAGCGTCTGCTTCTCGCGAACCTCGCCGCAGCGCTGTACACGCACAAGTCCATCAAGACGACCGAGACGAAGGCCAAGCGCCTTCGCCCGCTCGCTGAGCGTCTCATCACGTTCGCCAAGCGTGGCGACCTGCACGCGCGTCGCCGCGTGCTGAGCGTGATCGGTGACAAGGAAGTCGTGCACACCCTGTTCACGGAGATCGCGCCGCTGGTGGCCGAGCGTGACGGCGGATACACCCGCATCACCAAGGTTGGCAACCGCAAGGGTGACAACGCCCCCATGGCTGTCATCGAGCTCGTTCTCGAGCCTGTGACGAAGAAGCCCTCGTCGTCGAAGGCCGCCGCGGCTCCTGCTGCTGCCGCCCCGGCTGAGGAGCCCGCCGCCGAGGAGACCGTCGTCGACGAGACCCCCGCGGTCGACGAGTCGGCTGAGGCCGGCGCCGAGTCGCAGGACGAGGGTGCCGCCGCTGAGGCTGCTGCCGAGGACGCCGTCTCGGACGACGCCAAGGCCTGAGTTCCGCTCTCCAACGAAGCCCTCACCCCACCGGGGTGAGGGCTTCGTCGTGTTTCCGGGTCGCCGTAGGCTGGAGGGGTGCGTCTTCGACTCGACATCTCCTACGACGGAACGCACTTCCGGGGGTGGGCCCGACAACCGGGATTGCGCACCGTGCAGGGAACCCTCGAGGATGCCCTCGCGCGCATTCTGGGCGGTGACCCGCGTCTGGTCGTGGCGGGACGAACGGATGCCGGCGTGCACGCGTCCGGACAGGTGGCGCACCTGGATCTCGACGACCACCAGATGGCGAGATTGCCGCGTCGTCGCCGCGAAGGCGACGAGGACGACGCCGTCGCTGCCCTCGCGGGGCGTGTGCGCGGCGTTCTGGGCGCGTACCCCGACGTGACCGTGCACCGCACCACGCTCGCCCCCGCGGGCTTCGACGCGCGCTTCTCGGCGGTGTGGAGGCGGTACACCTATCGGGTCGCGGACGCGAACTCGGGATACGACCCTCTGGAACGCCTGCGCACGACCACGGTCAAGGCTCCTCTCGACGTCGAGGCCATGCACATCGCTGCTCAGCGCCTCATCGGCCTGCACGACTTCGCGGCCTACTGCAAGGCTCGCGAGGAGGCCACCACGATCCGCACCCTGCTCGAGTACGACTGGCGGCGCGGGGATGACGGCATCCTGGTCGCGAACGTGCGAGCGGATGCGTTCTGTCACAGCATGGTCCGCGCGCTCGTGGGCGCGTGCGTGGCCGTGGGGGAGGGGCGCCTCGACGTGGAGGACGTGGTCCGCATCCGAGACGACGGGCGCCGGACCCCCGACACCAAGGTGCTGGCAGCACGGGGGCTGGTGCTCGCGCAGGTGGGATACCCTGCCGACGATCTGCTGGCCTCTCGCGCCGAACAGACGCGGAACCGGAGGGATGCCGACGACATCGGCGCATGAATCGTCCAAGAGTGCATCCGCAACCCCCGTTGCGCGAGAGAGCGCGGCTCTAGGCTGGTGCCGTCATGAAGGTCATCTCGTACAACCTCCGCAAGCACCGCGCCGCCGGTGAGCTGTCGAAACTCGTCGACGAGCACGCGGTCGACGTGTTGTGCCTGCAAGAGTGCGACACGCGAGACATTCCTCTCGAAATCTCAGGTCTCCGGCTCGCCGAGGCGACCCAGCGCAATCGCCTCGGCCTGGCCGTCTACTACCGGGAGAACACGTTCCGGGCCGTGGAGGTGCGCGCGATCGCGCTCAAGAAGTCGCTGCACGACTACGTTCTGAAGCCGGCCGAGGAACGAATGCTGGGTGTGCGGCTGCGTGATATCGACGACGGCCGCGAGATCATCGTGGCGTCGTTCCACGCGGCGCCACTGACGGCGCTGAACTCTCTTCGACGGCACCAGATCCGCACGGCCCTCAACGAGCTGCAGAACCTCGGACCGGGGCTTCCCGCTCTCATGGTCGGCGACTACAACTACCCGGTCTTCAAGGAGAACCTGGGACAGAAGGTGCGCGATCAGGGGTACGAGCTCACTTTGAGTGACGCACGGACGTACACCCGGTACCGCTTCTTCCGCGGGCACTACGACTTCGCCACCTCGGTGGGTTTCGACATCGCTCACATCCGCACGTTGCCGCAAGGGCTGAGCGATCACCTACCGATTCTCATCACCGCCGAGGTATCGACGTCGCCCACGTTCGCTGGTTCCTGATCGACGAGCGCCCAGCCGTTGGGACGCGAAAGGTGGGATCGCCCGAAGGGGCGATCCCACCTTTTCTCTCTCGCGTGTGAGCGTCAGGCGGCCGTCTGACGACGACGGCGCACGACGGCGCCGATACCTACCGCGGCGCCCGTGGCGACGAGCGCGCCACCGGCGATCCACAGACCCGTGGTGGCGCCGCCGTCGATGCCGGTCTTGGCCAGCCCCGCTGAGGCCGGCGGCGTCGTCGGGGTCGGGCTCGCCTTCACAACGAGCACCTGGGCGTGCAGGACGGTGCCGCTCGTCGCGCCCGTGAAGGTCAGATTGTAGGTTCCGATGGCGTTCGAGGGGAACGTGATCCGGACGTTGAGCTTGCCGGCGTTCGCGCTCGTGTGCAGGTTGGAGTTGGTCTCGACCGCCGTCTTCACCAAGCCGAGGGTTGCGCCCGAGGCGCTTTCTCCGGTGATGGAGATCAGCACGTCTTCGTTACCCGTGAACGGGGTGCCGGGCGTGGTGAAGGTCGAGGACTCGCCCGGAGCGATCGTGCTCGGCGTCGCGGTGATGGCGGACGGATCGACGTAGGCGTTGGCGGCGGTCGGTGCCAACAACACGGCTGCGGCCAGCGAGACCGCAGCAGCAGCGCGGAGGATCGTGTTCTTCATGGTGGGTCCCATCTCGGTGGCACGGTGGCCGGGTGGAAGTCGAAGAGCGACCCGCTCGACCTCTGCCGGTGAGGATCGCCCCAGACGGCAGTCTTTCGAAGGAGTCCGCCGGGGTGCCGTCATATCGCGGCGTATTCACGAGCTGAGGCTGTGGACTTCACCAGGGCCGGGCGGTGTGCCCGTGGTGACCCGTCTGTTCCTCGATCAGTTCCCGCCGCAGCCGGTGGCTCCGCGGCCGATCGCCGGACTCACGATCGTCGGCGTCACAACGGCACCGAGATGCGGCGTCCACGGCGTGGACACGCGCACGTCCAGATGCGCTTGTTCGCCGGGCGCAAGCTGAACGGACCACTTCAACACGGGTCGTCCCTCGAGGGTTCCACCCGCGAAGCCCGGCGGTATGCCGTCCGTCGTCGACGCGTACTCCTCCAACCTCCCTTCGGCGGGGAGGACGACGTACACGCCCGTGAGCGCTTCGCCGACGGGGACTCCGTACTCGCCGCCTCCCGTCACATAAGAGGGCAGGGAGGCCGGATCCGGGGCGTCGTTGCGCAGCGTGACGCCCAACACCGCCGAGTCCTGCCCGCACCACGCGACGTCGACGCTCGGGCGCAGGTAGGAGTCCATTTTCGACCCGGTACCGTCGTTGAGGTAGACCCCGAACGTGGACCGATCCGTGCCGTCATCGGGCAGCGTGCCCTGCAGCGTCGTTCCGTCGAGGATCGCCTGCTCGTCGGCATCCGCGCTCCAGAGCATCAGCCGGCCCTCGGAACCGGCCCTCATGAGGGCGGCGAGAAGGAGCTCGGGATCGGCGCGCCCCTCGGCGAGAGCGGAGAAGACGGCCGCTGTCGCTGCGCGGAAGAACTCGTCCTGACGAGCGGGGTCGGGGTATCGCTGATAGACCTCCTGCAGCAGAAGAGGCACGGCGTTGTCGGGCGTGAGGTGATCGCCGGTCGGCAAGGTGACCGGCCCCGTCGCCTTCAGGACGTAGCCGAGGGTGACGGGGTCAAGGGTGATGACGCCGTCGACGGTCCGCCCGCGGAGGCGCTTCCACATCTCTCGGGCGATCGGTGCACCGAGGGTGAAGTCCGGTACCTGCGTGACGTTCTGGATGTAGCGCGCCGGTCGCGTGTCGAAGAGATCCTGGACTTCGCCGGGGAGATCGACCACCGGCTCGGCTTCGACCGGGAAATCGGACGTCGACGCCTGGTCGACGAGCGCGAAGCGCCCGTCCTGCGTGTCGACCTGTGCGACCGCGCCGACGATGCCGCCGAGCGAACGCCATTCCGCATTGTTCTGGAACAGGACGAGGTAGGACCGCTGTCCGCCGGCGCCCAGCATGCGCGGGAGCAGCAGGGTTGCTCGATGGAGAGCGTCCGATGCGGACGCTGCGCCGTCGACGAGCTCTCGCGCGCGCGTGACGCCGTCTCGAAGCGGACCGAGGAGCGGTGCCGTGTCGATGCGGGACAGTTCGTCCGCCGCGGCGCGAAGGTGCGTCGCGGCGGCGTCGGCCTCGGGTTCGAGCGACGCGATGACGGTCGTGTCGAAAGCGCCCTCCCGGGGCCGCAGGACGTCCGTGGAGAGCCCGGATGCCGCGGACGAGAGCGGCCCGAGACCTTCGGAGACGGCGGTGTCCAGCGCCGCGGAGGACACGGCGAGAGCCCGGAGTTGCGGCCCGATCCACGGAAGCGGTTCCGCCCACGACCACACGGGGTCGCTCGTCAGGGAGCGGGCCGCGGAGGTGTCGTCCCGGACGGTCGCGAGCGCCACCGCGATGGTCGGCGGATCGTGCGGGTCGGCCTCTGCTGCCTGGAGCGTCTGGCGTGCGGACGAGAGGTGAGCGACGGCCATGCCCCCGCGCACGCCGATCCACGCGGCGGCGACGAGCCCGACGACGAGAACGGCCCCGAGGCTCCAGGCGAAGACGCGTTCTGCCCGACCCGCCGGCCGACGATCATGAGTACCGATCACCCACGAACAATAGGACGCCCTCGAGCGGGCGTCAGAGGCCCGGGTGGTGCGCGTCACCCTAGAATTGACCGCGACGGGGGAGGGTGCATGCGGAACCGGGCGCGTGGTGGTCGTGTCGTGCTGGGCGCGGTCGGTGTGGCGATGACGTTCGCCGTCGCCGGGTGCGGAGCGCCGCCGTGGGCGCAGGGCGGCAACGCTGCGCCGGCGTCTCCGTCGCCGACGCAGGTCTCCTCGCCGGCGCCCCAGCCGGTGCCCAACGACCTCTCCAGCGGTTCGACGCAGAAGACCGTCACCGCCGGGGCCGTCTCGGCGACAGTGAACTACTGGTCCACGCTGTCGATGGACAAGTGGACTCCCACCGCTCTGAAGCCGGTGAGCCTGTCGATGGTAACGACGGTGACGCCCGACGACGGTCAGAAGGTCTACCTCCAACGCGCGACCATGACCGCGGTCCCGGGGAACGAGACGCAGTCCTTCGCGCCGCTCGCCGCTCAGACCGACCAGTCGAACGCACCCGGTTACCTCGTACTCGCGCCGTACAGCTACTCGCAGACGTTCAACGTCGGCGAAGTCCCGGCCGACGCCACATTTGTCACCCTGCAATTCACCTACGAGTACCTCGTGCAGGCGACGCCCACGTCGGACGAGTACGCCAAGCAGACGGCCAGCGACACGCTCACTGTCGCGATCGCGGGCGGCGGATCCGCCGGCTGATTCAGAGCCGGACGCGTTCCCACCGGTCTCCGCCGAGACGCTGAGCCGTCGACGCCGCCGTGTCCGCCTGCTCGACGAGCGCATCGAAGTCGTAACCTGCGGCTTCCGCGGGTACCCACCCGACGCTGGCCGAGAGCTGGACGGCGATCCACGACGTGGCATCCATCTCGGTGAATCGGCGGAGCACCGTTCGCACGTACTCACGGACCACGGTGTCGGGGCGCGCCACGACGACCACGAGATGACCGCTCGCCTTGCGTCCGATGTCTGCTTCGGCGGGAAACACCTCGGTGATGAGCGACTCGAACGCCGAGATGATGTGCGCCCAGTTGTTGTCGCCCGCCGCGCTGCGCAGGTGAGTCGGATCGTCCACCTGGATCGAGAGCGCCACCCAGCCGGGCTCTGCGGCACGGCCCGCACGTCGCAGACGATCGGATGCCGTGACGGCGAACTGCGGCCACGCGGTCGCCGTGAGCGAGTACCCGGGGGAGACCGACGTGAAGTAGAGCAGGCTGACGGTCGCGCACACGAGGTAGATGAGCATCGCGAGCCCGTTCAGCAGGCGCGGAAGCTGGAGGTCACCGATCGCTGCCGGAGCCACGATCGCCGAGACCACGCTCGCCAGGGCGAGGACGACGAACCCAGCCGAGACGACGAGGAGAGGGAGCATGAGACGCTCCCGTCCGTCGGGGGAGCGCCTCAGCTCGAGGATCGTCAGCCCCGCGAACACGGCGGCGGCGAGGAACGCCAGACGGAACACGAGGCCGTATGCGGCGGCATCCTGTGCGAAAAGGAAAAGCACGGCCGAGCACACTCCCTGCAGCGCACCCACCCACGGCAGGGCCCGCCCGCCCCGCCGCGCCCGGAAGCCCGACCAGATGAGCGCCGGCGCGCCGAGCATCAACCCCAGCCCCACACGGCGGAGTGACTCGTCGCCGACCGCGACGCCGACGACCGATGTCCAGGTGCTGCTCATCGCGAGCAGGAAGGCCAGCGACCAGAGCAAGGCCGCGCGGGAAGGGCGGGGGAGGAAACCCAGGCTGACGATCATGATCGACGCGAGGGTGGTGACCGTCGCCTGCGCGAGGCTGAGATTCGCGAGGGTCTCTACCGCCGTCACTCCTCGCGATCCTTCAGCGGGATCGGGAGGACGACCGTCACCGTGGTGCCGGATCCGAGTTCGCTTTCCAGTGACACGGTGCCTCCGTTCTCTTCGACGATCCCTCGGACGATCCCCATCCCCAGGCCCGTCCCCGGCGTCGAACTGTCTCGGGCCGCGCGTGAGCGGAAATAGGGGTCGAAGATTCGCGGCAGGTCTTCGGCCGGGATGCCGATCCCCGTGTCGGCGAATCGCAGGACGACGCTCTCGTCGCCGACCTCCGCGGAGAGACGCACCGTGCCGCCGCCCGGGGTGTACTTGATCGCGTTGCTCAGGATGTTGTCGAAAGCCTGCCGGAGCCGGAACGCATCGCCGACCACTTCGGCGGTGTCGGGAAGATCGTCGATGATGCTGACTCGGCGCGACGCGGCGGCCGGGCGGAAGGATTCCAGCGACGACGCGATGATTCGCATGGCATCCGCGGTCTTCGGCGTGTCCTTTTCCCGGAAGACACCTCGCGAGTTCGCCAGGATCTCGGAGATCAGCTTCTGCATGCGTTCCCCGGCGCCGGCGATGACCTCGAGCTGCTCCCGCACTTTCGGCGAGAGATCAGGGTCGTCGAGAGCCAGATCGGCGTGACCGATGATCGCGGTCAGCGGGTTGCGCAACTCGTGCGAGACCGTCGCGGCCAATCTTTCGCGTGCACGCTCGGCCTCGATGAGAGCGGTGATGTCGTGGACGATCAGAAGCGTGCTCTCCGGCTCGTCGGACGAGACGAGGCGTCGGGTGGAAGCGGAGAGGGCGTGCCACGCCCCATCTACGTCGAACAGCCAGACCCGCTCGTCGTCGAACTGCTCGCCTCGCGCGGCACGGGCGAACGGGCGCTCCGACTCGCTCAGCGGCTCGCCGCGCAGGGTCGCGTACTCCACGGCGCTGCCGGGCCGCTGCGGCTCGTCGCGATCGATGCCGTACAGCGACAGGTAGGTGTCGTTGAGGGCGAGGACCTCGCCGTCCGCCGACATGCGCGCGATGCCCGTGTCGAGCCCGTTGAGCACCTGCGAGACGCGCCTCTCCTGACCCGTCACGCGTTGCAGGGTGCCCTGCAACCGACTGGCTTGGCGTCGCAAGAGCTGTTTGAACGCGCGGGTCTGCCTCGACGAGAGATAGGCCGTGATTCCGATGAACGTCAGGGACAGGAGGACGACGATGAGTCGGAGAGCGGTCGCCGGTCCGGACCCGTTGGCGGCGGCGTCGATCACGATGATGACGCCGACGGTCGCGAGGGTCGAGATCAACAGGGTCACGGCGAAGTGCGTCGCGATCCACGTGATGGGGAACACCCAGAAGAACCCGAAGCGCAGATCGGTGCCGAAGCTCAGCAGCCCGATGCCGATGATGTCGCCGAACGGGATGATGGCCACCGCACTTCGCGGGAGGCGATGCCAGGGCACGATGATGGCGACCGCGGTCAGGGCGATGACGACGCCGACGCCCGTCGAGAACGTCCACACGGCGAAGAGAGACGGCTCGAGAGCCTGAGTGAGCAGCACGGTGATCACCACGCTGGCTCCGAGCACGAGCTGCAGGAGCCAGACGGAACGCGTTCGACTACTGGGAGTGGACCCCTCGTCGACTTCCAGCGCCCGGATCGGTGCTGCCGAACTCGCGCTCCTTCCGGCTGACATGTCTTCGAGTGTATCGACGGTGGTGTAGTCTTCTGCGCGCCATCCTGTCTCTGCTCGCCGTTTGTGCCCACCGGGGCACGTCGTCCGGTCAGACTCCCCCTGAGGCCTGCATCCCGCAGTGTGATGGTCGTTCATCGACCTCTGCGCACAAGCGCCCTCCCTCAGGAGACACCCGTGACCACGACCCCTCGCCGACGCGTTCTGCGCGCGCTCGCGCTCACCTCCGCGCTCATCGTCGGACCGATCGCCCTCAGCGGGTGCAGCCAGGTCATCGACGCGTTCAACGCCTTCCAGGGCCACTCATCCACGAATCAGTCCGTGGTCGTGCCGACGACCGCCCCGCAAGCGGCGTCGACCAGCATGCCGTTCGACTCGCGCTTCACCTATGACGGTTCGGTGACCCTGTCGTCCGAGGTCGCCGATGGCCTCGAGGTCCGTCTCGACGTCTGGGCCGTCGACCCCAAGCGCACGATGGAGTGGACCCCCACCAACGAGAAGCAGCTCGGCTTCGCGGTCAACGTCTACGATCACCGTGTCGACGAGAAGGCCGTTCTGACGCAGAAGCGTCGCGTCTATCTCTCCTCGGTCTCCATCACGTCGCAGACCGCCCAGACCGGGGGACAGGTGTCGAACCCGTTCCAGTTCAGCGCCGATCCGCGCACCCTCGTGCCGTCGGACACGCTTCGGTCGGACCGTGGACTGCTCCTCAACAGCTTCCAGGGCGGTCTGCTGGTGCCCACGACCTCGATCCGCCAGCTGCCGAACGACACATACGGCATCACTCTCGAGTTCGCGCTCAACGTCGCGGTCGAAGGAACGGCCAACACGGACGCGTCATTCAGCCAGCAGACGGTCTACCAGTACCTCCCCATCGCGATCTATCCGACCGACAACACGCAGACGACCCCCCAGAGCACCACCACCGACACCAACGGTCGCGCGCCCGGATGGGGGCAGACGAGCGACCAGGGCTGACCCGGCCTCGACGCTCGTTCGGCACGGCGCCCTCCCCGCCAGGCTCCCACCGATGTCAGTGGGGGAGAGGCTGGCGCGGTCGGAGGCGGCGGCTCTCCATGAGCATCGAGACCCCGTCGACATCACCGACCCGGTGATGCTCGAAGAAGAGATCCGGGGTGTCGTCGTACCCGATCAGCGGCATCGCCGTGGCGAACGCGTCGCGGACGGACTGCTCGACCCGAGCGACCTCCGCGCCCGCCGGGAGCAGGAAGAAGACGGTGTCGCGCGCGGGCACCCCCGCGCCGACCGCGGACAGCGTCTCGCGAGCGGCATCCACGAGGGCGGTGAGCATCTGCTCGGCGCGCTCGTTGCTGTGGGCGGCCCGTATGAGGTCGATTTCGGGAATGCGCACGACGACCACGTCGATGGCCGAATGTTCTTCCAACAGATCGTGGGCCTCGCGTCGAAGTGCCCCGCGGTCGTGCGCTCGCGTCCCGGGGGCAGGGTCGTCGTCGAGTTGCCGGCCCATCTGGAGGGTGGCGATGGTGACGGCGCAGATGGTGAGCGCACTCACGACCGAGGTGAGCTCTGCGGAACTGACCTTCTCCCAGAGCGGTGAGTTGATCCCCGTCGCACCGGCGACGACCAGGCGGCTCGCGTTGTACGCGGCGAAGACCGCGAGGGATCCGGCGAGAAGGGATGTCCCGCGGATCGCGCTGACCGGTGCGCGGCGCGCCTCCATCGCGGCCAGAGTACTGAAGGCGGCGATGCCGAAGGTCTTCCAGAGGATGGCGTCGTCGAGGGGCATGACGTACGTCATGCCGAGCATGAGAATGGCGCCGGCGCCCGCGGTGATCGCACCGATCGCCCGTCGCGCGTTGAGGCGCCGAAGCCCCGCCCACGCCAACGCGGGGGCGAAGACGTTCGTGGCGTTGCCGATGGCGGCGGCGAATGTGCCGCCGCCCATCTCTTCGAGGATGTTCAAGAAAGCGCACGCCAGCGCGGCGAGCGCCGCGATCCCGAAGTAGCGGACCAGCTCGGCACGCGGCCCTCCGCGATCGTCACCGTGACGGCCGTGAGCGAGAAAGAGCAGCGTCACGGAGAGAGCGGCGGCGGCGACGGCGGCGATGAGATCGAGGACGGCCATCGGCGGGCGCTTTCTGCTCCTGCTCCCCTGAGCGGATCTTGAGGGAATCTTGCGGGGACGGTGCCGGATCGCGGCGGGCGTCTTGCGGTGAACCTACCAGAGTGGGACATGGCCGACACGCCACCCCTCCGAAAAGGAAAGACACCGCCATGACCGATGCGCGCAGCTTCGCCCCTCACACCAAGGCACTCGCCTACACGTCCGATGACGTGAACGGCGGGGCGGCCTCGGAGCATGGCTTCGCCGACGACTTCGCGGCGGTGCTGGAGAACACCTCGGTCCACCGTTCGACGATCGGCTGTGTCATCCCCGCGTACAACGAGGAGGAGTCGATCGCCGCCGTGATCGAGGCGCTTCTCGGCCAGACCCGCGTGCCCGATGTCATCCACGTCGTGGTGAACAACACGTCCGACAACACCGTCAAGATCGCGTCCGAGTACAGCGGCCCTCACGAGGTCGTCACCGATCTCGGCGAGCAGTTCACCGAAGTCTTCGTCCACGACATCGGCAAGAACCCCGACAAGAAGGTCGGTGCCCTCAACTACGGGTACTCGCTCGTCGAGGGCTACGACTACCTCCTGGGCGTCGACGGCGACACCATCGCCGACAGCAAAGCCGTCGAGTACCTCGAGACCGAGGCCGTCTCCGACTCCCGCATCGGTGGTATCTCGGCGATCTACACGATCGACGACCGCCCCATCAAGGGAGTGGTCGCAAAGTTCCTCACCGCCGGGCAGCGCACGCAGTTCGCGGCCTTCAACCTGCAGAACATGCTCCGTGGACGCAACATGGCCGTGCTCGGCGGGCAGTTCTCGATCTTCTCGACCAACGCGCTCCGCGACGCGATGAAGCAGAACCACCAGGTCACCCCGTGGGTCAAGGACTCGGAGGTCGAGGACTCGCTCCTCTCGCTGCAGATCAAGAGCGCCGGCTACCTGACCAAGATCAGCCCGTACGCCCGCGCCGACGTGGGCGGCATGACGACGCTCTCCGGGTACGACGCCCAGCAGGTGAAGTGGACCTACGGCGCGATCGAGCTGATGTGGCCCGGCCAGCGCGGTGACACCAAGGGGCAGCCCTTCCACCCCAACCTGCGCCTGCGGTGGTTCGAGAACTTCGGCATGCTGACGAACCTCTTCGTCCGCGTGGCGTTCCTCACCCTGCTCGCGGGATCGCTCTCGATCGGTGCGTTCGTCTTCTCGCCGCTGTGGCTCATCCCGCCCGTGATCGCCATGCTGCTGAACCTGCGCATCGCGCGCACGATGAAGGCCGTCAACCGTCGGGACATCCTGTTCGCCGTGCTCTTCTTCCCGGCCGAGATCTTCATGTGGATTCGCATCAGCCACTTCGTCCGCTCGTGGACGCGCTTCCTGTCCCGCAAGAAGGTCGACAACTGGGCGATGCAGGCCAAGGCCGAACGCGGTGGCGGACTCGGCCACTGGGCCCCGATGGTCGTGCTCCTCGCCGTCGCCGTCGCGCTCGCCGTGATCTGGGTCATGGTCGGCCCCATGGTGCAGTCGTCGATCCTGTGGATCGGGTGGCCGATCGTCGGTGTCGTCACCGTTCTGCAGACCCTCCTGATGTTCTCCAAGCTCGTCCGTCGTCACCACGGCTTCAAGGTGTGACGGACACCCGATCTGATCGCGACCCGAACGCGTCAGAAAACACGGATGCCTCGGCCCTGGGGAGGGTCGAGGCATCCGTTGTATCCGCCGGAGGGGCGAAGGATCAGGGAGCGGCCATCAACTCGGACGTGAGGCGATACCCCACCCCGCGGACCGTTTCGATGTAGCGCGGGTTCGCGGGGTTGTCGCCGAGCTTGCGGCGGAGGTTGGTCATGTGTGCCTCGATCGCCCGCTTGTCGGCCTCACCGACGAAGTAGCTGGTCACGTAGGACTCGCCTCGGAGAACCAGCGTGAGGTCGGCCTTGCTCCGCACGCGTCGCTTCGACTCCATGAGCGTCGCCAGGAGGTCGAACTCGGTGCGCGTCAGCTCCAGTTCGTCGCCGCCGACGAGCACGATCCGGCTGTCGGGGTCGAGCTGGAGGTCGCGGTGCACGATCCAGGGGCCGCCGCCAGGGGTGACGGCGTTGTTCGATCGGGCGGCGACGTCGGACGACGGGCGCGTCGCGAGTTCCGCGCCGGCGTGTTCCCGGGGCTCCGGGCCCTGGGATGAGGGAACGACGACGGGGACGCTCGTCGCGGCGGGTGGGGGAGCCGTCGGCGGGACGGCCGCGGGTGCCTGCTGTTCGGCCGGGCGTGCTGCCGGGAAGGACGGGCCCACGCTGTCCTGTCGCGGGGCGGCACCAGCGGTCCCGGCGGCGCGGGGCCGGCGCAGAAGCGCCTCGATGCGCGCGCGCAGCTCGCGCGGTCGGAACGGTTTCACGACGTACTCGTCGGCACCGGCGCCGAGTCCGAGGACGACGTCGGCCTCCTCCTCGAGCCCGGTCAGCATGATGATGTACG
>NZ_LDRU01000035.1 GCF_001476285.1 Microbacterium testaceum | reverse complement strand
GATGTCCTGAGACATCACACTCGAGATACGTCCGGGTGTTTCGGACACTGAACGAGGGATGCCGGGCGTCGACCCTCGTGCAGCACCGCACCCGTGACCCGGTGCGCGAACGCAAGCCGGCGAGCGCCCGCTACGCCACCGCGCGCAGCGCCTCGTCGAGGTCGGCGATCAGGTCTTCGGCATCCTCGAGCCCGATCGACAGGCGGATGAGTCCGTCGCCGATGCCCAGGCGGTCGCGCGTCTCTTGCGTGAAGCCGAGGTGCGTCGTAGTCGCCGGATGCAGCGCCATCGAGCGGGTGTCACCGATGTTCGTCATGCGGCTGAACAGCCTGAGCGCGTCGAAGAACCGTTCGGCCGCCGGTCGTCCCCCGCGCACGGTGAAGGAGAACACCGAGCCCGACTGCCCGCCGTAATCGCGCACGGCGAGAGCGTGCTGCGGGTGCGACGGGAGTCCCGCGTAGTCGACGCTCTCGACGACGGGCTGGTGCTCGAGCCACTCGGCGATCGTGCGGGCGGAGGCGAGGTGCTGCCGCATGCGCACCGACAGCGTCTCCATGCCCTGCTGCAAGAGGAAGCCGTTGAGCGGAGACAGCGCGGGTCCCGTGTCGTTCGCGATCCCGAACCGCAGCGAGAACTCGAAGGCGCGCGGGCCGAACGCGTCGACGTACGACGCATGCTCGGCGATCGGCGTCGCGGTGATCGCGGGATACGAGCGATCGGATGCCACCCAGTCGAACGTTCCGCCGTCGACCACCGCCCCGGCGAGGTTCGCCCCGTGTCCCGAGAGGAACTTCGTGGCCGAGTGCACCACGACGTCGGCGCCGTGCTCGATCGGGCGGATCAGGAACGGTGTCGCGATGGTGTTGTCGACGATCAGAGGGATGCCGTGGCGCTTCGCGATGCGGGCGACGGCGGCGACGTCGACCACGTCGTTCTTGGGGTTGGGGAGCGTCTCGGTGAAGATCGCCTTCGTCTCGGGGCGGATGAGGGCGTCCCACTCCGCCTCGTCGTCGGGGTTCCAGACGTACTCGACGGTGACGCCCATGCGCGCGAACGTGCGATCGAAGAGCACGCGCGTGCCGCTGTAGATGCTCGCGGTCGAGACGATGTGTTCGCCGCTTCCCGCCAGCGCCAGCAGGGCGGTCGTGATCGCCGCCTGCCCGGACCCGACGACGATCGCCCCGCTGCCGCCCTCGAGAGAGGCCAGGCGTCGCTCCGCCACCTGGTTCGTCGGGTTGAGATTGCGCGAATAGAGGTGTCCGAGATCGGCACCGGCGAACCGGTCCGTCGCCTCCTGGAAGGACGCGAAGCGATATGCCGCCGACAGGTGAACCGGGGTGATGCGGGAACCGTGCGTGAGGTCTTCGACCTCGCCGGCGTGCACCTGGCGCGTCTGGAAGCCGAAGCCGTCCCACTCGACGTGGGGCGGCGATGCCTCAGCCACGAGCTCCGACCACTTCCTGCGGCAGGAGGGAGCCGAGCCACCGCGCGATCTCGCGCGGTCCCGAGCGGGGAGCCGTCGCCTCGACGTCGGGGTTGTAGTTCGTGTTCGTGTTGACGTCGTAGGTGACCGTGCGTCCGTCGCGCGTCTCGATGAACTCGATGCCGGCGATGCCGATGCCCTCGGCGGCGAGGAACGCGAGGTATCGGTCGACGAGCTCGGGATCCACGTCATCGCGGCGGCGGAACATCGGCTCGGGCTCGACGCCGTCGGCTCCGGGGATCGCGCACGCCTCGGCCGGGCACAGTTCGAAGCTGCCCGCGCTGGTGTCGACCCGCACCGCGTAGACGAGCGAGCCGGCGACGAACTCCGCGCGTGTGATGAACGGCGCCTTGGCGACGAGCAGCTCCTGGAGCAGCGTGATCCCGTCGGGCGACGGCTCGAAGTCGGGGCCGTCGACCCACGCCGCGAACTCGTCGACGGAGTCCCACCGACGCACACCGAGACCCTTGCCGCCCTGGTTGTGCTTGCTGATGAAGGGGGCACCGAACTCAGCCGCCCGCTCGACGATCCCATCGGTGCCGAGCACGGCGACGGTGCGCGCGACCTCGATGCCCGCGTGCTGGAGGGCCACGTGCTGCGCGACCTTGCTCACCTCGAGCTCCAGGACGTCGGCACCGTTGATGACGGTGCGACCCCATGCCGAGAGCCACCGCAGCACCGCCCGACCATAGTCCTTGCTGAGCGCTCGATCGCGGGTGTGCGCAGAGGCGCTCAATCGCGACCAGAACACGCCCTCCGGCGGCTCGGACGAGAGGTCGATCGCCCCCTCGGTCAACAGCCACTCCTCGAGCGGCACCCCCTCGGCGTCGAAGGCCGCCCGGAACGGCGGCAACCACGAGGGGTTGTCATGGATCACGTACACCTTGCCCGACATGCCGCCAGGCTAGCCCGCGGCCCCGACATCGCAGCCTTCGCGTGTCACCGTGCGTCATCGCCGTCCCCCGGGCGCACGGGCCGCCCGTCGAATCCGAACAATCCCGAACACCGCGCGACCACGCCGGCGCAGTGGCATCCCTTTGGATGAAGAGACACACCCGCGGTCGAGCCGGGACCACGCAGGAAAGAGAACCGATGGATGCCAAGCCCCCGCGAACGCCGATCGACGCCGAACTCGACTGGCAGGCTCTGCGCCTCCGGAAGATCGTGCACAAGCAGTTCGAGCTCTGGGCGATCACCCGCATCATCCACGGTCTGGACGACCCCGAGATCGAGTGGGTCACCCAGCAGGCCGTTCCCGCTCGGGAGGAGGGGAAGCGCGCGCTGCTCGACCTCTACTTCCCGCAGTTCCGGCTGGCCGTGGAGATCGACGAGCTGCAGCACGTCGACCAGGTCGAGCAAGACCGCCTTCGGGAGCGTCATGTCATCGACACCGCGAACGTCGAGTTCTGGCGGTGGAAGATGCAGGAGATCCGCACCCTCGACGACGCGCGAAAGCGTATCGACAAGTTGGTCCGCAACATCCGCAAACGCAAGCGCGCACAGATCGAGGATCAAACCTTCGTGCCGTTCCGATTCGGCCGCACCTACGACCCCACCGAGTGGATCGCGCGCGGGGGAGTCGGCATCCAGGACGACGCCCGATTCCGACGCCACACCGATGTCGCCCGACTGTTCGGTAAGGATCTCGCCGTGCACCGCTCTGGCATGCTGCGGCTGACGAAGAGCGTGCAGGTCTGGTTCCCGAAGCTCTACCCGAACAAGGAGTGGGACAACGCTCTGCTCGACGACGGCCAGCGCATCGTGCAGCGTCTCGCGGCCGACGTGAACGCCGGCGGCGACCCCGAGCCGCTTCGCCTCGGCAGTGGTTCGGGCGAGACGCGCCTCGTCTTCGCGCACTACCGCGACGAGTTCGGGCGGATCTACTACCGCTTCGTCGGGGCGTTCGAGCACGTTGGCCAGGACGGTCACAGCGCGGACTTCCGCCGCATCGGCCAGCGGATCACCGTCGACGGCGTGGGTGGCTTCGAGATCCTCCGCGAATGACGGGCCCCGCGCCCGGCGGCACCCTGACCGGAGGACAGCTGCACCCATGACGAACGTCACCCCCACATCGTGACGAGAGTCTGAGGTCGTTCGGCCGCCTGGCGGCCAGCATGAAGACATGACCTCCTCCACCCCCACTCCCGCCGCGATCGACGCGCGGGGCGTCGTCAAGAGCTTCGGCTCCGTTCATGCCGTCCGCGGCATAGACCTCTCGATCAAGCCGGGCGAGATCGTGGCGTTCCTCGGGCCGAACGGCGCAGGCAAGACCACGACGATCGACATGATCCTCGGCCTGAGCACCCCCGACTCCGGCTCCATCAGCGTCTTCGGACACAGCCCGCGCGGCGCGATCGCCCGGGGTCTCGTCTCCGCGGTCCTGCAGACGGGCGGGCTGCTGAAAGACCTGACCGTTCGCGAGACCGTCGAGCTGACGGCGAGCCTGTTCGCCGAGAAGCGTCCCGTCGACGAAGCGCTCGAGCGGGCCGGCATCCGGAATCTGGCGAACCGACGCGTCGGCCTCTGCTCGGGCGGTGAGCAGCAGCGGCTCCGCTTCGCAATGGCGCTCGTGAGCGACCCCGCCCTGCTCATCCTCGACGAGCCGACCACGGGCATGGATGTCGAAGCGCGCCGCTCGTTCTGGAACGCCATCCGAGCGGATGCCGCCCGCGGACGCACCGTCATGTTCGCGACGCACTATCTCGACGAGGCCGACGAGTACGCCGACCGCATCGTGCTGATGCGCGGGGGAGAGATCGTCGCCGACGGCCCCACCTCCGAGATCAAGAACCTCGTTTCGGGGCGCATGGTGCACGCGACGCTTCCGGATGCCGACATCACCGCCCTCGCGGCCCTCCCCGGCGTCGACTCGGTCGAGGCCGTCGGCGAGCGCATCGCGATCCGCACGAGCGACTCCGACGCCCTCGCACGACACCTGCTCACCACCACCGACGCGCGCGACATCGAGATCACGGCGCAGAACCTCGAGAGCGTCTTCCTCACCCTCACCGCCGACAACGCCGAACCCGCCCAGAATGGAGCAGTCCGATGACCGCCATCACACTTGACCGCCCGGTCCCCGCGTTCGGTGGGTTCACGCTCACGTATCTGCGCATCGAGCTGCTGCGCAAGCTCCGCAACCCGCGCAGCCTGCTGTTCACGGTCGCGTTCCCGGTGCTGATGTTCTTCATCGTCGGGTTCCAGACGCTCGACGTTCCGCTGACCGATACCCCGCTGGCATCCGGGGGCGTGTCGGTGGCCGCGTACATCATGGTCTCGATGGCGATGTACGGAACCATGATGTCCGCGACGCAGACCGGGGCGTCGGTCGCCGTCGAGCGTGCGCAGGGCTGGAGCCGCCAGCTCCGCCTCACCCCCCTGAACCCCGTCGCGAACGTGGTGGTCAAGATGATGGCGGGCATGATGTTCGGCCTCATCGCCGTGATCGCGACCTACGCCGTCGCCGCCTTCGCCGGTGTCACCCTCGCCCCCGTGCAATGGATCGTCACCGGCCTCGCAGCCTGGCTCCTCGCCAGCGCGGTGTTCACGACGCTCGGCCTCATGGTCGGCTACATGGTGCCGGGCGAGAACGCGGCGCAGATCACGAGCCTCGCCGTGGTGCTGCTGGCATTCCTCGGCGGCCTGTTCTTCCCCCTGTCGTCGATGCCCGATTTCCTCCAGGTCATCGGCAAGTTGACGCCCGTTTACGGCATCGGCGAGCTCGCGCGGTCGCCTCTGACGGGGGATGCCTTCGACCTCGGCGCCCTGATCAACGCGGTGGTCTGGCTCGCGGTGTTCGTCGCCGGAACCGTGTACTTCTTCCGGCGCGACACACGGCGCGCGTGACGCCTAGGGTGAACGACATGAGCAGTGGGACCGGCCCGGACCGAGCGATCGTTCCGGGCCGTCGCCCGTTTCAGCGCGGGTGGCTCATCGGTTCGTCGATCTCGCTGATCTGGACGTTCCCGACTCTGCTCACCCTCTGGGAAGAGCCGGGTCTGGCCCCGCGGGTGCTCGGGACCGCGATCGTCGTGGTGTTCGCGGCGCTGTTCATGGCGACCGCACCCCTCGCGCGGATCACCCCGTCGTTTGGCCGCCGGCTGATTCCCCCCGTGGCGCTCTTCGCGCTGAGCGTGGCCCTCTGGCCGTGGCTCGGCGCCGACGTGCGATGGCTGTGGACGTTCGTGGGCGTCTCAGTCGCCGTTTCGCGTGTGGGGTCCCGCACGATGTGGACGACCGTCGGCATCCTGAGCGGACTCTCGTTTGCCGTGGGCGAGTGGAGCGGGGCCGACACGTTCACGAGCGTGCTCAACTCGGCGATCATCCTTTCGATCTCGATCATGATGTTCAGCTTCATGCGGAACATCTCGACCCTCGAGCGCCTCCGCGATGCGCAGGCTCAGATCGCCGAACTCGCCGCCGAGAAGGAGCGCGGGCGCGTCGCGCGCGACGTCCACGACATCCTCGGCCACTCGCTCACCGTGATCACGGTGAAGGCAGAACTCGCCGGACGACTGATGGATGCCGGCTCCCCGGCCGCCCGCGACGAGATCACGCAGATCGAGCAGCTGGCGCGCGGCGCCCTCTCCGACGTCCGCACGACGGTCCACGGGTACCGCGGGGTGAGCATCAGCGGAGAGCTCGCCGCCGCGCGAGCGGCGCTGGAGAGCGCCGGTGTCTCCGCCGACCTCCCCGGATCAACCGAGCAGGTTCCCGCCGACCGTCGCGAGCTCGCCGGGTGGGTCGTCCGCGAGGCGGTGACCAACGTCATCCGTCATTCCGGTGCCACCGCCTGCCGGGTGCGGCTCGACGGCCGGTCGATCGAGGTGGCCGATGACGGCTGCGGCCCCTCGTCCACGGCATCCACCGGTTCGGGGCTGACGGGCCTCCGCGAGCGCGTCGAGACGTCCGGCGCTCGTCTGACCGTCGGGCGCAGCGACCTCGGCGGATTCACACTCAAGGTGGCATGGTGATCCGACTCCTCATCGCCGACGACCAGGCTCTCGTGCGCGGCGCCCTCGCCGCCCTGCTCGGTCTCGAGCACGACATCGAGGTCGTGGCCCAGGTCGGCCGTGGCGACGAGGTGGTCGAGGCGGCGCGGGCGTCCGAAGCCGACGTCGCTCTGCTCGACATCGAGATGCCCGGTATCGACGGCATCGCCGCGGCATCCCTCCTGCGTTCCGAGGTCCCCGGATGCCGTGCCCTCATCGTCACGACCTTCGGCCGCCCCGGCTACCTGGCGCGTGCCATGCAGGCCGGCGCCTCGGGATTCGTGGTGAAGGACACGCCCGCGGCGGAGCTCGCGGATGCCGTGCGGCGCGTGTCTCTCGGCCTCCGCGTCGTCGATCCGGCCCTCGCCGCCGAGTCGCTCGCACAGGGCGACTCTCCGCTGACGGAGCGCGAGACCGACGTGCTCGCCGCAGCGCGCGACGGCGGCTCGATCGCCGACATCGCGCGGACGGTCCACCTCTCCGAGGGGACGGTGAAGAACCACCTGTCCAGCGCGATCGGCAAGACCGGTGGGCGGAATCGGGCGGATGCCGTGCGGGTGGCGGTGGAGCGGGGGTGGCTGTAGCGGGAACTCAGCCTTCGGCAGGAGCACCCACCCCGAACGCCACCGCCTCCTCCTCCGTCAGCATCCGCGACCGGATGAGGAACCGCATCCCCGTCGGCCCCTCCACCGAGAACCCGGCTCCGCGCCCCGGCACGACGTCGATCGTGAGGTGCGTGAACTTCCAGTACTCGAACTGCGACTCCGACATGTAGACCTCGATCGGGTCATCCAGGCCGACCTCGATGTCACCGAGGCGCACGTCACTCGGTCCGGTCAGGAACATCCCCACCGGGTAACACATCGGCGAACTGCCGTCGCAGCAGCCGCCGGACTGGTGGAACATCAGCGGGCCGTGCTTCGCCGTCAGGTCGCGCAGCAGCGCGGCCGCGGCATCCGTCACGTCGACGCGGGAGAGCTGGGTCACCATGTCCCGCTCCTTTCGGTTGATGTCCCAAAATGTGTCGGTGTCACGGCCGGTGACCGGCCATAAGTGGGACGAGGGGCTGCGCCGCGGCCGCAGCACGGCGAGAACGGGCGCGGCCCGGAGCGGCATCGACGGGAACGGGTGTGACCCCCGGGACTAACCCGGGGGTCACGGAACCAGGGCCACCCGCCGCGGCCCCGGCTCCGCCGATCAGAAGAAGCCCATCGCGCCTTCGGCGTACGACACGAGCAGGTTCTTCGTCTGCTGGTAGTGGTCGAGCATCTTGAGGTGGTTCTCGCGGCCGATGCCCGACTGCTTGTAGCCGCCGAACGCGGCGTGCGCCGGGTACTGGTGGTACGTGTTCGTCCAGACGCGTCCGGCTTCGATCGCCCGACCTGCGCGGTACGCGGTGTCGCCGCTGCGGCTCCACACACCGGCACCGAGACCGTACAGGGTGTCGTTGGCGATGGAGATGGCGTCGTCGAAGTCGTCGAACGACGCGACGGACAGCACGGGGCCGAAGATCTCCTCCTGGAAGATGCGCATGTCGTTCGTGCCCTCGAACACGGTCGGTGCGACGTAGTAGCCGCCCGAGAGGTCGCCGCCGAGGTCGACCCGCTCACCGCCCGTGAGCAGCTTCGCGCCGCCCTGCTTGCCGATGTCGATGTACGACAGGATCTTCTCGAGCTGGTCGTTCGAGGCCTGCGCGCCGATCATCGTCTCGGGGTCGAGCGGGTTCCCCTGACGCACCTTCTTCACGCGCTCAAGGCCGTCACCCAGGAACTGGTCGTAGATCGAGCGCTGGATGAGCGACCGCGAGGGGCACGTGCACACCTCGCCCTGGTTGAGCGCGAACATCGTGAATCCCTCGAGCGCCTTGTCGTAGTACGCGTCGTCGCTGCGCAGCGCCACGTCTTCGAAGAACACGTTCGGGCTCTTGCCCCCGAGCTCGAGCGTCACCGGGATGAGGTTCTGCGAGGCGTACTGCATGATCAGGCGCCCGGTCGTCGTCTCGCCGGTGAACGCGATCTTGCGGATCCGCTTGTGCTGCGCGAGCGGGGCACCCGCCTCGATGCCGAAGCCGTTGACGATGTTGACCACGCCCGCGGGGAGCAGGTCGCCGATGATGTCGAAGAGGAACAGCAGGGATGCCGGGGTCTGCTCCGCCGGCTTGATCACGACGCAGTTGCCCGCGGCGAGGGCCGGCGCGAGCTTCCATGCCGCCATGAGAATGGGGAAGTTCCACGGGATGATCTGGCCCACCACACCGAGCGGTTCGTTGAAGTGGTACGCGACGGTGTTCTCGTCGAGCTGGCTCAGCGAGCCCTCCTGTGCGCGCAGCACGCCGGCGAAGTAGCGGAAGTGGTCGACGGTCAGCGGGATGTCGGCCGCGAGCGTCTCGCGCACCGGCTTGCCGTTCTCCCACGTCTCGGCGACGGCGATTCTCTCGAGGTTCTCCTCGATCCGGTCCGCGATTCTGTTCAGGATGACGCTGCGCTCGGCGGGCGTGGTCTTCTTCCAGCTCGCAAACGCCTTCCACGCGGCATCCACCGCTCTGTCGATGTCGTGCGCGTCGCCGCGGCCGACCTCGCAGAACGGCTTGCCGGTGACGGGGGTGATGTTCTCGAAGTACTCGCCGCTGTGCGGTTCGACCCACTCGCCGCCGATGTAGTGCCCGTACCGCGAGCGGTACTCGGCGACGGCCCCGCGGGTGCCGGGGGCGGCATAGACGCTCGAGACGCCTTCTTCGACGATGGTCATGCGTGTCTCCTTCGACGGTCATGAGTCGCCGCGACGGCTTCGAGCGGCGATGCGCCGACGGTACGCCGGGGGAGGTTGCATCGGGTTGCATCCGCATGTGCCTCAGGCCTGGCCACCGGAATCGGAGAGGTGCATCGGATTCGGATGGCGCTGCCCGTTCGATCCGAATCCGCTGCGCGCGTCCGAATCCGTTCACCTCGGCTGCGTCGCACATGCCTCGCGCGGACAGCACGCGACATCGCGCTTGCCCAGCGGCCGCCCCCCACAACTACGGCGCAGGCACCGGAAACCACGGATGCCACGACCCCGAGGCCGTGGCATCCGTTCCGCGCGTACCGTCAGGCGTCGGCGTCCGCCAGGACCGAGCGCAGGGGCGGGACGTTCACCTCGTGCAGGTCGATGTCGTCGAGGCGCTCGATGCTGATGACGCGCGGCGCGATCGTGCGGTCGTCGGCGACGATCCAACTGCCGACGAGGAGGAAGCGATCGTTGCCGGCGGTGATGGGCCCGGTCAGGGCGAAGGTGTGGTTCGTCGGTGTGGCGAAGGTGACCCGCACGGGCGTGCCGTGGGGGAGGGTCGACGGGTCGACGACATCGGCTGTGAGCGCCGGCTCGGGGGGCTCGATCCCCACGTCGATCCGCTGGATCTCGGAGCTCGTGCCCAGGATGATGTCGCCGACGAGCGGCTGCCCGCCCACGCCGATGCGTACGGTTCCCTCGATCGCGTACAGCCCATAGCGCGGGGAACGGACGATCACCCGGGCGACATCGCCCGCCTTGACCTCGGCGAGCGCCTCACGAATGCGCCCCACGTCGCGCCGAGCGCGAGCTGCCGAGAAGATGTCGAGCGCCTTTTCGTCCATATGTTCAGCGTAACGAGGGCCTCCGACATCGGGCACCCCGGGGCCGCATCCCGATGTCACGTGTCCCACTTCGCGCGAGATGTCAGCGCGATATCCGCACGAAGTGGGACATGCCGGTTCAGGAATACGTGCAAGAAGGCGCGAACGCCTCACCCGCGCTCGAGCCGCTCCACCCGTGCGACCAGTCCCGCGCGCTTCGGAGACCGCGCGGGCAACATGCTCAGGCACAGCCGCAGCACCTCCTCGTCGTCGCGCGCATCCGCCGTGTCGGCGTACGCGAGCAGCACGTCGATGCTCGCCTCGGCGAGCAGAGCCTCGCGCAGCGCCGAGCGCACGGACTCGCGCAGGTCGACGACGCCCGGCGCGTCCGATTCGGGCAGCACCGGGCCGGCATAGGCGGCGAGCGCCACGCGGTGCGCCCCGCGGTCGAGGAGCGACAGCACATGCTGCGCGTCGGTCTCGAGTCCGTCGGGCAGCCGGTACGGACGGGATGCCGGAACCAGGCGCGGTGCGACGGGGGCGAGCGCGCGCCGCAGACGCACCATCTCGGGACGGAGCGTCTCGACGACGGCATGACCGTAGACCGCCTCGCTCAACGCCTCGGCGGACAGACCCTCGCGATGGACGGCGAGCAGCAGCAGGATCTCCGCGTGACGGGCGCTCAGCTCGAGCGTCTCTCCCCCGGCCTCGAGCACCGCGCGGTCGCGACCGAGGATGCGCAGCAGCGCGCGGGACGGTGCCGATCTTCTCGGCGGGGGCGCCTGCTGCGCCCGGAGGCGCGCGACGAGGATCTCGCTCTCGATCGCCCGGGCCGTGGCATCCACGAGCAACTGCGCTTGCGGAGTCACCGCCTCGGGGCCTCCCGTCACGTCGATCACCCCGAGGAGGCGTCGCGATTCCGGGTCGTGCACGGGTGCCGCGGTGCATGACCACGGCTGCACGAGCCTATTGAAATGCTCGGCACCGCGGATCTGCACCGACCGGTCGAGGGTCAGAGCCGTTCCCGGGGCCGAGGTGCCGACGGCATCCTCCGCCCAGTTCGCGCCCGCGACGAAGCCCATGTCGCCGGTCAAGGCCCGGATGTGCCGGTCACCCTCGACCCACAGCAGCCGGCCGGCCGCGTCGCCCACGGCCACGACGACGCCCGACTCCTCGGCCGTTCCGGGCAGCAGAAGAGCCCGGACCATGTCCATCACCCCGGCGAGCGGATGCGCGCGGCGATACGCCTCGAGCTCGTCGCTTGCGAGGTCGAGCGAGGGGAGTCCCTCCGGTCCCACGAGGGATGCCAACGACCGCCGCCACGACTCCTGCACGAGCGGGCGCACGTCGTTCAGCCGCCGATCCTCCTCGTTGCCCGCGAGAAGTTCCTCGTGCGCTCGCGCGATCAGCAGCCCCGATGTCTCGGGGGAGATCGGCGGTCGCGACCACGGAGAAGGCACGGCACTCCCATCGGCGGTGACGGAGGAGGCTCCCAGTGTAAGTCGGTCGTCGCCCGGGCGGGAGGGGCGGTACCGTCACGCGGACTCACGGCGCGACACGCCGTTCTGCGGCTGGTCCACGCGGCGTGTCGGCCCCGGACTCCGCGCGACGGCCCGCCTCGTACCGGAGGGCCGAGGTACAGAAAGGGGAAAACACGTTCCGCACCCCGCACTACCGCGCACTGCGTGGTACTGTCCGAGGCAGACAAGCGAAGGGGGCCGCGTGTGGATACGACGCAGCTGTTGAAGGGGGTGCTGGATGCCGCCGTGCTGGCGGTCGTGCAGCACGACGACGGGTACGGGTACGACATCGTGCGACGCCTGCGCGAAGCGGGGCTCGGCGAGGTGGGGGATGCCTCGGTGTACGGCACGCTCCGCCGGCTCTACTCGGCAGGCGCCCTGTCGAGCTACGTCGTGCCGAGCGACGGGGGACCGCACCGCAAGTACTACGCGATCAACCCGCAGGGCCGTGAGCTGCTCGCCGCGCAACGCGCGAGCTGGGCTCACTTCTCCTCCGCCATGAGCACTCTCCTCGACGACACCACGACCACGAAACTGCGCACGATCGGAGAAGCCCGATGATCACCACGCCCGTCCGCGACGACATCCGCGCCTTCGCCTCCGCGGTGCGCGCGCACCTCGACGACCTCCCCGTCGACGAAGTCGACGACCTGCTCGACGGCCTCGAGGCCGACCTGTCGGATCAGGCCGCCGAGGCCGGTGACGGTTTCACGATTCCGGATGCTGCGACCTACGCCGCCGAGCTTCGTGCGGCCGCGGGGCTGCCGGAACGCGGCGATGCTCCCGCGACGAAACGCACGCCGTTCCGCGAGCGACTCTCGAACGCCCGGACGTCTGTCGAGGCACAGATCCGCCGCAACCCGGCCGGTGCCTGGCTGCTCGACCTGCTGGCATCCCTCCGTCCGATCTGGTGGATCCTGCGCGCGGTGGTGCTGTACCTCTTCATCGCGCCGCTTTTCTGGTCGGGGTACGGCTCGATGTCGGGTGCGCTCGCGTATCTGATCGGGGCGGTGCAGTTCCCGGGCATCGTGCTCCTGGCGGTGCTGCTGCTGGTGAGCGTGCAGTGGGGTCGTGGACGATGGGCACCCAACGCGATCGTCCGCGGTCTCCGCACCGCGGTGACCATCGTGGTCGTGGTCTTGACCCCGTTCACGCTCGCGGCGATCGGCGGCAACCTGCAGTCCCTGGTGTGGGATGGATCGCACGACGTCCTCGCGGCGCCCTACACGTCGGGTCTGTCGCTCGACGGTCAGCGCGTCCGCAACATCTTCGCGTTCGACGCCGACGGCAACGCGATCCCGACCGTGCAGCTGTTCGATCAGGACGGCACTCCGCTCACGACCGTCGGCAACGCGAACGGCAACGCTCCCTTCGACAACTACTTCTATGGCGGTGGCGGTCCCGTGCCCGTGCCCTACACGGCACCCGGCGCCGCCGACGCGTGGAACATCTATCCGCTGCACGAGATCCCGGCGGGCGTGATGAGCTGGGATTCGGTCGAGGACGTCAAGAAAGCGACCGCGCCGGCGTTCCCCTTCCTGCGCGTTCAGCCCGTCCCTACCGACGCGGCGTCTTCCGCCGGAACGACTGCCGGGCCCACGCCTCAGCCGTCGCCGAGCCCCACCGACGCGGCGGTGACCCCGTGAGCGACGAGCCGCGCATCGTGAGCATCGACCTCACCCACCTCGTGATCGCCGCGCTGGAGGACGCCCGCGACGAGGAGGAGTAGGCATACCGAACTCGGGGCGTGATTCGGCGGATTGGGGGCGTCGAATCACGCCCCGGCCGTCTCCCCGCCCGCTGAACGCGCGCCGTCGTGCGGAGTTCGACCTCGACACGCCGTTCCCGACGGCTCCGGACCGGCGTGTCGGCCACGAACTCCGCGCGACGGCACACCACGCCCGGCCGCACACGACGCCCCGCCGCGACTCGCGTCAGCTCCGCGCGGCCCACCAGTCCCGAAGACGCCGCTCGGCCTCTTCTTCGCCCACCACGCCCTCATCGAGTCGCAGGTCGAGCAGGAAGCGATACGCCTCGCCGACCTCGCGGCCCGGCGTCAGCCCCAGCACCTCCTGGATGCGGTTGCCGTCGAGCTCGGGCCGGATCGCGTCGATCTCCTCCTGCTCGCGCAGCGTCGCGATCCGCGATTCGATGTCGTCGTAGGCGGATGCCAGGCGCTGGGCCTTGCGCTTGTTCCGCGTGGTCACGTCCGCCCGCGTGAGGATGTGCAGCCGCTCGAGCTCGTCCCCCGCGTCGCGGACGTAACGCCGCACCGCGGCATCCGTCCACGCCCCTTCCGCGTAGCCGAAGAAGCGCAGGTGCAACTCGATCAGGCGCGAGACGGTCGTCGTGGTCGCCGCGTCGAACCGCAGCGCCTGAAGGCGCTTGCGTGCCATCCGCGCGCCCTTGATGTCGTGATGGTGGAAGGTGACGCCACCGCCGGGCTCCAGTCGCCGGGTCGCCGGCTTGCCGATGTCGTGCAGCAGGGCCGCGAGGCGGAGGGGCACGTCGGGCGCGGCATCCGGATTCCGCTCCTTCTCGAGCGCGATGGCCTGCCGCAGCACCGTGAGCGAGTGCTCGTAGACGTCTTTGTGGTGGTGGTGCTCATCGACCTCGAGCCGCAGCGCGGGGACCTCGGGGAGGAACTCGTCGATCAACCGGGTCTCAACCAAGACCCGGATGCCACGCACCGGATCATCGGTCTGCAGAAGCCGCACGAGCTCGGCCTGAACCCGCTCGGGACTGACGATCTGGAGCGTCTCGCGCAGAGCGCTCATCGCGTCGAGGGTGTCGGGGTCGATCGCGAACTCGAGCTGCGACGAGAAGCGCGCCCCGCGCAACATGCGCAGCGGGTCGTCGCCGAAGCTCACGGCCGGGTCGATCGGGGTGCGCAAGCGTCCGGCGATGAGGTCTTCGACGCCGCCGGTCGGGTCGACGAGCGTCCGCGCGGGGACGCGCAGCGCCATCGCGTTGACGGTGAAGTCACGACGGCTGAGGTCGGCCTCGAGCGTGTCGCCGAACTCGACGGTGGGCTTGCGGGTGACGCCGTCGTAGCTGTCGGCGCGATAGGTCGTGATCTCGACCTGCTCGCCCTTCACGCGGGCGCCGATCGTGCCGAAGGCCCGTCCCACGTCCCACTGCACCGACGACACGGGCTTCACGAGCGCGAGGATCTCATCGGGGCGGGCGTCGGTGGTGAAGTCGAAGTCGTGCGTCAGGCGCCCGAGCAGCGCGTCGCGCACCGGGCCGCCCACGATCGCGAGATCGCGCCCCGCGTCGGCGAAGACGCGGGCCAGGGTGGCGACCACGGGATGCGCGGCGAGCTCTTCGAGGCGCGCGAGACCCTCGGCCATGTTCAGCATGCTTTCGAGCCTATCCGGGGCCGCCGACAGCGCACCTGCGGCACCCCACGACGCCGAGTGTCCGAGAAACGCCGTATCGGGCTCACGCGTTGCGGCGTGTTCCGGACACTCGACCGCCGCGGCGCCTATGCGTCGAGAAAGCGCAGGAACCCGGCGACGATGAGCTCACGCACGCGGGGGAGGAGGTCGGCGCGGAGGTCATCGGCATCCACCTCGAGAAGCTCGGCGATCGCACCGACCAGCGGTCCCACGGCGAGGTCTCCGTCGCACGCACCGACGAGGGCGGCGAGCGCCGGGTCGACCTCGATCGTGCGACCAAAGCCTCCGCCCTGGCGCAGCTCGATCACCGACGGAGACTCCTCTCCGGGGCGGTGGTGCCGGGCGTCCGTGACGTCGGACGCCACACGAAGGGTCGCGGCGGCCAGCCCGTCGTCGTCGAGCAGGGCGGCGCGGTCGTGCTCCTCGAGGCACGCGGCCAGGTGCGGACCGAACGCCGCGTCGCCGCCGCCGGCGACCCGCTCGTAGCGCGCCAACGTCGGAGCCCCGGCGAGCGGTCGGCGCAGGAGCACGTACCCGAAGCCGATCCCCGTGACCCCGCGCCGGTCGAAGTCCTCGAGCCAGGCGTCGATCAGACCGGCGTACGCGGGTGTCCCCGGCACCGTTCCGCCGTCGCGCACCCACAGCTCGGCGTACGCGAGCGGATCCAGCACCTCGCGCTCGATCACCCAGGCATCCAGCTCGGGATCGACCCACCCCTTCACCCGGTCCAGCCCGCTCTCGCCGTCGCGGTACTCCCAGTTGCCGAGCGACTGCGCCACTCCGCCCGGTGCGAGGTGCGCTCCGACGCCGGCGATCACGGAGGCCACGAGAGCGTCACCCTCGAGCCCTCCGTCGCGGTACTCGTACGCCGGAACCCCCGCCACACGCGGAGTGATGACGAACGGAGGATTGGATGCCACCCGCTCGAACACCTCTCCCTCGACGGGTTCGAAGAGCGAACCGTGCCGCGTCTCGATCCCGTCGACGTCGTTCAGGAGGGCGTTCAGGCGGGTGAACCGCAAGGCCCGTTCGGAGATGTCGGTGGCGACCACTCGCGGCACCAGGCGCCGCAGGCGAAGAGCCTGGATGCCGCACCCCGTGCCGATGTCGAGAGCCGAGGCGGCGCGCCAGGTGACCTGCAGCCGCGCGAGCGTCTGCGACGCCCCACCGACGCCCAGCACGTGGTCCTCGGGGAGGGGACCGCCCAGGGCCGCCTCGTCGAGGTCACTGGCGATCCACCACTCCTCCTCGCCGTCCGCGTCGGCGATGGCCTGCGGGCGGACGAGAACCGTGGGAGCCACAGCGTCGCCGTCCTCTGCGACGAGCCCGAGAGCGACGACTCCCGCAACGCCGACCGACGGCAGAGCGGTCGCCAGGTCGTCGCGCGTCACCGCACGACCGAGCCCCCACAACCGGCCCAGCACCGCGAGCGGATCGCGCCGGTCGCCCAGCGCGCGCATCGCGGGGCCGAGCAGTCCGCGTGCGACGGCGTCGTCGGCCTGTGGGCCCCACGCGCTCCTCAGCTCGGCGCTGCGGTAGCCCGCCGCCCGCAGGTCGTCGGCGAGGAGGCGGCACAGCGTCGGATCGGGTTCGGGAAGCACCGCTCCATTCAACCGTCTCCGCGAGGCTATCGGGGGGCTCCGAGGTGGGCGGCCCTAGACTCGTCGCGGTGCGAGACCCCTCGCCCACCGACGCTCGTATGACCGTGATCTCCCAGCCCTCTGGCTCACCCGTGCTGCGGCGCCCTCTCACGCGCCGGCTGCTGGCGACCCTCGCGGCAACCGCCCTGGCGCTGGGTCTGGCCGCTCCCGCGGCGGCCGTGGCTGCTCCGACGGCCACGCCGACGCCCTCGGCCACGGCGAACGCCGCACCGGTGCTCGCGGTCGCACCGGCGGCCAACGGCATCCTGCGCAGCGGGGACGCGCTCACCGCGACCGCGACCCGAGCGAACCCCAGCGGCGGAAGCGCTCTCTCCGCCTCCGCCGTGGCGCTTTCGATCGGCACGCAGGCCCTCGCCGACGACACCGCCCTGACGCGCTGGCTCGACGGCGACGCGACCGGCGTGACGCTGCAGCAGATCGCCACCGGGATTCTGGATGCCACACCCTCCGGCTCGCAGGCGTCGACGACGTTCAGCGTGCCCGCCACCGATGCCGCGGTGGCCGGCCGGCCCGCAGGGGTGTACCCGCTTCTCGCCCGCACGGATGACGGCCTCACGGCGCTCAGCGTCGTCGTGGTGACCGCCGACGGGGGGACGCCGACGCCCCTGGGACTCGTCGTTCCCATCACCGCGTCGCCGATGACGCGTGGCCTCCTCACCGCCAACGAGCTCGTCGACCTCACGGCGGTCGACGGTCCCCTCTCGGCCCAGCTCGACGCCGTCGACGGCACGCGGGCGACCCTCGCAATCGACCCGGCGATCGTGGCATCCATCCGCGCACTCGGCTCGTCGGCACCTCCCACCGCCGTGGCGTGGCTCCAGAGACTGCTGTCGCTGCCCAACGAACGCTTCGCTCTGCAGTTCGGCGATGCCGATCTGGCATCGCAGCTGCGCGCCGGGCTCACGGCCCCCCTCGCCCCGACCTCGCTCCAGTCGTACATGACGACGAGCGATTTCACGCAGCCCCCCGCGGTCGCGAGCCCGTCGCCGGATCCCTCCGCGACCCCGGGGCAGCCGACGCTCCCCGACCTGACGACCCTGCTCGACATCGGCTCCGCGACACCGTCGGTCTACTGGCCGGCCTCCGGCTCCGCGGGTGCCGACACGGTGGCCGCTCTCGGCGGTCAGGGGACCGTGGACGCCCCCGCGCGGGTCCTGGTTCCCTCGAGCACCGTCGCCGGTGCGGGCGAGGCCGTCCCGGCGAACGCCAGCGTCGGAGGAGTGTCCACCCCCGTGTATGACGCCGAGGTCTCAGCGGCGCTGACCCGTGCGGCCGGCGAGAACGACACGACACGACGGGGAGGCGACCTCGCCGCGGCACTGGGTTATCTCTCGTTCGCGCGCGCCGCGAACGGCGACCGTCCCGTCCTCGCCGTCCTCGACCGCGGCACGGACCGCTCGCGCGGGAGCCTCCGCGCCACCATGACGGCGGTCACGACGGCGCCGGGCTTCACCGGAACGACCCTCGACGCGATCGCCGGGCAGCCGGCATCCGCGATCTCGCTCGTCGATGCCGCGATCGACGGCACCCGGGTCGACGACGTGACGAACCTCGTCGCCGACGAGCAGGTCATCGATCGGTTCGCGACGATCCTCGAGCAGCCCGACCTGCTCACCGGTCGAGAGCGCGCCGAGGTCCTGCAGGTGCTGAGCGTGGGATGGACCGGGGATGCCGCCCGCACGGCCGTCTCCGATCACCGCGCCGCGACGCAGACCACCCTGAACGCGGTCGGCATCCTGTCGTCCGATTTCCGCCTGGTGAGCTCGAGCGCGCCGCTGCGGCCGTGGGTGCGCAACGACCTCCCGTGGCCGATCTCGGTGGTGCTCGCGGTCCGTCCCGACGATGCGCGACTGCGGGTCCAGGATCGCACCCCGGTCGAGGCCCAAGCGTCGGCGAACACGCGCGTCGAGGTGCCCGTCGAGGCGCGACTGGCCAACGGCGAGGTCAGCGTCGCTCTTCAGCTCTACAGCCCCACCGGAGAGCCCGTCGGTGCCCCGCAGGTCGTCGACGTCGAAGTGCGCGCCGAGTGGGAGAGCATCGGCCTCATCGTCGTGATCGTGCTCGTCGTCGTCTTCCTCAGCGTGGGCGTGATCCGAACTCTCGCGCGCCGACGGCGCGTCGCCGCCGGCCAGGAGCCGGAGCCGACACCCGATGACGAGCCGGCCGACGGACGCGCCCCCGCCGAAGGCGATGCCCTCGATGACCCCACCAACGCCCCCGACGTCGACGCCACCGACGTCAACGCCCGCGACGTCAACGCCACCGAGGAGTCCCACCCGTGAGCAGCATCGGTCGCGCGAGCGTCCTCATCGGGGCGGGCACTGTCGTCTCGCGGGTCAGTGGCCTGCTCCGCCAGGTCGTCCTGGTCGCGATCGTCGGCTCGGTCCAGAGCTACGCCGGCGATGCGTTCGGTCTCGCCAACTCGCTCCCGAACGCGATCTACGCGATCATCTCGACCGGCGTGCTCACGGCGGTGATCGTCCCGCAGATCGTCAAGGCGGCGTCCCATTCGGACGGCGGCCGCGCGTTCATCTCCAAGCTGTTCACCCTCGGCACCGTCATCCTCCTCATCGCCACGGCGCTCGCGATGATGGCCGCCCCGTGGATCGTGGCACTGTACACACCGGCGACGACGGCGCCCGACCAGCTCGCCCTGGCCACCGCCTTCGCCTACTGGTGCCTGCCGCAGATCTTCTTCTACGGCCTGTACTCGCTCCTCGGCGAGGTGCTCAACGCTCGGAAGGTCTTCGGTCCGTACACCTGGGCGCCGATCGTCAACAACGTCGTCTCCCTCATCGGGTTCGGCGCGTTCCTGTTGATCTTCGGCGGTCCGAACACGGCGGTCGATCAGTGGACACCCGCGATGATCGCCCTCCTGGGAGGCGTCGCCACCGGGGGGATCGTGCTGCAGACCGTCGTCCTGCTCGTGTTCTGGCGTCGCGCCGGCTTGCAGCTGCGCCCCGACTTCCAGTGGCGCGGAGTGGGCCTCCGCCACATCGGGCGCCTCGCCGGCTGGACGTTCCTCATGGTGATCGTGGGTCAGCTCGCCGGCATCGTGCAGAGCCGTGTCCTCTTCGAGGCATCCGGAAACGGTCCTGCCGTCCTCGCGTCGCAGAACGCCTGGCTCGTGTTCATGCTCCCCTACTCCCTCATCGTGCTGTCGATCGGGACGCCCTATTTCACGCAGTTGAGCGAGCATGCGGCCGCCGGACGAGACGATCGCGTCCGGGACGACATCGTCCGGAGCATTCGCGTCCTCGGCCTCTTCATCGTGGCCGCCACCGCGGCGCTGGTCGCCGCTGCCGTCCCTGCCTCCCGCATCTTCACGAACGACTCCCGCGAAGCCGTGGCCGCCGCTCCGGTTCTGCTGTGCTTCCTGGTCTGCCTGCTGCCGTTGGCGGTGCTCTTCGTCATCCAGCGCACGTTCTACGCGTACAACGACACGCGCACCCCGTTCTTCTTCACCCTCGTCCAGGGCGTCCTCGTCGCGTTGACCGCTCTCGGTGCGGGATGGGCGCTGGATGCCGGACTGCTCCCGATCACCGAGCTCGCCGCCGCGGTCGCCCTGGGTCAGTCGCTATCGAGTCTCGTTCAGGTCATCATCGCGACGGCCATCCTGAATCGCCGCCTGGGGGGTATCGGCGTTCGCGAGTGGCTGGTACCGCTCGGACGCTTCCTCCTGGTCGGCATCCCCGCGGGTGCGGCCGGATGGGGCGTGGTGATGCTCTGCGGCGGTCCCGAGGGGTGGATCTCCGCCGATCGCCTCACGGGAGTGCTCGGGTCCGCGCTCGTCGGTGTTGTCGTGCTCGCGGTGTACATCAGCATCCTGGCCCTGTTCCGAACCCCCGAACTGGCTCCGGCGCTCGCGCTCGGTCGGCGGTTCCTCCCCAAGCGCTAGCCCCCCGGTCGCGGAATACCCCGCGGCTACCATGGGTTTCATCCGACGGAATCAACGAGAGGAAGGCGCAATCGTGCGTCACGTCATCATCATCGGGTCGGGTCCTGCCGGCTACACGGCCGCCATCTACGCCGCCCGGGCCAACCTCGAGCCCCTCGTCGTCGCGAGCTCCGTCGAAGCCGGGGGCGACCTCATGAACACGACCGAGGTCGAGAACTTCCCCGGGTTCCCCGAAGGCATCCAGGGCCCCGACCTCATGGCCAAGATGCAGGCTCAGGCCGAGCGTTTCGGTGCCGAGGTCCTCTACGACGACGTCGTGTCGCTGGAGCTCGACGGACCGGTCAAGAAGGTGACGCTGGGCAGCGGCAAGGTCGAAGAGGCCGTTTCGGTCATCTACGCCACCGGCTCGGCGTATCGCAAGCTCGGTCTCGAGGGCGAGGACCGCCTCTCGGGCCACGGTGTCTCGTGGTGTGCCACATGCGACGGGTTCTTCTTCCGCGACCGCACGATCGCGGTCGTCGGCGGCGGTGACTCCGCGATGGAGGAGGCCAACTTCCTCACCAAGTTCGCATCGAAGGTGTACATCATCCACCGCAAGGACACCCTGCGCGCCTCGAAGATCATGCAGGAGCGCGCTTTCGCGAACCCCAAGATCGAGTTCATCTGGAACAGCGCGGTCGACGAGATCCTCGGCGACGAGGCCGTCTCCGGCGTCCGCCTGCGCTCGACCGTCGACGACACCACGCGCGAGCTGCCCCTCGACGGCCTGTTCGTCGCGATCGGCAACGACCCGCGCACGCACCTCGTGCACGACAAGCTGCAGCTCACCGACCAGGGCACGATCTGGGTCGACGGACGCTCGTCGCGCACGTCGGTCGAGGGTGTCTTCGCCGCCGGCGACGTGATCGACCCCACGTACCGTCAGGCCATCACCGCGGCCGGCAGTGGCACGGTGGCCGCCCTCGACGTGGAGCACTTCCTCGCGGCGCGTGGCGAGGCCGGCGAACCCGCCGTCGCCGACAGCCTCATCGAGGGCCTGCCCGACGCTGCGGTGGTCTGAGGAACAATTCGACGCCCCCGGGCGTTTCATCAACTGACGCTCTCACTAAGGAGAAAAGCACATGACCGCCAAGGCGACGACCTCCGCGACCTTCGAGCAGGACGTCCTGCAGGCCGACGGACCCGTTCTCGTGGACTTCTGGGCCGAGTGGTGTGGACCGTGTCGCATGGTCGCCCCCGTGCTCGACGAGATCCAGTCCGAGAACTCGGGCAAGATCACGATCCTCAAGCTCAACGTCGATGAGAACCCCGACCTCGCGATGAAGTACCAGATCACCTCGATCCCGGCGATGAAGGTGTTCCAGGGCGGCGAGGTCAAGACGACCATCATCGGCGCGAAGCCCAAGTACGCGCTCGAGCAGGACCTCGCGCCGTTCATCGGCTGAGTCCCCTCGCGAATCGAATCCCCGGCGCTTCGGCGTCGGGGATTCGTCGTTTCCGGGGGCATATCGACGCGGGGATCGCCGGGGACGATGGATGCCGAGCAGGGCCCGCGCTCGATCACGCCCGGGGTGCTGGCGCAGGCGTGAGGCCCATGGAGGTTGCATCGTCGAGACGGTGGGGGAGAGGATGCCGCGGAGGGCGCGCTGCGGCGTTTGCGTCGCGCGGACCGTCTCCTGTCGGGGTGTGCACCGCACGCGGACCGCGTCGTGCCAGGTGTGCGCCGCTCGGGCTGAACGTCGTGCCGGGTTGTGCGGCATACGGGGTGTGCGGTGACCGCGGCGTGCGGGGTCTTACGCCGCGCAGGGAGCGCGCCGCACGGGCTGAGGGCGTCGTATCGGTTGGTGGGACGGCGTCAGGCGCCTGAGGGCCGTCAGGACGCGTCGAGACGTACGCTGGCATCCCAGCGCCGGTGGGGCTCTTCTTCGCCCAGGATGCGCCACACAGCGCGCGTGAGCGGGGGATAGTCGAGAGCGATCTGCCGCAGCACGCGGTAGTTGCGCGCGCGGTTGGGTCGCTGCCCGCCGTTCTCGGCGATGTTGTCGGCCCGCAGCGTCAGGACGACGAGCTCATCGACACTCGGGAGGTCCTCCATGAAGTCCCACGGATCCTCGCCACCGCGCAGCCGCTCATGGATCAGCACCGCCAGTTCGTCGGATGCCTCTGCCCGCAGCAGTTCCAGACTCGCCCGCCGGGGCGGGTCTTGCTCGTTCGCGGTCACCTTTCCAGGGTACGCGCGACCGGCGACACCTGGGCCTCCCGGTCAGCCGGTGTAGCTCTCTTCGCCCAGGGCGGAGAGGATTCGATTCAGGTCCTGAATCGTCGCGAAATCGATGCTGATCTGGCCTTTCTTGGCCGTCAGTGACACGCGGACCTTGGTGTCGAGTCGGTCGCCGAGCCGCTCGGCGACGTCGTCGAGACCGGATCGTCGCGATCCTGCCTTGGGCTTCTGACGTGCGGGGGAGACCCCCGGCATCTTGGCCGCTGCTTCCGCCGCGCGCACGGAGAGATCCTCGTTGACGATCTTGTCGGCGAGCTTCTGCATCTCCTGCGGGTCGTCGAGCGACAGGATCGCACGAGCGTGCCCCGCGCTGAGCACACCCGCCGCCACGCGCTGCTGAACGGGCACGGGGAGCTTCAGCAAGCGAATGGTGTTGCTGATCTGTGGGCGAGAGCGACCGATGCGAGTGGCCAACTCCTCCTGGGTGATGCCGAAGTCCTCGAGGAGTTGCTGGTAGGCGGACGCCTCTTCGAGGGGGTTGAGCTGGGAGCGGTGGAGGTTCTCGAGGAGCGCGTCACGCAGAAGATACTCGTCCTCGGTCTCACGAACGACGGCGGGAATGGAGTCGAGGCCCGCCTCCCGCGAAGCGCGCGTCCGGCGCTCGCCCATGATCAGTTCATAGGTGCCATCGCCCTTGTCGCGGACGACCACGGGCTGGAGCACACCGAACTCCCGCACGGAGTGCACGAGCTCCGCGAGGTCTTCGGGGTCGAAGTGCGTACGTGGCTGGCGAGGGTTGGGGACGATCGCCTTGGGGTCGATGTGTACGAGTCGAGCGCCCGGCACCGAAACGAGGTCGCCCGCCGGCGACGTCGCGTCCGTTCCCGCGGGGGATTCTGTCTTGACCGACGAATCCTTCGAGGAAGCACCAGGGAAGAACACGTCGACGGGACGCGCCTCCGATGCTTCCGCCGTCGGGATGAGGGCGCCGATACCGCGCCCGAGTCCGGTCCTCTTCGCCATCAGGAGCCCTTCGTCGTGGTGTCGCGGTTGACGATCTCGACCGCCGCTTCGCGGTAGGCGATGGCGCCCGCTGACTGGCCATCGTACGCGATCACGGTCTGCCCGAAGCTCGGCGCCTCCGAGACGCGCACAGAACGCGGGATCACGGTATCGAGCACTTCGTTCGCGAAGTGGGAACGCACCTCGTCGGCCACCTGCTGGGCCAGACGGGTACGGCCGTCGTACATGGTGAGAAGAATCGTGGAGACATGCAGGGTTGGGTTGAGGTGCTTCTGGATCATCTGAACGCTTCCCAGAAGCTGGCTCAATCCTTCCAACGCGTAGTACTCGCACTGGATCGGGATCATGACCTCGTCGGCCGCCGTGAAGGCATTGATCGTGAGCAGACCCAGCGACGGAGGACAGTCGATGATGACGAAGTCGAGATGATTGCCGTCGATGGCGAGGTAGTCGCGCAGCGCTCCCCGAAGACGGTGCTCGCGAGCGACCTGTGACACCAGCTCGATCTCCGCGCCGGCGAGGTGGATCGTGCTCGGCGCGCACAGGAGGTTCGGCGATTCGGGGCTCGTCTGGACGATCTCGGCGAGAGGCACCTCGTTGATGAGGACGTCGTAGATGCTGGTGGTCTCCGCGTTGTGCGCAACCCCCAGAGCCGTGGAGGCATTCCCCTGCGGGTCGAGGTCGATCACGAGCACGCGAGCTCCGACCGACACGAGAGCGGCGGCGATGTTGACCGTGGTCGTCGTCTTACCGACGCCGCCCTTCTGGTTCGACACCGTGAAGACGCGGGTGCGACCGGAGAGCTCGACTTTCGCGCTCTCGAGCGCCCGTCGACGCGCTGAGAGATCAGCGATCTCGCGTGCGATGGGGGAGTCGAAGAACGAGGATGACGATGGCGTTTCGTCGGACTGTTTCACGTGAAACGCTCTCCCTTGCCGTCGCCGAACTCGCCCAGTCTACCCGCGCGGCTGTCGCGATGATCGACGCGGCCCGGTTACCCACAGGCTTTCCGGGGAGGGTGAAGGTCATCTCCCCGGGGCATTCGGGATGCCAGCCGTCCCCGGGGTGGGCGTCTCCTCGACCTCGCCAAGGGCGGTCGGGGCGCCCACGAGAAGGGGGTGAGGCTCGGCACGTCGCAGCGAGCGTCGGGTGATAAGTGCCACGTGCCGCAGGTGCCGCGCGTAGGCCCGACTCATGCGATGGGCCACGACATGCTGACAGCGCCCGCTTTGCGGAGACGACCATGGTTCGTGGTTCGCGAATCCCTTTGATTTTCTTCGCGCGAGCATCCGCCGCGATGCGCCAACACTGCCTTCCCCGAGGACGGCCGATACAGCGGGCTCCCACGGCGAGGTTCGACAGCGCACACCCGAGGCGGCCCGCACATCGGGTCTCGTCGTGGGCGCGTCGCGGGTTGCGAGCCGCGGGGACTAGCGCGAACGGACGGACCGCCCGGCACGGACGGCCGGTCTTCTCGACAAGGACTGCCGAAGTCGGTCCTGCCGGCAAGATGCGGTCAACCGCCCTCCTCCAGCGGCCCCTCGCGCGCCGCAATGGCACCGCGAGCCATTTTCGATGGACACCACCGAACCGTAGTCGTTCAGCACGTCATCGATTGACGCGTGCCGCCGGCTTAGCCCTCGGCCCGATATCTTGCCCCTTGCGGCGTAGCCACGGCAGCTCATGGCGCTGGTCGTGTTCTACACGCAACATAGCGAGCACCACGAGCGAGAGGGAGCGGCGCGGGTGTTTCACGTGAAACATCGGGTAGCTCCGTTCCCAGGGCTGTTGCTGAGCGAGGACTCCCATCCCAGCAATCACGGATGAGCATCACTTGCCCGTCGATCCGTTTCCCCCTGACATCTCACACAATCTGGACTCCACTGGGTCCCAGGCATTGCGTGATGACCCTGTCACGGTGGACGAGCACCGGCATCCTCCGGGGAACCCAACCCGGTCGTGTCGACTCTTGACGCCAACACCCGGGCGATTGGTTCGAGGGGAGCTGGTGTGTCGATTCTCAGCCCCGATTGGCTCGATGCCCCGCCGAGCTCATTGGGGACGTTTCACGTGAAACACCACCCGTCAGCACCTCAGGTCCCACGATAGAGCTCTTCCGCGCACGGCTTGCAGGTCGCGGTCGTCTTCACGCCCAGATCAACGCAGGCCCTGCGACAGGGTCCGACGACATTCGCAGGGACAGTGCCACCAGCCAACAGACCACCCGTCAAATGGTTCGACTTCCAACGAGTCGACTGGCGAGTACCCGCTGGCAACCTTCGTCCCAACCAGACCACACGGCGACGGTCAAGTTCACGCCGCGCCCAGATCGGAATGAGAGGCCCCGGGCTGTACGAACGTGATTACACGAGCCGAGAACTCGTCGACATGACGCCATGAGTGGATTGCAGTCGCTCGATCGTGAGAGCATCAGTACCCGCGTGTCCGCTCGCTTCGACTTCGCGGTCCACGGGATGGTGCCCCATTCGTTGGCGACAACTTGTGCGGCCACGGGCGCGCGGCGAGCGTGTGAGAGATCCGATGCAGCACGAGCACACTGACTCTGCTGTCAGTTGAGAGCTGGCGCCACGACAGGAGAAGTCCCACCTCGCAGGTGGGCCCCGTGACCCTCTACAGCTCGTGGAACCTCGGTGAGTGGATCGGTTCTCCCAGATCCGATTCATTTCGGGGAGGCGCTGCTGTCCTCGCCAACACGCACCGATTTGTCCTGACTGGCGCAGTCGTAAAGCCCGCTCGTGCGGCCCTGCCTACCGTCCACGTGTTGGACAGCGAAAACGAGGTTTCACGTGAAACAGCCGTCACGCCGTGGCGGTGTGCGTACGTACCGCTGGTCCACTAGACCGACGAGTCCTCGACGCGTCGATCGACGCGGCAGCCCGGCTGACTTGCTTCTGGCACACCTCCGTTACGAAGGCATCCGCTTGGAGAACCAGGCCTGTGGTCGGGGAAGGACTCCGTTTGTGACTTCGACGAGCGCGCATTGCAGCCCCCGCGCGTGTCTCGCCACCCACGGCCACCACCTGCATTGCCCCGTGCGAGGCCGCATAGCCCCGTCCGCGGGCGAGTTTCACGTGAAACATGTGTCGTCTCGGTCGCCAAGTACTTCGTCTCATGGCAGCACGACGACTCTCTTCCAGACCATTCACCGTGGCGAACGCCACGCTCCGCCTGTTGGCCCGATGGCATTGACCCTCGATATGAGCCAGATCCCGCCTCCGGGGGACATCATTCGGGCCCCGAGTCACGATAACGGGAGGGCACAGCGGGCGTGCTCTACCTTCCGCACGACGGCGTCCACCACCCGATCAATTCCGAGAAAGCGTTTCTACCTGCCCCACTCGGTCGACTCCCTGGAACCTTTCCTAGCTGCCACCGGACGAGGCGGGCCTGGGGGAGGAGCTTCCCATTGGAGCCGATCGCCAGTCGCTCCATCACACCATCACGCTTCGAGCTCTCGGACACGTTCCTCGCTCTGGCCGCCCGGCGACGTGTGGACCGGCGAGCTTCTGTCGCGCCTCGCTGATTCCAGGACCGTGGCGAGCTGCTCCTAGGCTCGACGGTGGGTCCGAACCCTCTGATCCCTCGTCACCCCATATTGCTTCGACGAGCATTCCGCGCTCCCTCGCTCGATTCCATCAGCATGTGGCACGCGTGAGCGTCGGGGTTCATCTGGGTGACGGAACGGTCGACCACGTCATCCGCTCCCGACATATCCACGCCATGGTCGACGTGCGCGAGCAGCGGAACGCATCGTCGCCCCGACCTGGCCATGTCGGCTCCTCGCGCGAACACATGCGGCGGCCGGCCCAGTCGACAAGCAGGTCCGCGTCGGCATCAGAACTTGCGCGATATCGCCAGGTGCCAGCGTGACGATCGTTTCCCGTTTCATACGGCGTCAGCTGCCGCGGTACCTACGTGCTGGTGCGGCGGGAGGTCGTTGCGCACGCCGGATGCCGCGCGTTCTGACCGTAGGTACGCAGCGCCAACCCGCGCTCCCAGGCAGCCGAAAAGTGGGCACGTCGCCGTGCATGTTTTACGTGAAACACACGGGCCAGAGGTGCTCGACGAGCTACGCATGGGGGGTGGGGTATCACGTACTTTCGAACGCCAGGCGCCTCAAGCTCGCACTCGCACTCGCACTCGCACTCACACTCACACTCACACTCACACTCACGACTATGGCGATGAGACCCCGCGAGATTCACCGCGGGCAGCGCGGTACGTTTCACGTGAAACATCAAGCCCGGCCGTACGGGCGCAGAGTGCGCGCGCACACGCATTCGCAGCGAGGAACATCAGGCCCGCAACGGTCACCGCGCGGTCAGTTCGAGCCCAAACCAGTAGCTGCCCGCACAACGCGTCACGGAATGCGTCTACGACGGGCCCCGCAGCGGCTCATCTTGCCGCCTCACTGCGCTCACGACCTGATCCTGGGCGGGAAATCGCATCCATCATCGCGCGATGTTCGCCGCCGGTCGCAGATGCCCAAGGCTCGCAATCCAGACCCTCAGTCATGCCTCTCTGGCGGAGGTAAATCGCGGCTCCCTCCAACCGACCTGCGCTTCTTCGCCCGCACGAAGGTCGACGAGGACACTCCTCGGTGCCTCGACTCCCGAGACAGCAGCTGACCGTCGCGTCACCCGCCTCGGTGACCGGGTACCGCGATAGCTGCCGCGGCAACACCCGAGGACGCGCCCGCAGCCAAGGGCGTCAGCGAACGCACGCTAGGACGCCGGCTCGAGGTCCAACAGCATGACACTCACAGGCTCCGCATGCCACGGGGCAGAAGCGTGGGCGATTCCACCCGCGCGCTGATGCGAGCACAACTTGCAGTCGGACCGTCCGCTCGAGGTGCGCCCGCTGACTCCGACCAATACCGGCACCACCGGAAGAACCCCCATCCCCACACGGCCGTCTCTGTCATCTCGATCGCGAGCCCGATCCTGATCGTCCGCATCACTGTCTCGCAACCCCCTCATACGCTGGGGATGGCGAGGAATCAGACGCATCTCGCACGAACACGGTCACTGCTACCGCCCGTGCTCGCGACATGGGGGAGAGCCCGGGAGAACGCTCACGCGCCATCAGCCCTACGCACACTACGACCCACGGCCAACCCGCGCCCCGTTTATGCGGACGAGATGTGATCGGCCCTACCGACCGTGGCGCCCGTCGCATCAGTCACCGACCGCTGCGCGGCGATCACACCTCCACCGCGGACGTCGTTGTGGTCGGGCCTACTCCCGGACTCATCTTCGCGCCAGATCGCGGTACATGACGGGGCGGATCACCACTCTGAAGCCGTCCACTCCTTCGATCACGCAAACTCCGTTCATCACGCATCTCCAGCGCTCACAATGCGAGAAGTTTTCCGCCTGAGCGTCGACCCGCGGCGTCCGGAGATCGTGGGGGAGAGGCGAGATATCCACTGCCGCCTTCGCCGGGCCATCCGATTCGGCCTCGAGCGGATGACATGTCCCGGAAGAGACGTGCGCCGGATTGGTCGTCGCACTTCACGTGGATCCTCTCCTGTCCGCAATCCGGGCGCAGGCCTTCGGAGGCGGTGCGGCACCGCCCGGCCTCATTGCCGGATGCCTCCCGAGCGAGTCGCTCAAAGCCAGGCCACGCCCATCGGTCCGGCGAGATCGCACCCTCTCGCCGCCGGCGCGCGCAGTGCGTCACCGAGGTCAAGATGTCCGTCCACGCTCGACCCCGCGGACTTCACCGAAAGCCGTTTCACGTGGAACACCGATGCCAACACCGGCACCGGAGCCCACGACGCACCACGCGCAGGGTTCACGCCGACACCCCTGCGATCCAACTGACTACCCCGCAAGGGTCTTCGTGGTCGCGTAAGCCACGACCAACTTGTCAGACAAGCCTTCCACACTCTATCGCGGTCGCCTTCGCGCTCAAGTGAAGGACGCAGATCACCGCGCCACGCCCGTCGGACGAGCGCACACGCGCCGTCCATAAGCGCCCCGTGTCCCAGAATCACCCGCACGATCGATGAGTTCTCCGCCGGTCGCAGCTCGCTCGGCCGGGCGCTGATTCCGGTCGACCGGCACGCGGCATCCGCCCCTGTCTCTGCGAGCCCCGCACGAGAACAGTGCCACCGAAGCCTCACCCGAAACCGCGAGATAGGCACCCACAACCGCTGACGTCAATCAGGAAGGGGTACGCCGCAAGTCGGCGGGATGAGGGAGATCGTCAGCGCGACACCGTCGCCACGAAAACGCGCGTCGGCTCGTCCAACTGCCCCTCGCCGACGACCTCGACGCGCACATCGGTCAGTCCGAAGCGGCGCACCTGCTTCGCGGCCGCGTCGATCTCGGCCGCGACGTTCGCCCCCTTCAGGAGCACCAGTCGACCACCCGGACGAACCAGGGGAGCGGTGAAGGAGAGCAGCGTGCGCAGCGCACTCACCGCACGCGCGGTGACGACGTCGAACGAACGCCCACCGGTCCACTCTTCGCCGCGCATGCGAGCGACCGTGACGTTCGAGAGCCCGAGACTCTCCGCCTGCTCGGTCAACCAGATCGTCCGGCGCTCCATCGGCTCGATGAGCGTCCAATGAACGTCCGGGCGCGCGATCGCGAGGACGATCCCCGGCAGACCGGCCCCCGACCCGATGTCCGCTGCTTGACCTTCGAAGAAGGGCGCCGCGACAGCACTGTTGAGGATGTGACGAGTCCACAAGCGCGGAACCTCGAGCGGACCGATCAGACCGCGTTCCTCGCCATGCTGCGCAAGAGCCTCGGTGAAACGCCGAGCGAGGCCGAGACGATCACCGAAGATCTCCGCGGCGACCGCGGGCTCCGCCTCCAGCTCCAACGGCATCCGGAGTCCTCAGCTGCGACGCAGAACGGTGTGACGGTCCGCGCCCTCACCGAAGGATTCGGACACACAGCCTCGCTGAGCCGCGATGTCGTGGACGAGCTTGCGCTCGTAGCTCGACATCGCGGGAAGGGACGCTTGCGACGCACCCTCGTCCAGGCGCTCGATCGCCCGGTCGACGAGGTTCTCGAGTTGACGCTGGCGCGCGTCGCGCGAGCCGCCCACGTCGAGGATCAGTCGCGAGAAGCGACCGGTCGCGTTCTGCACGGCGAGACGCGTGAGCTCTTGGAGGGCCTGAACCGTGTCAGGGTGCGACAGCGACGACAGCGCGCTCGCATCGTCCGCCTCCACGGACACGTAAGCCCGCCCGGCACGCACGTCGAGGGCGAGATCACCATCGATGTCGGCGATGTCGAGCAGTCCCTCGAGGTAGTCGGCGGCGATGTCGCCCTCCTGCTCGAGCTGCTCTTCGGTGGCGGCGTTCTGGTCGGTCGAGATCTGCTCGGACGTCGTCATGATGTCTCCGGGTCGTCAGGAGGAAGGGTCGGATGCGGCGGAACCGGATGCCGGGCGCGCGGGGGAGCCGCCGGGTTTGGTGCCGCCCTGCTGCTTCTTGGCACGCTGCTTGCCGACCGGCTGCTGCCGCTTGGGCTGCGCTGCACGGGCGCGCTCAGCCTCTTCGAGGAGACGCTGCTGCTCGGCGCGGTACTTCTCGATCGGGACGACCTTGCCGCTCGAATCGATCGCCTTGCCCTTGCGCGCGAGGCGCTCTTCGCGGGCCTTGGCCGCGTCCGATCCGGGGGTCGGCATCTCGCGGATGACGACGAACTGCTGGACCATCGTCCACAGGTTGCTGACGAACCAGTAGATGACGACACCGAGCGGGAAGAAGACGCCCGAGAAGATGAACGCCAGCGGAAGGATGTAGAGCATCACCTTCTGCATCTGGTACGCCTGGCCGGTCTTCGCCTCGGGGGAGAGGTTCTTCGAGATGATCTGCAGCTGCGTGAAGAACTGCGACGCGATCATCAGCACCACCAGCGTGAGCAGGATCGCCACGGTGACCTGGCCGTCGGGCTGGCTCCACGCCGTCACGAGGTTCACGTGCATGGATGCCACGTCGAACAGACGCGCGTCGTAGAACTCGGTCGTGAGCTCGGGGGTGAGCAGACCCACACCACCGACGCCGCTCGCGGCGTGCTTCGACACGTCGTTCAGCACGCTGAACAGGGCGAAGAAGATCGGCATCTGCACCAGGAGCGGGAGGCAGCTCGAGACCGGTGTCGTGCCGTGCTTCTTGTACAGAGCCATGGTCTCGCGGCTCATCGCCTCGCGAGACAGCTGGTCGCGCTTGCCCTTGTACTTCTCCTGCACCTTGCGCAGTTCCGGAGCGATCTCCATCATCTTGCGCTGGCTCTTGATCTGCTTCACGAAGAGCGGGATCAGGGCGGCACGCACGATGAGCACGAGACCCACGATCGAGAGCACCCAGGTGAGGCCCGCGGCCGGCGCCATGCCCAACGCCGTGAACAGCGCGTGCCAGCCCACCAGCACGAGCTCGACCATCCATTTCAACGGCCAGAGGATGGTCCCAATGAGATCGAATTGCACGATCAGTCCTTCCGGGAGGGCACGACGAATCCGTGCGGAGTGAGTTCGTGACGGAAGGCGCGGTGAGGACGGACATCGTCGATGCCTCCCTGAGCCCAGGGATGACAGCGTGCGAGGCGGGCCGCGGTCAGCGCGACACCCTTGACGAGTCCGTGCTGCTGCACGGCGCCTACCGAATAGGCAGAACAGGACGGGTAGTACTTGCAGACGTCGCCATAGACGTGCGAGATCGTCGCGCGATACGCGTGCAACAGGGCCAGTCCCGCGTTCCGGGGCAGGAGCGGGATGGATGCCACCACCGCGGACAGCTCGAAGTGGGCGGTCCCGGTGGACGAGGTGGGGAGGGTCGAGGCGCTCATACGAAGGCCTTCCGCTGCAAGCAACGAAGGACGTCGGACCGGAGCGACGCGTAGTCGGCGGTCGCTGAAGAAGGGAGAGCCCGGATCACGACCGAGGCGCCCCCGCGGACAGACGGGAGCGCCTCGGCGCACACCGCCTTCAGGCGGCGGCGGACGGTGTTGCGAGTGACCGCGGATCCGACCTGCTTGCTCACGATGAAACCGAAACGGGCGGGGCCGTCTTCGTCCACGCTGCCGACGTACGTCACGGCATGGGTTCCGGCGCACCGAGTGCCCCGGCGGACAGTGGCTTTATAGTCCGATCCGCGGGTGAGTCGGTTCGGCTTCGCGAGCACTAGGTGGGTCAGGCCGAGAGTTCGGTGCGGCCCTTGGCACGACGGGCCGCGAGGATGCCGCGGCCGGCGCGCGTGCGCATGCGGGCGCGGAAGCCGTGCTTCTTGGCGCGGCGACGGTTGTTGGGCTGGAAGGTGCGCTTGCTCATGGGTCACTCCGGAGGTGGTGTCGCCCGATGCTCTTCTGCCGGGGACGTGGGTCGGGACTGCCGTATAGGCATAAGTCAACCGACTAAGGCTACGTCGCGCGCGCCCTTAACTCAAACCGAGAATCCGACCGCCCATTATCCCCAGTCGTTGTCCACAGGCGTGGCAAAGACACGCGACAGCGTTCTACAGTGGATTTTGCTCCGGATGAGCCGCGAACTAGCGTGGCCCCGGAAGTTATCCACAGGTTCGACGCGACTCCGTCGGTCTGCCCGCGCGCCGAGATCCCGGAGGGGACATGTCATTGCACGAAGTACCGGATGTTCCCGTCTGGTCCGCCGTGCTCGACCACCTCCTCGAGGATGAGCGCGTCACGCCGCAGCTCCACGGCTTCCTCAACCTCGCCGTTCCTCAGGGCGTCATGGGCGGCACGCTGTATCTCGACGTCCCCAACGATCTGACCGCCGCGCAGATGAACAAGCGCATGCGTGCACCCATCCTCGAGGCGCTGACCCAGGTTCAGGGATCAGACCCCGAAGTGAACGGGTTCCGCGTGGTGGTCAACCCCGACCTGATCGATTCGCCGCGGCCCGCTCCCGCCGACGACCGCCCCGCGCCGGCCCCCGCCGCTCATTCACTCATCCCCGAGCAGGCGCCGGAACCGATCGTGCCGGCATCCCGCAGCGACACCCGGCTCAACCCGAAGTACACGTTCGACAACTTCGTCATCGGCCAGTCCAATCGGTTCGCCCACGCAGCGGCCGTCGCCGTGGCCGAAGCGCCGGCGAAGGCCTACAACCCGCTCTTCATCTACGGGGACTCGGGGCTGGGCAAGACCCACCTTCTCCACGCGATCGGCGACTACGCCGCGAGCATGTACGCCGGCATCCGCGTCCGATACGTCTCGAGCGAAGAGTTCACGAACGACTTCATCAACTCGATCGCGAACAACCGCGGCTCGGCGTTCCAGGCCCGATATCGCGACGTCGACATCCTTCTGATCGACGACATCCAGTTCCTCCAGGGGCGCGCCGAGACGCAGGAAGCCTTCTTCCACACGTTCAACACCCTGCACGACCACGACAAGCAGGTCGTCATCACGAGCGACCTGCCCCCGAAGCAGCTCACGGGCTTCGAGGACCGCATGCGGAGTCGCTTCGAGTGGGGCCTCATCACCGATGTGCAGGCGCCCGACCTCGAGACCCGCATCGCGATCCTCCGCAAGAAGGCGCAGAGCGAACGTCTCCTCATTCCCGACGACGTCCTCGAGTACATCGCCACGGTGGTGTCATCCAACATCCGCGAGCTCGAGGGTGCTCTCATCCGCGTCTCCGCGTTCGCGAGCCTGAACCGGTCGACCCTCGACATGTCGCTCGCGCAGACGGTGCTCCGCGACATCATCGATCAGGACGACGCCAATGTCGTCTCACCGACCGACATCATCACGGCGACTGCGCAGTACTTCAAGCTCTCGGTCGACGACCTCTACGGTTCGAGCCGATCACAGGCCGTCGCCACCGCCCGGCAGATCGCAATGTATCTCTGCCGTGAGCGCACGAGCCTGTCACTGCCCAAGATCGGACAGCTCTTCGGCAACCGCGACCACACGACCGTCATGTACGCCTACAAGAAGATCAGCGACCTCATGAAGGAGCGTCGATCCATCTTCAACCAGGTGTCGGAGATCACGAGCCAACTCGGACGTATGCGCTGAGAGCTCGTCTCCCGCACCGGGCCCGTCCGCATCCGCGGTCGGGCCTTTCGTCTTTTTCGGCCGGGAGAACCCGTCACAACCTCTTCCGCGGAGACTTTTCGGCAGGTTCTACACAGTGTGGAAAACCTGTGGATAACTCGAAATCTCTGCGGATGACTTGTGTACGACGCACCTTAACCTGTGGACGACAGGCGCACCCCCGCCGAGCGCCGTCGTGTTAACTGCGCAGACTCTCCGCAACGCCTCCACAGGTCACACTCGTGTCGTTCCCTTCTGTTAACAGGGATCCATCGAGTTATCCACACTCTCCACAGCTGTTAACAAGATGAAAGATCCCATTCGAGTTAAGAGAGATTCGATGACCTTGTGGTGCGAGGGCACGCACATCGGGGGCGCCTCGGTCGGGGACTAGCATGGGTAAGCCATACCCGCCGTCAAGGGAGCGTCCGTGAAGTTCCACGTCAATCGCGATGTGTTCAGCGAAGCCGTCTCGTTCGTGGTCAAGCTCCTGCCTCAGCGCAATCCGCAGCCGATCCTCGCGGGTGTGCTCATCGAGGCCGGCGATCAGGGACTCACGCTCGCCGCGTTCGACTACGAAGCCTCCGCGCGTACGACGATCGAGGCGACGGTCGACGAGCCCGGCACGATCCTCGTCCACGGTCGTCTCCTCAGCGACATCGCCAGCCGCCTGCCGAACGCACCCATCCAGATCGCCGTCGACGACGACGGTGGCATCCTGCTCACGTGCGGGTCGGCGCGGTTCACCCTCGCCTCGATGCCCGTCCAGGAGTACCCCGCGATCCCCGAGGTCACGGGTGAGTCGGGTCTGGTCCCCGCGGACGAGTTCGCCACCGCTATCGCGCAGGTGGCCTTCGCGGCATCCCGCGACGACGTCACCCCGGTCCTCACCGGTGTCCAGCTCGAGGTGAGCGGAACACGGCTCAGCCTCGTCGCCACCGACCGCTACCGCGTCGCGCTGCGCGAGATCCCGTGGGACGGCGGGCAGGCGGCATCCGACGAGACGACGTCGGCGCTGGTGCCCGCGCGCACCCTGCAGGAGGTCGGCAAGACCTTCGCGCACGGCGGCGACATCTCCATCGCCTTCTCGGGGTCCGGCGACCGCGAGATCATCGCGTTCACGGCCGCGAATAAGACCGTGACGTCACTGCTCATCAAGGGGAACTTCCCCCCGGTGCGCCGGCTCTTCCCCGAGCAGACCGAGCACCACAGCGTCGTCAACACCGCCGAGCTGGCCGAAGCCGTCCGTCGCGTGGCGCTCGTCCTCGACCGCTCCGCTCCGCTGCGTTTCACCTTCGGCGCCGACGGTGTGTCGATGGACGCGTCGGGCACCGAGCAGGCGCGCGCCACCGAGACAGTGGATGCCACGCTGGTCGGCGACGAGGTCACGCTCGGCCTCAACCCGCAGTACCTGCTCGAATCGCTCGGCGCGGTGCGCAGCGAGTTCACGCGCATCACGTTCACCTCGAGCGACAACGCGAACAAGCTGAGTCCCGTGCTGGTCACCCCGCAGACCTCGGTCGACAAGGGCGGCGAGGGCACGTTCAAGTACCTGCTCCAGCCGAACCTGCTGCTGCGCTGAGCCGGCCCCGGGCCGATCCTCGGGCTGATCCTCGGGCTTCGGTGTCGGAGGCGGCCGGTAGTCTGACTCGGTGATCGTGGAGCAGCTGGGACTGAGGGATTTCCGCAATTACGCGGAAGTCGACGTCTCGCTCGCCACGGGCGCCAACGTCTTCGTCGGACGGAACGGCCAGGGGAAGACGAACCTCGTCGAGGCGGTCGCCTACCTGGCCACGCTCGGTTCTCATCGCGTGTCCAGTGACGCGCCGATGGTGAAGGACGGGGCGGATGCCGCGATCGTTCGCGCGCGTCTCGCTCACGGAGAGCGCAACGTCCTCCTCGAACTGCAGCTCAATCGCCAGGGCTCCAATCGCGCGCGTGTGAACGGCGTGAACGTCCGCACCGCCGAGTTGCCGCGCTATGCGCAGGTGATCCTCTTCGCGCCCGAAGATCTTCAGATCGTCCGCGGTGACCCGTCCGCACGCCGGCGCTTCGCCGACCAGCTCATCGTGCAGCGGAGCCCCCGCATGGCCGCTGTCGTCGCCGACTACGACAGGGTCCTGCGTCAGCGCACCGCTCTGCTGAAGTCCGCTCGGGCGCGAGGGGTGCGCGGCGACGCCCTCGGCACGCTCGACGTGTGGGACGACAAGCTGGTCACCCTCGGGACCGAACTCATCGAGGCGCGCCTGGCGCTGGCATCCGATCTGTCCGAACCCGTCGCACGCGCGTACGCGGCGATCGCGGGCGCCGACCACGAACCGCGCCTCGAGTGGGCACTCTCCGTCGGTGGCTGCGATCCCGAAGAGGGCGAGGCGGCCACCCCCGCGTCGGCCGGGCCTCTCGCCGACCAGTTCCGCGCCGCCCTCGCCGCTCGCCGCTCCGCCGAGCTCGAGCGGGGGCTGACACTCGTCGGTCCGCACCGCGACGATCTGGTGCTGCGTGTCCGCAACCTGCCCGTGAAGGGCTACGCCTCGCACGGAGAGTCCTGGTCGGTCGCGCTCGCTCTGCGCCTCGCCTCGGCCGAGATCCTGCGCGCGGAGTCACGTCTCGGAGACCCCGTCCTGATCCTCGATGATGTTTTCGCAGAGCTCGACGCCGGACGCCGCGCGCGCCTCGCCGAGCTCGTCGGCGGATACGAGCAGGTGATCGTCACCTCCGCGGTCGAAGAGGACGTCCCCGACGGCCTCCGCGCCCACGTGGTTCGAGTGGAGGCGGGTCGGATCGTGAGTGACGACGATGAGTGACGAGACCGAACTGCCCGAGACGATGGCGACCTACCTCCGCCTTCGTGGCCTCGAACCCTCGCCCTACCGCAAGAAGAGGCGTCGTCGGCGGACCGACGACGACGAGAACGCCCCTTTCACCCCCGGCCGCGACCCGCGCGGGCTCGGGGACGTGCTCTCGACGCTGACGCAGTCGGCGGGGTGGGAGCCGCAGCTTGCACGCGAGGATCTGGTTCGCACCTGGCACGACGTCGCCGGCGCCGACACGGCCGCGCACACCCGCCCGGTCGCTCTGGACGCCGGCACACTCACTGTCCAGGCCGACTCCACCGCGTGGGCGAAGCAGCTCCAGCTCATGCGCGCGCAGATCCTGTCGGAGATCCTGCGTCGCTTCCCCGAGGCGGGTGTCGAGGCGATCCGGTTCGTGGGGCCGGACGTCCCCTCCTGGAAATGGGGGCCCAGAGCCGTTCCAGGCCGCGGCCCGCGCGATACCTACGGCTAGGCCATGGTCGATCCCGCCTCGACCCGATTTATCCCCGCGTAGGGGCGTACACGCCATTTCTGCAGGTCGCGCGCGATAGGATGGAAGCTCCGAGAACCGATCTGGAGCGCGCGTACCCATGACGTCCGAAAACCCCGACAGCGTTTCCGAGGAACCTGAAGCACCCTCCACCAAGGTTCCCAACGAGTACGGGGCCGACGCCATCCAGGTGCTCGAAGGTCTCGAGGCGGTGCGCAAGCGCCCCGGCATGTACATCGGCTCCACCGGCGAGCGGGGCCTGCACCACCTCGTCCAAGAGATCGTCGACAACTCCGTCGACGAGGCCCTGGCCGGGTACTGCGACACGATCGAGGTCACGATCCTCAGCGACGGCGCTGTCCGCGTCGTCGACAACGGCCGCGGCATCCCCGTCGACATGCACCGCACCGAGGGCAAGTCGACGGTCGAGGTCGTGCTCACGGTCCTGCACGCCGGCGGGAAGTTCGGCGGTGGCGGATACGCCGTGTCCGGCGGTCTGCACGGCGTCGGCTCATCGGTCGTGAACGCGCTGTCGACCCGCCTCGAGGTCGAGGTCAAGCGGCAGGGGCACGTGTGGCGCCAGTCGTTCCGCGACGGCGGGCACCCTCTCGCTCCGCTCGAGAAGGGCGAAGAGAGCGACCAGACCGGGACGACGATCACGTTCTGGCCCGATGCCACGATCTTCGACACCATCGACTTCGACTACGACACCCTCCGCACGCGTTTCCAGCAGATGGCGTTCCTCAACAAGGGTCTACGCATCAGCCTCCGCGACGAGCGTCCGCAGTCGGTGGTCGTCGAGGGCGAGCCGGGCGAAGAGGTCACCGAGGCGCGGAACGACTCGTTCCTCTACGAGCGCGGTCTCGTCGACTACGTCGAGCACCTCAACCGTGTGCGCAAGGCCGATGTCGTCAACGACGAGATCATCGAGGTCGAGTCGGAAGACACCGAGCGCCACATCGCGCTCGAGCTCGCGATGCAGTGGACCACCGCGTACACCGAGAACGTGTTCACGTACGCGAACACGATCAACACGCACGAGGGCGGCACCCACGAAGAGGGCTTCCGCGCCGCGCTGACCACGCTGGTCAACCGCTATGCCCGCGCGAACAACCTGCTCAAAGAGAAGGACGACAACCTCACCGGCGACGACATCCGCGAGGGGCTCACCGCCGTCATCTCGGTGAAGCTGTCGGAGCCGCAGTTCGAGGGCCAGACCAAGACGAAACTCGGGAACACCGAGGCGCGTGCCTTCGTGCAGAAGGTCGTCGGCGACAAGCTCGGCGACTGGTTCGACCGCAACCCGGGCCAGGCCAAGAACATCATCCGCAAGGCGATCGATGCCGCGACCGCACGTCTGGCCGCGCGCAAGGCGCGCGAGACCGCGCGCCGCAAGAGCGTGTTCGAGTCGGCCGCGATGCCCGACAAGCTCAAGGACTGCACCTCGAAGGACCCCTCGATCAGCGAGATCTTCCTCGTCGAGGGTGACTCCGCCGGCGGTTCGGCCGTGCAGGGCCGCGACCCGCACACGCAGGCGATCCTGGCGCTGCGCGGCAAGATCCTCAACGTCGAGCGCGCGCGTCTCGACCGGGCGCTGGGCAACAAAGAAGTCCAGGCGATGATCCAGGCTTTCGGCACGGGCATCGGCGAAGACTTCGACATGGCCAAGGCGCGGTACCACAAGATCGTGCTCATGGCCGATGCCGACGTCGACGGCCAGCACATCACCACGCTGCTTCTGACCCTGCTGTTCCGCTACATGCGCGGACTCATCGAGGCCGGTTTCGTCTATCTCGCCCAGCCGCCCCTCTACCGCCTGAAGTGGTCCAACCACCCCCACGAGTACGCCTACAGCGACCGTGAGCGTGACGCGATGCTCGTCGACGGCCAGGCCGCCGGTCGCCGTATCCCCAAGGACAACGGCATCCAGCGCTACAAGGGTCTCGGTGAGATGAACGACCACGAGCTCTGGGAGACCACGATGGACCCCGAGACGCGCACCCTGAAGCAGGTGACGATCGACGACGCCGCGGCCGCCGACGAGATCTTCTCCGTGCTCATGGGTGAAGACGTCGAGTCGCGTCGCAGCTTCATCCAGCGCAACGCCAAAGACGTCCGCTTCCTCGACATCTGATCTCTCGCCCGCGCGACCCCGCACGGAACCTCACGACGACGATCGACGACGTACTACGAAACTGAGAAGACATGGCTGACGACATCACGCCCGAGCCCGACGACGTCCGGTCGGAACCCGCGCACAACCACGGCAGGATCGACCAGGTCGACCTCCAGCTCGAGATGCAGCGGAGCTACCTCGACTACGCGATGAGCGTCATCGTCGGCCGCGCACTGCCGCGTGTCGAGGACGGTCTCAAGCCGGTCCACCGCCGCGTGATCTACGGCATGTACGACGGCGGCTTCCGCCCCGACAAGTCGTTCTCGAAGTGCGCCCGTGTCGTCGGCGAGGTGATGGGGCACTACCACCCCCACGGTGACGCGCCGATCTACGACGCCCTCGTCCGGCTCGTGCAGCCCTGGTCGCTGCGGTACCCCCTGGCGCTGGGGCAGGGCAACTTCGGCTCCCCGGGCAACCAGGGAGCGGCTGCCCCTCGCTACACCGAGACGAAGATGTCGCAGCTCGCGCTCGAGATGGTGCGCGACATCGAAGAAGAGACCGTCGACTTCGAGGACAACTACGACGGTCAGACGCAGGAGCCCGTCGTCCTGCCGTCGCGCTTCCCGAACCTGCTCGTCAACGGCTCGGTCGGTATCGCGGTCGGTATGGCCACGAACATCCCGCCGCACAACCTCCGCGAGGTCTCCGCCGGCGCGCTGTGGGCTCTCGAGAACCCGGATGCCACCCGCGAGGAGCTGCTCGAAGCGCTCATGGAGCGCATCCCGGGGCCCGACTTCCCGACCGCCGCGCAGATCCTCGGAACCCGAGGAATCAAGGACGCCTACCGCACCGGTCGCGGTTCGATCACGATGCGCGCCGTCGTCAACATCGAGGAGATCCAGGGCCGTACGTGCCTCGTGATCACCGAGCTGCCGTACCAGGTGAACCCCGACAACGTCGCGGTCAAGATCGGCGATCTCGCTCGCGAGGGCAAGATCACCGGCATCGCCGACATCCGCGACGAGACCTCGGGTCGCACGGGCCAGCGCCTCGTCGTCGTCCTCAAGCGCGACGCGGTCGCCAAGGTCGTGCTGAACAACCTCTACAAGCACACCCAGCTGCAGGAGAACTTCGGCGCGAACATGCTGGCGATCGTCGACGGGGTGCCCCGCACCCTGTCGCTCGACGGCTTCATCAGCCACTGGATCGACCACCAGCTCGACGTCATCGTGCGCCGGACGCGGTACCGCCTCCGCAAGGCCGAAGAGCGCATGCACATCCTGCGCGGCTACCTGAAGGCGCTCGACGCCCTCGACGAGGTGATCGCGCTCATCCGCCGGTCTCCGACGGCTCAGGATGCCAACGAGGGACTGCAGAAGCTCCTCGACATCGACGACATCCAGGCGCAGGCCATCCTCGACATGCAGCTGCGTCGTCTGGCAGCGCTCGAACGGCAGAAGATCGTCGACGAGGCGACCGAGCTCGAGGCCCGCATCGCGGACTTCAACGACATCCTCGCGACCCCTGCCCGCCAGCGCACGATCATCCGTGACGAGCTGACCGGGATCGTCGACCGCTTCGGCGACGACCGTCGCACGCAGATCCTGCACGGCTTCGACGGCGACGTGTCGATCGAAGACCTGATCGCCGAAGAAGAGATGGTCATCACCGTCACGCGTGACGGCTACATCAAGCGCACGCGCAGCGACAACTACCGGTCGCAGCATCGCGGCGGCAAGGGCGTGAAGGGTGCGCAGCTGCGCGCCGACGACGTCGTCGAGCACTTCTTCGTCACCACGACGCACCACTGGCTGCTGTTCTTCACGAACAAGGGTCGGGTCTACCGTTCGAAGGCCTACGAGGTCCCGGAGGCGGGACGGGATGCCAAGGGCCAGCACGTGGCGAATCTCCTCGCCCTGCAGCCCGACGAAGAGATCGCGCAGATCCTCGACATCCGCGACTACAGCGTCGCCACCTACCTGGTGCTGGCGACCCGCAACGGTCTGGTGAAGAAGACGCGCCTCGACGAGTACGACACCAACCGGCAGGGCGGTGTCATCGCGATCAAGCTCCGCGGCCAGGTGGCCGAGGAGGGCGACGACACCGAGCCCGGCGCGGCCGATGAACTGGTGAGCGCCCTGCTGGTCGACGAGGGCGACGACATCCTCCTCATCAGCCGGCTGGGCATGTCGCTGCGCTTCTCCGCGACCGACAGTGCGCTGCGCCCGATGGGTCGGTCGACGTCGGGCGTGAAGGGCATGGACTTCCGCGAGGGCGACAGCCTGCTCTCGGCATCCGTCGCCAAGGACGACGAGTACGTCTTCGTCGTGACCGAGGGCGGCTACGCCAAGCGCACCGCGGTGACCGAGTATCGCATGCAGAACCGCGGCGGTCTGGGCATCAAGGTGGCCCGTCTGACCGACGATCGGGGCGTCCTCGCGGGCGGAATGATGGTCTCCGAGGGTGACGAGGTCCTTGTGGTTCTTGCCAGCGGCAAGGTGGTACGCTCTGCCGTGGCCGAGGTGCCCGCCAAGGGACGTGACACGATGGGTGTCGTGTTCGCCCGAGCTGGAGGCGACGATCGCATCATCGCGATCGCTCGAAACGCCGAACGCAACTTGGCAGAGACGACGGAGACGACCACGGAGCCCGCCGCAGCCCCTGCGGACGAGGCCGACGCCTCCGCTCCCGAGACCCCCGAGGAAAGTACTGACGCATGAGCACGGTAGCCGACAAGCTCGCTAAGAAGTCGACTCACAAGACCCCCGCCAAGCAGGTGCGCCTGCGCCTGGTCTACATCGACTTCTGGTCGGCGGTGAAACTGTCTTTCCTGGCCGCCGTGGCGGTCGCGATCGTGACCGTGGTCTCGTACTTCCTCATCTACCTCGTCGTCAGCGCCACGGGCCTCATCACGAAGCTGGACGAGTTCTTCACGAGCTTCACCGACGGCGGCGCCACACTCTCGCAGTACGTCGGGCTCCCCCAGGTGATGGCGTTCGCGGCGATCGTCGCGATCCTCAACCTGGTCGTCATCACGGTTCTCGGCGCCGTCGTCGCCGGAATCTACAACCTGGCGGTCAAGGTCACCGGCGGTCTCCTGGTCGGCTTCACCTCGAACTGAGGCCGATTCGGAAAAACCTCGGGATTCCGGTAAAGTCTTCGAGGTTGACGACATCACGTCGTCGCAACGGGGCTATAGCTCAGGCGGTTAGAGCGCTTCACTGATAATGAAGAGGTCCCAGGTTCAAGTCCTGGTAGCCCCACCCCATCCCCACGGGGCCTTAGCTCAGTTGGTAGAGCGCCTGCTTTGCAAGCAGGATGTCGGGAGTTCGAATCTCCCAGGCTCCACATCTTCTTCATCCCGGCTCCGGCCGATGCGGGTCTCTTCACGGCCCGCGTCGCACGCCGCCGCTGTCGCGCCGCTATGGTGTCGCAATGGACATGCGAGTCGCCGCCTATGCCATCGTCACCGGCTCGAGCGACCGTTTGCTGCTGGCGCACTGGGTCGAGGGCCGTCGGGCGGCGTGGACGCTCCCCGGAGGCGGTCTCGAGGCCGGGGAGGACCCCGAGCGCGCGGTCCGGCGCGAGGTGCGGGAGGAGACGGGCTACCGTGTGGTGGTCGATGAGCTTCTCGGCATCCACTCCCGAGTGATACCTGCGTCCGGGCGGCTGTCAGCGGATGCCGACGGGCCGCTTCACACACTGCGAATCGTCTACCGCGCCCATGTGGTCGGAGGGCGTCTCCGCCATGAGGTCGGAGGATCCACGGACCGCGCAGAGTGGTTCTCGTTGCCGACGGTCCGCAAGCTCCGCCGTGTCCAGCTCGTGGACATCGCCCTCCGCATGGCGAAGATCTCGCCGCGCGGGACGGAGGAGTCGGCTCTTATGCCCGAGGCGCGGTGATATCGGCGACCGTCGCGTCGTAAGCGTCGATGAGGTCGTCGGCCTCGACGAAGAGGCTGTAACCGTGTGCGCCGGCTCCCATGGCGATGCGCTGCCCGACGATGCTCTCGTCGGCGTAGACCGGCCAGTCTTTCGTGCTGCCGATGGGAACGATCGTCCCGCGTTCGTACCCGGTCGCCGCCAGCGCGAGCTCGGGTTCGGGCAGGCGCAGCTTGTTGACCCCGACGACGGCGCGGAGCTTGGGCCATGAGATCGCCCGATCACCGGGCACGAGCGCGAAGAGATACGTGTCGTCGGATCGCTTGACCACGAGCGTCTTCACGATGGCCGCGGAGGGGATGCCGAGGAGTTCGGCCGCCTCGTCCAGGCTCGACGCCGCCGGACGCTCCCGGATATCGACGGAGAGGCCGCGCTCGCGCGCGGCCTCTCGGACTCTGATGGTGGGGTCGCTCACGCGTCCGGTGCACGCAGCGGGTCGTCGGCCACCCACAGCTCGTCGTCGGCACGAAGTGTCTGCCACGCGGCGTAGGCCACACCGGCCGCCGCGACCACGCCGAGGATGATGGCGATGACGCCGCCGGCGCCGATGCCGTCGTTCTGGTGAGGAAGCTTCTTGGCGAGGTTCTTCGACGCCTTCTTGCCGTACTTCTCGGCACGCTTCGCGTACTTGTGGGCGTCGAGCTCGAAGCCCTGGCCCTTCGCGAGACGGTCACGCGTGTCTCCCGCGGCATCCCACACCGACATCGCCCCGCCGACGACCGCACCGGCCGCCGGAATGAGCTTGTTGCTGAGGAAGCGGTTGCTGTACTTCACGCTCTTGTCGACGTAAGGCGCGGCGTACTTGTTGTAGCCGTCTTGGACGGCGGGGACGAGGTCTTCGCGGCTGAAGCGACCGAGCTGGTGGCCGGCTTCGCGAGCCACCTTTCCGCTCTCGCCCAGCAGCACCTGCTGCGACTCCCACACCTTCGCGGCGTGCTTCTGGAGCTTGCGCAGTTCCTTCTTGCTCTTGCGGCTGAGGCCCACGGCTCATCCTCCCTATCGATGGGATGTACGTTGCTTCATCTTGCCAGACCGGGCGGCGCCCACCACGGACCCTTGCAGATAACTCTGAGAGAATGTACCCATGGCTACTCACACCGCCGTCGCGACCTTGCACACCAACCACGGCGACATCGTGGTCAACCTGTTCGGCGACCACGCTCCCCGTACCGTCCGCAACTTCATCGGCCTGTCCGATGGAACGCAGGAATGGACCAACCCCGCCACCGGCGCCAAGGGCGAGGGTCCGCTCTACAAGGACGTCATCTTCCACCGCATCATCCCGAACTTCATGATCCAGGGCGGTGACCCGCTCGGTAAGGGCATCGGCGGTCCCGGCTACAACTTCAACGACGAGATCCACCCCGAGCTCGACTTCACCGCTCCGTACAAGCTGGCCATGGCCAACGCGGGTCTGCGCCGCAACGCCATCACCGGCCAGCCGGAGGGCACCAACGGCTCGCAGTTCTTCATCACCACCGACCCGACGCCGTGGCTGCAGGGCAAGCACACCATCTTCGGTGAGGTGGCCGACGACGCGTCGAAGGCCGTCGTCGACGCCATCGCCGCTGTCCCCACCGGCGCCCAGGATCGACCGAAGGCAGACGTCGTGTTGCACTCGGTCGACGTCGTCGCCGTCTGACCCTGGGAGCGGCGGCGGGTGTCTACGACCGACGATTTCCGTCGTAACAGCGACAACTTCTGTTACCGGCATCCGGATCGGCAGAGCTTCGTGCTCTGCCAGCGATGCCTGCGCACGGTCTGTTCGGAATGTCGCACCCCCGCCGCCGTCGGCGTGATCTGCCCCGAGTGCATGGCTCAGCAGCGCGCCGCGGAGACCCCCGCCCAGAAGAAGGCGGAACGACGCTGGGCCTCGCGTCGCCCGGCGGTCGTGGTCGCCTCGGGTCGACCGCTCGCCACGCTGACGATCATCGCGGTCACAGGCCTCGTCTACATCATCGGGATCATCCCCGGTCTCGGGTCGATCCTGAGCAACGCGCTCATGTTCTACGGCCCGTACCTCGTGCCGCAGTTCGGGGCCTTCGAGCCGTGGCGGCTGTTCACCGTCTCGCTCGTGCACTCCGGTTTCTTCCACATCGCGCTGAACATGCTCGCGCTGTGGTTCATCGGTCGAAACCTCGAACCGCTCCTCGGGCGGTGGCGGTTCGTCGTGCTCTACGCCCTCGGCACCCTCGGCGGATCCGTCGCCGTGGCTCTGCTCGCGCCGCTGACTCCGGTTGTCGGCGCCTCGGGGGCGATCTTCGCCCTCTTCGGCGCGCTGCTCGTCATCGGGCGCCACATCGGCGCCGACATCCGCGTGATCGCCGTGCTGATCGGCATCAACTTCGCGTGGCCGTTCGTCGTCGCGCTCATCACCTCGATCGGCACGGGCGACTTCATCTCCGCACTGAACGGCGTCGGGATCTCGTGGCAGGCGCACCTGGGCGGGTTGATCACCGGGGCGGCCGTGGGCTTCGTCTACGCGCGGACGCGTCTCGCGCGGCAGAGAGCGTTGCAGATCGGGCTGCTGGTCGGGGTGGGCGCGGTGCTTCTCGCGCTGCTCGTGATCCCCGTCGTCGTGTACTACTGAGAGTTATCCACAGGCTCATCCACAGGTGGGGATGAATTACACGCGTGTAAGTCGGGTGAAAATCAGCGCCAGCGCGTGGTCATCAGGAAGCCGACGAAGGCGATTCCGAAGCCGATGACGAGGTTCCACGGGCCGATGCCGGGAATGGGGAACTGCGAGTTGCTGAGGTAGAACACCAGAACCCAGACCAGGCCCACCAGCATGAGACCGATCATGATGGGCAGGAACCACACAGGGTTCGGTGCCGACGCGCCTTCGTTGCGCTCGGCGATCGGGTCGTCGCCGTTTCCAGTTCGAGCCATGCGGCCCAGTCTAATGCTCAGGTGCTGCGCGACCCACGGAACTAGAATCGCCTGGTGCCCACCGCATCCTCTCCGCAGACGCGCCGCGGAGCGGGACGCCGGCGAGTGCTACGGATGTCTCTTAGACACATAGCCGAGCCACCGAGACAGGCGGAAACTTCGGATGCAGTCTTCTGCTTGAAAAAAAAAAAAAAATACAACTAAGAAGTAAGAAAACAAATAGAACAGAGAA
>NZ_LDRU01000034.1 GCF_001476285.1 Microbacterium testaceum | reverse complement strand
CCGTGGATCCACGGGTTCCAGTTGTGCACGTCGCCGTCGAGGCCGATCCAGTGCCAGTCGCGCCGGCGCTGGAAGGGTTCGAAGACGCGCACCCGCGCCTCGTGCCGGATACGCGCGCGCACGCCGGGAGCGCGCGCGTCGAGCTGCGCACCGAGCAGGTGATCGATCCACGCGAGCTGCGCGACGGCCTCTCCCGCGCCGAGATCGACGTAAGGATCGGTCACGGTGGCGAGGACCGCGCCGTGCGATCGAAGGGTGTCGTCGTGGGCGGGCCAGCACCACGAGCTCTGCTCGCACAGCAGGACGACGCCGTCGACGACCTCGTCGATCCACGCGTCGTCGAGGGTGGCGGCCGCGGCGATCGTCGCGCGGCTCAGCCGGCGCTGCCTCTCGAAGGCGGCGTCCTCCCACGCGGTGCGGTCTCCGTCGCGGTGCACGCGCGCCGCGTCGCTTGCGCGCGGGTGCGGCCACGGGGTCGGTCTCTCGACCTCGGCGCGGGCGATGATCGCCTCGATGCCCACCCGGTCCGCGGTCCCCGAGCGACGGTCCCAGACGGAGCGATCGGATGCCGGGGCGACCGGGAGCGCGTCGTCTCGAGAGCGCACGGCGATGCCGCCGAGGTGGGCGGCCAGGGGCCCCGAGAACGGGGCGGTGGGGAACGACATCGGTCTCCTTCGAGCGGGCCTCTCCCGCCTGAATCGATCATAAACGATCATTAGGATTCAGAAAAGATGTTGTGGTGTTGTTTTCTGATTGATACGCTCGCCAACGTTCACCCGTCCGATTCGGGTGAGATGACGGCCTTCAAAGGAGAATCCGTGGCGACTCCCGCCCTCCCCCGCCTCGCCGGCGGACAGCGCAGCGACTGGCTCGCCGTCGCCGACGCGCTCCTCTCGGCGGCGCAGCGGCATGCCACCCCCGGCCGGGGACGCATCGTGTTCCCCGGTGCCGAGGGAGGCTACGGCGCGGCGGTGGACGGCCTCGAGGGCTTCGCGCGAGTGTTCCTCCTCGCGGGCTTCCGCATCGCCGGTGCGCGCGGCGAGGGCGTGGACGAGCTCATCGCGTTCTTCGCCGACGGGGTGCGCACCGGCGTCGATCCGGATGCCGCCGACCGGTGGGTGCGCATGGACGAGCACGCTCAGGCGAAGGTCGAAGCGGCCTCCCTCGCGCTCGCCCTCGATCTCACGCGCGAATGGATCTGGGACGCCCTCGACACGCAGACCCGCGATCGGGTGATCGCCTACCTCGCTCCCGTCGTGGGTGACGACACCTACCCCCGCACGAACTGGGTGTGGTTCCGCATCGTCGTCGAGACGTTCCTCCGCTCCGTCGGCGGCCCCTGGTCGGCCGACGACATCGCGGCGGACCTCGCTCGCCACGACTCCTTCGTCCGCGCCGACGGTTGGCTCTCGGACGGTGAGGAGCGCGCCTTCGACCATTACGTCGGCTGGGCTCTCCACGTCTATCCGGTGCTCTGGCCCCGCATGACGGGTGCCGCGGATCTCGTCGGCCACCGCACCGCGGGCGACGTGGCTCGCCTCGACCGCTTCCTCCAGGATGCCGTGCGGCTCATTGGCGTCGACGGCTCGCCGCTCCTCCAGGGCCGGAGCCTCATCTACCGGTTCGCCGCCGCGGCTCCGTTCTGGGCCGGCATCATCGCGGAGGTCCCGTCGACCGGGATGGGACGACTGCGGCACGCGGCGGGCGCGATCGTCGACCACTTCGTCGCGCACGGCTCCCCCGACGCGGACGGCATCCTGACCCTCGGGTGGCACGGCGAGTGGCCCGCTCTCGCCCAGTCGTACTCCGGCCCCGGCTCGCCCTACTGGGCGGTGAAGGGCCTGATGGGCATCATGCTCCCGGCCGACCATCCCGTCTGGAGCGCTGTCGACGAGCCCCTCCCGATCGCGGAAGCCGACGACCTGCGTGCCGTCGCCGCCGCCGGATGGATCGTCTCGGGCACCCGCGCCGACGGGATCGTCCGCGTCGTGAACCACGGCACCGACAAGGCCCGGCCCGGCGACCGCACCGCCGACTCGCCCCTGTACGCACGCATCGGCTATTCCACGGCGACGGCTCCGCTCCTCGACGAGCTGGCCTGGACCGATCCGCTCGAGCAGGCCGTGACCCTCATCGACGCCCAGCGGCGCGCGACCCACCGCACGGCCCTGACACCCCTCGGTGCCCAGGTCGTCGACGGCGTCGGGATCGCGGCCTCGACCTCCGACGTGCACGTGGTCGACGTGGCTCCGACGACGCACCGCCACGGCGCGGGGCTCGCAGGCACCGTGCGCCACATCGCGCGCGTGACCGTGCGCTCGCTCGTCCGCGGCCCTTGGGAGGTGCGTCTCACCTCGATCGACGACCTCGCCGTCGGCGTCGAGCTCGAGGGTCTGCGCCTCCGCGTGGGCGGTTGGCCCCTCGCGGGCGACGAGCCGCGACACGGCACCGACACGGGGAGCGCCGAGGTGCAGCTCGACGGCCGGGTCTCCGGCATCCGGGCCCTTCGTCCCGAGGCGGTCTCGAGCGTCGTGGTCCGTCGCAACGCGAGCCCTCTGGGCGGGCTCGCGGCCGTGCCGGTGCTCACGTGGGACGCGGAGGTCGGCGTGCCGTTCGCGGCCCTCGTCACCCTGACCGGCGCCGCGACCGCCCTCGACGCCCGTGCCTCGCTCGAGCTCGAGGGCGACGAGTCCGTCGCCGTCGTCACCTGGCCCGACGGCCGGTCGACGCGCACCCCTCTCACAGACTCCGGAGCCTCCCGATGGGCGCACCGGCATTCTCGGGCCCGCACCGGTGTCCCGTACGCAATCGCAAAGGAGCAGCACGCATGAAGCGCAAGATCGTCATCGCGACCGGGGTGGGCATCGTCGCCGCCCTGTCGCTGACCGCCTGCAGCGGCGCATCGTCCGACGCCGTCAGCAGCGGCCCCGTCACCCTGACGATGTCGGGGTGGAGCCTGAGCACGACCCCCGAGTTCCAGGCCCTGGCCGACAAGTTCCACGAAGAGAACCCCGACGTCACGATCGAGGTCAAGGAGTACGACTCCGCGAACTACGACACCCTCATGACGGCCGACCTGGCCGCGGGCACCGGTCCCGACATCATCACCCAGAAGAACCTCAAGACCTTCATCACGTACCAGGCCGGCGGCCAGCTCGCCGACGTCTCGGACGTGACCCTTCCCGACGGGATCGGCGGCGCCGACGCGTACAAGGTCGACGGGTCGACCTGGGCCGTGCCGTACCGCCAGGACTCCTGGGTGCTCTTCTACAACAAGGACCTCTTCACCCAGGCCGGCGTCGCCGAGCCCGACGGGTCGTGGACGTGGGACGACTACGAGAAGGCCGCCGAGCAGCTGACCACCAAGCTCGGTGCCGCCGGCTCCGCCGCCCTCGGCACCTACGAGCACAGCTGGCAGTCGACCGTGCAGGGCTTCGCGAACGCGCAGAGCCCCGACGCGAACATCCTCGACGGCGACTACGGCTACCTGAAGCCCTACTACGAGCGGGCTCTCGCGCTGCAGAGCGCGGGCGCGCAGGTCGAGTACAACACCGTCACCGCCAACAAGCTCACCTACCAGGCCGAGTTCGGCAAGCAGCAGGCGGCCATGATGCCGATGGGCACCTGGTACGTCGCGACCCTCATCGCCCAGCAGGCCAAGGGCGAGGCCGACGCCTTCTCGTGGGGCTTCGCGCCGATCCCGCAGTACGACTCCTCGACGACCGGCACCTCGAAGACCCCGGTGACCTTCGGCGACCCGACCGGCTTCGCGATCAACAAGGCAGCGGATGCCACCAAGCTCGCCGCCGCGAAGAAGTTCCTCGCCTTCGCCTCGGGTGAAGAAGGCGCGCAGGTGCTCGCCGGTCTCGGGATCACCCCCGCACTGACGAGCGATGCGGTCGCGAAGACGTACTTCGCGGTCAAGGGGGCGCCCACCGACGAGCTGTCGTCGTTCGCGTGGTCGACGCACGAGACCAAGCCCGAGAACCCCACCTCGGCCAAGACCGCGGCCGTGCAGAACATCCTTCTCGACCTGCACACCGCCGTCATGTCGGGATCGACGTCGATCGACGACGCGATCAAGACCGCCGAAGACCGCGTCAAGAGCGAGGTCGGCGTCGGCTGACGCCCCTTCACCGGTCGGCCCGGGCACCGTCCCGGGCCGACCGCCCCTGAGATCCCCTCACGATCTGGAGACCCCATGGCGACCATCGCCGACACGCGCCCGACGGCGCCGAAGACCGGGCGCGACCGCGGGCCCCGCCCCGCGCGCCGCCGGTCGCGCCTGACGCTTCGCAGCACCCTCATCGGGTGGAGCTTCATCCTCCCCAACTTCCTGGGCTTCGCGGCGCTGACGCTCGTGCCCGTCGTCACGCTCTTCTACATGTCGATGACGAACTGGAACGTCTTCGGTTCGTCGGCGTTCGTGGGCCTCGCGAATTTCCAGCGCCTGCTCGGCGACGGCAGCTTCCGCATCGCCCTGCTCAACACGCTCTACTACGCGGTCCTGCACATCCCGCTGACGATGGTCGTCGCGCTGGGGCTCGCGCTCCTGCTCAACAACAAGCTGCGCGGGGTCGCGTTCTTCCGCACCGCCGCGTTCTTCCCCTACATCACCTCGATCGTCGCGATCGCCGTGGTGTGGAACCTGCTGTTCAGCCCCGAGTACGGCCCGATCAACGAGATCCTGCGCTTCTTCGGCCTGCAGAACCCGCCCGGGTGGCTCACCTCGTCGGAGTGGGCGATGCCCGCCGTCGTCATCATCAGCACCTGGCGCGACATGGGCTACTACATGATCCTCTTCCTCGCGGGGCTGCAGACCGTGCCGCGCGAACTGCACGAGGCGGCCCGCGTCGACGGAGCCAACGTGTGGCAGCGCTTCGTCAACGTCACCCTGCCGTGCCTGCGCCCGACCACGTTCTTCGTGACGGTCATGCTCACCATCAACTCGTTCAAGATCTTCGACCTGATCCTCGTGATGACCCAGGGCGGACCGGGCCAGTCGACGCTCGTGCTCTCGCAGTTCATCTACCAGAAGGGCTTCCAGGAGAACCAGTTCGGGTACGCGTCAGCGGCATCCATCGTCCTGTTCCTCCTGTGCATCGTCGTGACGCTCGTGCAGTTCTTCATCAACAAGAAGCGAGACGCCTGATGACCGATCTCCTCGTCCCCGACGCGACCCGCACGCTCGTCACCGCGGGCGCGAAACCCCCGCGCCGCCGCCCCGTCGCGGGCGCCCACCCCGCCCGGCGGGTGGGCCGCGTCATCGGCTACGCCGTGATGATCCTTGCCGCCGCGGCCCTGCTGCTGCCGTTCTTCTGGATGATCATGAGCTCGCTCAAGACGCCGAACGACGTCTTCAGCGCCCCCGTGAAGTGGTTCCCCGAGACCTGGGTGTGGAGCAACTACGTCGACATCTGGACGCAGTCCGGGATGCTCACCTGGATCCGCAACACGCTCGTGCTCGCGGTCGTGGTGACGTTCCTGCAGGTGCTCACCGGCTCGTTCGCCGCGTACGGCTTCTCGCGCATGCGCTTCCCCGGTCGCGACGTGCTGTTCCTCGTCTACATCGGCACGATCGCCGTGCCGTGGCAGTCGTACATGATCCCGCAGTTCATCCTGCTGTCGAACCTCAAGGTGTCGAACACCCTCTGGGCGATCATCCTCATCCAGGCGTTCGGCGCGTTCGGGGTGTTCCTGATGAAGCAGTACTACGACACCATCCCCGAGGATCTGTCGGAGGCCGCTCGCCTGGACGGCCTGAGCGAGTACGGCATCTGGGCGCGCATCATGCTGCCGCTCTCGGTCCCCGCGATCGCGAGCCTGACCATGCTCACCTTCGTCAGCACGTGGAACGATTACCTCGGCCCGCTCATCTACCTGCGCAACCCCGACCTCTGGACCATCCAGCTCGGGCTCCAGAGCTTCGTCAGCACCCTCTACGACGCCAACTACGCGCTGCTGTTCGCCGGACTCACGATGTCGGTCGTCCCGATCGCGGTCGTCTTCCTCCTCGGCCAGAAGTACTTCGTCGAGGGCATCGCGACCAGCGGAATGAAGGGCTGAGCCGTGCGCCGTATCTCCCACGACACCTACGCGAGCATCTTCTCGACGGTCTACCTGGGGCTGATGGTCAACGTGCTGCTGCTCGTCGCCTGCGCACCCCTCGTGCTCCTGCTGGTGACCACCGACCCTGCCGCGTCGTGGCCGCTCCTGCTGATCGCGACGCCGCTCTGCGGGCCCGCGCTCGTCGGGGCCTTCACCGCCTTCCGCGCGCACGGCCTGGGGGAGGGACGCGTCGTCCGCGCCTTCGTGGCCGGCTGGCGTCGCGCGGCCCTCAGAGCCCTCGCCGTCGGCGCGATCGTGGCCGTCGTGCTCGCGATCGTGGTGGTCGACGTGCGCGCCGTGTCGGCGGCATCCTGGTCCGTCCTCGTCGTCCCGCTCTGCGCCACGATCGCGCTGCTCGCTCTCGCCGCAGCTCCCGTGGCGCTCACCGCGCTCGCCGAGGCTCCGGCCACCCCGCTGCGGGTGCTGCTGTCGACGGGCGCCGTCCTGGCCGTCCGCCGCTGGTACCTCAGCGCGGTGAGCCTGCTCGTGCTCGCCGGTCAGGCGGCGCTGTTCGTGACCTCTCCCGCGTTGGCGCTCGGCCTGACCGCCGCACCCGCGCTGTACCTGATCTGGGCGAACGCCCGCTACACCCTCCGCCCCGTGCTTCCGGCCGACGCCACCGTCGCCGCCGTCTGATCCGAAGGATTCCCCCGCATGACGACCTCGCCTCCCACCACCGGTGCGGGCCCCGCCCGCGTCGACCCCGCACGCGTCGACCCCGCACGCGTCGACCCCGCACGCGTCGACCCTGCACGCGTCGACCCCGCACGCGTCGACACCGCCCGGGCCATCGCGCAGGTGCTCGCCACGATCCGCGCCAACATCGACGCCTTCGGCACGCGGTACCCCGACGACACCACCCGCGACAACCGCTACGCGCTGCGGCCCGCCGTCGCCGGCTTCGCCGAGGGCGCCAACCGCGGATGGACGACGAGCTTCTGGCCCGGCATGCAGTGGATCGCGTACGAGCTCACCGGCGACGACGTGTACCGGGATGCCGCCCTCGCCCACGCGGCCGACTTCGGTCGCCGCGTGCGCGAGGGGGAGGATCTCGACACCCACGACCTCGGCTTCCTCTACACGCTGTCGTGCGTCGCCCCGGCGCGACTGCTCGGCGACGAGGACGCCCGCGCGAGCGCGCTCGCCGCCGCCGACCACCTGATGACCCGCTACCTGCCGTCGGCCGGGATCATCCAGGCGTGGGGTGACCTCGCCGACCCCGCGCAGCGCGGCCGCACGATCATCGACAGCCTCATGAACATGCCCCTGCTCACCTGGACGGCCGAGCAGACCGGCGACGAGCGCTACAGCGACGTCGTCGCCCGGCACACCGCCGAGCTGCGCCGACAGATCCTGCGCCCCGACGGCTCGACCTTCCACACCTTCTACTGGGATGCCGAAACCGGCGAGCCCGTGCGCGGAGCGACCGAGCAGGGCGCCTTCGACGACTCGTGCTGGGCGCGCGGACAGGCCTGGGGGATCTACGGCTTCGCGATGAACCACCGCGCGACCGGGAACCCCGACCTGCTCGAGGCATCCCGCATCTGCGCCGAGTACTTCCTCGCGCACCTGCCCGCCGACGACGTGCCGTACTGGGACCTCGTCTACAACGACGGGGCCGACGCCCCGCGCGACAGTTCGGCGGGCGCGATCGCGGTGTGCGGTCTCTACGAGCTGGCCGAGGTCGACACCGAGAACGCCGAGCGGTGGCGTTCCGCGGCCGATCGCATCCTCGCCTCGCTCATCGCCCACTACACGCCGGCGACCGCGGCGGATGCCGACACCGTACTGCTGCACAGCGTCTACGACCTGCCGAAGAACGTCGGCGTCGACGAGGGGACGCTCTGGGGCGACTACTTCTACTTCGAGGCCCTGGCCCGCGCGGCGCGGCCCGACTGGCGGCCGGCGTGGTGAGGCTCGCGCGCGTCGGCGATCGCTCGGTCGCGGTGCTGGCGGGGACGGCGGGCGATCGTGCGCTCGACCTCGGCCCGCGGCCCCTGCCCGAGCTGTTCGCCGAGCTCGACGGCATCCGGGATCTGGTGGAGAGAACGGATGCCGACGCCCTCCCGCCGTTGGACACCGCGGTGCTGCGGGCCCCCGTCGTGCCGCGCGCGATGCTCTGCCTCGGGTACAACTACCGCGGGCACGTCCCCGACGGCGTCGACCCGACCGCGGACGATCCCGTCACTCCCGACGTCTTCGTTAAGACGCCGAACACCCTCGGCGGGCCGAACGATCCGGTCGTCGTGCCGACCGTGGCCGACGACGTCGACTACGAGGGGGAGATCGCCGTCGTGATCGGTCGGCGCGCCCACGGGGTGGCCCTCGACGACGCGCTGTCTCATGTCGCGGGGTACACGCTGCTCAACGACGTGTCCGATCGCTCGTGGCAGCGTCGGCAGAGCCAGTGGGCGCTCGGCAAGTGCTTCGACGGCTTCGCGCCGCTCGGGCCCTGGCTGGTGACCGCCGACGAGATCGATCCGCAGGACCTGCTCGTCGAAGTCGTGCGCGACGGCGAGGTCACCGTGTCGCAGTCCACCGCGACGACGATCTTCTCGGTCGCCTTCGTCGTGCATTACCTCAGCCAGGTGCTGACCCTCGAGCCGGGCGACGTCATCTCGACCGGCACGCCGCAGAAGCTCTCCGCCGCGCAGGACGCGCACCGCCCGCTCGCCCCGGGCGACGCGGTCACCGTGCGCGTCCGCGGCATCGGAGAGCTCACCACCACGTTCATCGCACCCCCGGGAGAGCCCGAATGATCCTCGACACCTTCCGCCTCGACGGCCGCGTCGCCGTCGTCACCGGCTCTAGCCGCGGCCTGGGCCAGGGCGCGGCGCTCGCGCTCGCCGAGGCCGGGGCCGACCTCGTGCTCATCGACCGCGGCGACGCGGGGCACACGGCCGAGCTCGCGCGCGCCCTCGGCCGGCGCGTACACACAATCCACCGCGACTTCGTCTCGGCGTCCCGCGACGAGCTGGCCGCCGCGATCGACGAGGCCGCCGAGGTGCTCGGGCGCGTGGACATCCTCGTCAACAACGCCGGCACCATCCGGCGCGCCCCGGCCGCCGAGCACGGCGCCGACGACTGGAACGACGTGCTCGCGGTCAACCTCGACGCCGTGTTCCATCTCTCGCAGGCCGCCGGTCGGCGCATGATCGCGCAGGGGTGGGGGCGCATCGTCAACGTCGCCTCGATGCTGTCGTTCCAGGGCGGCATCCTCGTCCCGGGCTACGCCGCCTCGAAGCACGCGGTGGCGGGGCTGACCAAGGCCCTCGCGAACGAGTGGGCGGCCTCGGGCGTCACCGTGAATGCCGTCGCGCCGGGCTACATGGCCACCGACAACACCGCGCCCATCCGTGCCGACGCCGACCGCGAAGCCTCGATCCTCGCGCGCATCCCCGCAGGGCGCTGGGGCACGCCCGCCGACCTCCAGGGGGCGTTCGTCTTCTTGGCATCCGACGCCGCCGCCTACGTCACCGGCGCGGTGATCCCCGTCGACGGCGGATGGCTCGTGCGGTGAGCTGACCCGCCGCCGCGCCGACCCCGCCGACGCGCCGCCGCGCCGCGCCGCGCGCTCCACTCCCATCCCGCGCTCCACCCACACCCCGCGCTCGACCCCGAGCGCGGGGTGTGGGTGG